>NZ_CP093311.1:1811569-2113497 GCF_024498955.1 Thermomonas paludicola | reverse complement strand
CTAGGGCGTGCCGTCAATGAGGTGTTGGGTGCCGATGCGGCGCTTGCGCAGGCATTGCCAGGCTTCACCCCGCGCCCGGCGCAGCAGCGGTTGGCGGTAGCGGTGGCTGAAGCGTTTGAAGAGCGGGGCGTGCTGCTGGCCGAAGCCGGCACCGGTACCGGCAAGACCTTTGCCTATCTGGTGCCCGTGCTGTTGTCGGGGATGAAGACGATCATCAGTACCGGCACCCGCGCGCTGCAGGACCAGCTCTATTTGCGCGACTTGCCGCGCGTGCGGGATGCGCTTGGCGTCGGCCTGAAAACCGCGTTGTTGAAAGGTCGTTCCAACTATCTTTGCCTGCAGCGCATGCACCAGGCCAAGGGCGAGCCGCGTTTTTCCAGCCGCGAGCAGGTATCGCAGTTCCAGCGCATCGTGGCGTGGAGCGGGCGCACGCGCAGTGGCGACCTATCCGAACTGGAATCGCTGCCGGAAGATTCACCGTTGCTGCCGCTGGTGACCTCCACCGCCGACAATTGCCTGGGCACCGACTGCCCGTTCTGGGGCGAATGCTTCGTGGTGCAGGCGCGCCAGCGTGCGCAAACGGCCGATGTGGTCGTGGTCAATCACCACCTGTTGCTGGCCGACCTGGCGCTGAAGCAGGAAGGCTTCGGCGAGATCCTGCCCGGCGCGCAGGCCTTCGTGGTGGACGAGGCGCACCAGCTGCCCGAGCTGGCCGCACAGTTCTTTGGCGAAGGCTTGGGCGCGCGGCCGTTGGTGGAGCTGGCGCGCGATGCCATGGCAGAGTGCAAGGACGTTTCCGGCGCGCTGGCCAGCGTGCAGGAACCGTCCCGCGCGCTGGAGGCGGCTGCGCGCGCGCTGCGGGTGGCGATGGACAATTTGCCGATACGCGGCACTGTTTGGCGTGCGCTGGACGAAGTGGACGTGGAGCCGGCGTTGCACGCGCTGGCCCACGCGCTGCAGGTGCTGCAAGATGCACTGGAGCCATTGCGGCAGGCCGCCCCCGGCCTGGACGCCTGCCATGCGCGGGCGAAGGATCAGTTGGCGCGCCTGCGGCGCTGGCTGGGCGAGGGTGAAATGGTGTCGGGGACATTTTCCGGGGGCAAGCCGCGAGAAGAAAATGTGCCTGACGCCATTTCGGTGCACTGGTATGAATTGACCCCGCGTGGCTTTCGCCTGCAGCGCACGCCGCTCGATGTGGCCGCGCCGCTGCGCGCGCATCGCGAGGCCTCGCACGCGTCGTGGGTGTTCACTTCCGCCACGTTGGCAGTGGCGGGCAGCTTCGATCACATCGCCCAGCGGCTTGGGATCGAAGCGGCGCGTGAACTGCTTGAACCCAGCCCCTTCGATTGGAACCGGCAGGCGCTGTGCTACCTGCCGCCGGGCTTGCCCGAGCCTGCTTCGCGCGATTACACAGTCACCTTGCTGGACGCGCTGCGACCGGTCCTGGACGCCTCGGGTGGGCGCGCCTTCCTGCTGTTTGCCTCGCACCGCGCCCTGCGCGAAGCGGCCGAGTTGCTGCGCGAGGCGCCGTGGCCGTTGTTCGTGCAGGGCACCGAGCCGCGCCATGTGCTGCTGCAGCGGTTCCGCGACTCCGGCAATGGCGTGCTGCTGGGCACGGCCAGCTTCCGCGAGGGCGTGGATGTGGCCGGCGATGCCCTGAGCGTGGTGGTCATCGACAAGCTCCCGTTTGCGGCGCCGGATGATCCTGTGTTCGAGGCGCGGCTGGACGCCATCCGGCGCGCCGGCGGCAATCCGTTCAGGGACGAACAGCTGCCGCAGGCGGTGATCGCGCTCAAGCAGGGGGCTGGCCGCTTGATCCGCACCGAGACCGATCGCGGCGTCCTGGTGCTCTGTGACCCGCGCCTGCTCGGGAAATCCTACGGCCGCACGTTTCTTGACTCACTGCCGCCATTGCCGAAAACGCGCGTATTGGCCGATGTACAAGCGTTTTTCGCGGATAATTGATCAATGAGACTGCTTGCATTTGAAACCGCCACCGAAGCGTGTTCCGTCGCGCTCTGGATCGACGGCCAGGTTCTTGAGCGCTTCGACATCGCGCCGCGCCGGCACACCGAATTGGCGCTGCCGTGGGCCGAGCAACTGCTGGCCGAAGCCGGCATGCGTCGCAGCCAGCTGGATGCCATTGCGGTCGGGCGCGGGCCGGGGGCGTTCACCGGCGTTCGCCTGGCCATCGCCATCTCCCAGGGGATTGCGCTGGCGCTGGAGCGTCCGCTGATTCCGGTCTCCACGTTGGCGGCACTGGCGATGCGCGGCTCCGGCGCACGCCGCATCGCGGCCATGGATGCGCGCATGGGCGACGTCTATCTGGGCACATTCGAGCGGGATGGCGGCGGCATTGCGTCCATCACCCCGGAAGTCGTGGTCAAGCCGGAGGCTGCCGATATTCCGCAGGGCGATGACTGGCAGGGCGTTGGTACCGGATTTGCGGCGGCGGATGGCGCCTTGCAAGGCCGCTTTGGCGCGCGCCTGGCCAGCGTGGATGCGCTGGCGTTGCCACATGCAGCAGACGTGGCCCGGCTGGCCGCATTGGCGTTTGCGCGTGGCGAGGGGCTGGCCCCCGAGTCTGTCGAGCCGGCGTATCTGCGCAACGACGTGGCGCTGACGCTGGCCCAGCAGCAGGCCTTGCGGCGGTGAAATGCCCCCTTGACATTGGTTTTGGCTATCCTGCCTGTGCCGTTTCATGGCAATGGGAGGAGATGTGAAGGTCAGTATGTTGCTGTTTGCATTGGCGCTGGCAGCAGTGCCGGTAATGGCCGAGGACGTGCCGTTCAATGGCCGCATCCTCGATGTCGCCGCAGACCAGGACGCGCGTCCGATCCTGCGCATGGTGGGGTCCAGGTATTCCTTCCCGCGCCAGCCAGAGCAGACCATCAGCCAGGCGCAAGCCTGCCTGGCCGGGCAGGGGGGCGTCACCGTGGTGTCGGCCGATCCCGAGCAGGGCCAGCTGGTCGCCACTCTGCGCGTCGACTATCGCGCGGTGTTTTCGGCACGTGCGATCAGCAGCCGGATGCAGCTCGACGCGGGTCCAGGCTATTTCCAGATCACCCAGACGGATCTGGGCGATGCAGCGGGTTCATTCGGTGGCGATCAGACCGACGCGCCCACCCCGCTGACGCAGAAGTCCGGCGGCTGGGAAAAAGCGCTGGATGCCCTGGTGCAGAGCGAGAACAAGCTCGTCGATTGCCTGTATCGCTGAAGGCAGGCGTCAGCGATCCACCAGCGCGCCGCCGGGCATGAATTGCCAGGTTCGGGTGACGTGCAGGATGTCGGGGTCATCGGCCGTTTTCGGCAGCGGGGCGAATGGTTCGGACAGCTTGACGATGCGCATTGCGGCATCGTCAAGCATCGGGATGTTGCTGGAACGGACGATGCGCACGCTTTCCACGCTGCCGTCGCGGCGCACGCCCACGCTGATCACCACCAGTCCGCCGATATGGCGGCGGCGCGCTTCGTCGGGATAGTTCAGGTTGCCGACCCGCTCCACTCGCGCCACCCAGCTGCGCAGATACTGCGCCCATGCATATTCCTTGGTGCTGGCGGAGACAAACTTGCGCTTCGGCCGCTTGGCATAATCCGCCGAGCGCAACTGGATTTCGGCCGCCAGTCTGGCCATTTCGATGTCGCGGTCGATTTTTTCGCGCCCGGGCGGGCGGTCATCCGGCGCTGATTCGGCCATTGGCCTGGGCTGTGGCAATGCCCTCTCGCCGCGGGTGGATGCTGCCACGCGCGCCTCCTGCGGCGGGCTTGGGGTTGGCGATTGCGCGTGCAGTGGCCGCGGGGCCAGGCCGTCCCTGGGCTGCGGCAGAGGGCCGGCCTGCGGCGCGCCGGGGCGACTGCTCGTGTCCTGCTCGCCGCCGCCCTGGTTGTTGGCCTGGGCGAGGAAATCCGCCTGCGCCGGGGTCAGCGGCGTCTGCGTGCGGGTCTGGATCACGTCCAGGGTAGGGACCAGCGGCGCGGCATCCTCCACCGAAAAGCCGATGCCCAGGATCACCATCGCGTGCAGCAGCAGCGACAGCACCACGGTGGCGCGCAGCCTCTCGACTTCACCGAGGCGCGGTGCGGGCAGCGCCGGCGGGGCAGCCTGTGCAGCCATCAGCGGTGGGCAATGGCTTCGATGCGGTCGAACAGCAGCCCGGCGATGTTCAGCCCGAACTGCGCGTCCAATTCGCGGATGCAGGTGGGGCTGGTGACGTTGACCTCGGTGAGGTAGTCGCCGATCACGTCCAGGCCCACGAACAGCATGCCGCGCCGCTGCATCTCCGGGCCGACCTGCGCCGCGATCCAGCGGTCACGCTCGCTCAGCGGGCGGCCTTCACCGCGCCCGCCTGCGGCGAGATTGCCGCGAAATTCGTCGCCCTGCGGGATCCGCGCCAGGCAATAGTCCACCGGCTCGCCATCCACCAGCAGGATGCGCTTGTCGCCCTGCGCGATTTCGGGCAAGTAGCGCTGCGCCATCGCCAGGTGACGGCCGCCGTCGGTCAGGGTTTCCAGGATCACGTTGAGGTTCGGCTCGGCGGCGCGGGCGCGGAAGATCGAGCGCCCGCCCATGCCGTCCAGCGGCTTGAGCACCGCCTCGCCCTGCGCGTTGACGAAGGCCTTGAGTGCGGCGTTGTCGCGGCTGACCAGCGTCGGTGGGCAACATTGCGGGAAGTGCAGTGCGGTCAGCTTTTCGTTGAAATCGCGCAGCCCCTGCGGGTTGTTCACCACCAGCGCGCCTTGCCGGTTGGCCAGGTCCAGGATCTGGGTGTCATGCAGATAGTTGGCATCCACCGGCGGATCGGTGCGCATCAGCACCACGTGGCCGGGGCCGAACACGAGGTCGGACCAGTCGCCCAGCGTGTGGTGGTCGCCTGCCCGTTCGCGCACCTGCAGTGGCGCGGCGCGGGCGATCGCCCGGGCGTCGCGCACCGCCAGTCCGCCCGGGCGCACGTAGTGCAGGCGGTGGCCACGGCGCTGGGCTTCCAGCAGCATGGCGAAGGTGGAGTCCTTGGCGGTTTTGATGAACCCGATCGGATCCATGACGACCACGACGTCGAGTGGCGCTGCTTGTGGCATTTTCCAGTGTCCCGGGCAGGGTGCCGGGATGGTAGCAGGCAGCCGCCCCCGCCTTCCGATCTGCGCAATGGTGCTTGACATGCCGGCCACGGACTCGGATAAAGATAGCCATATCGCGCGCTGGCGCGGCGAATAACGATCGCGCAAGGGGATTACATGGCGCAGCAGGACGATGCAGGCATCAGCCTCCAGGGGTTGAGGGTGATGGTCATTGATGATTCCAGGACGATCCGTCGCACGGCGGAGACGTTGCTGGCGCGGGAAGGCTGCGAGGTTGCCACCGCGACCGACGGCTTTGAGGCACTGTCGAAGATTGCCGACCACAATCCGCAGATCATTTTCGTGGACATCATGATGCCGCGCCTGGACGGGTATCAGACCTGCGCGCTCATCAAGAACAACCAGACCTTCAAAAGTGTGCCGGTGATCATGCTTTCATCCAAGGACGGTTTGTTTGACAAGGCGAGAGGCCGTATCGTCGGCTCCGAGCAATACCTGACCAAGCCGTTTACGCGGGAAGAACTGCTTGGCGCCATCCGTACATACGTCAACGCCTGACCGGGGGGTAAGGCATTCATGGCACGCATTCTGTTGATCGAGGATTCGCCGACCGAAGCCGCGGTCATGGTTCAGTTGCTGGAACGCAACGGGCACCAAGTGACAACCGCAGGCAGCGCCGAGGACGGTATTGCAAGTTGCAAGCGCGACCAGCCGGATCTGGTGCTGATGGACATCATCCTGCCAGGCATGAACGGGTTCCAGGCCACCCGCGCGCTGACCCGTGACGCGACCACCAGCCATATCCCGGTGCTGATCATCAGCACCAAGGGGTTGGAGACCGATCGCGTCTGGGGCATGCGCCAGGGCGCAAAGGACTACATCGTCAAGCCGCCGCGCGAAGCCGAGCTGGTCGCGCGGATCAGCGCATTGATCGGGCACTGAGCATGGCCAAGCGCGGCAAACACAAGCAAAAGGGCCGGCAGGAAGCGGTATCTCCGCCCACGCAAGCGCCGCAGGCTGGCGTCGCAGCGGAGGCGGCAGCAGACGCTGCGGCGGCTGATGTTGCGCAATCCGCTGCGGACGCTTCCGCGCAGGCGTCAGCCGATGACATGCCGCAAGCGGCCAGTGCGCCAGTGGCGGTCGCCAAGCCCGCAGCGGCGCGCATGCCGCGCGATGCGCGCTCCCCGTTCCTGGTGCTGGCCGATTACGAACAGCGCAGCCTGGCCCACGTGGCCGGCCTGCCCGAGCAGTTGGATGCCCCCGGCCTGTGGCGCGGCGTGGCCTATCGGGTGGGGTCGCACCGGCTGGCGTCCGGTTTCGGTGAAGTCGTGGAAATCCTGCCGATGCCGGCACTGACCCATGTGCCCGGCTCGCTGCCGTGGCTGCTGGGCGTGGCCAATATCCGCGGCACCCTGTTGCCGGTGGTCGATTTGAAGCAGTTCCTCGAAGGCGAGCGCACCGTGCTGCACGAAAAGCAGCGCGTGCTGGTGGTGCGCCAGCCGGGCGGCGACGTCGCCGTGACCATCGATGAGCTGTACGGCCAGCGCAGTTTCGTCGATGCCCAGGGCATCGATGCAACCGCAATCGTCGAGGGGCGCTACGCGCACTTCGTCGAACGCGCCTACCGCATGAACGACCAGGACTGGGGCGTGTTCAGCCTCGAGCGCCTGGCCCGCACTCCCGAATTTCGCCAAGCCGCCGCCTAATCCGCGGACACCCAAGCAAGCCGAGGTCGCAAGATGAGCAATATGATGGATTCCGCCGCCGGCAAGGGCCGCAATCTCAGCACCAACTTCTGGATCTGGTTGCTGATCGGTTCGCTGCTGGTGTTCGCCGGCAACACCCTGTACGCCACCACCAAGGCCTCGCGCCTGGGCGGTGCCAGTACTGCGGCTTCGCGCTTGCAGTTGAATTCGCAGCGATTGGCCAACCAGGGGCGAGAGGCGATCGACGGCAACGGGCAGGCGTTCGATGCGTTCAAGGCCACCAAGGGCGAGATCGATGCCGACATCAAATGGCTGAACGACCGCTTTGGCGATGCCGCCGACGTGTCGGGGCCCATTGGCACGGTCAGCGGCACCTGGAGCCCATTGGCGAAGCGTGCCGATGAGGTCATGGGCTCGCAGCAGGCGGTGCTGGCGCTGTCCGGCCACGCCGACAGCTTCACCGGCAAGGTGCCGCAGCTGCAGGCGCAGCTCAACGAAGTGGTGCGCGGGCTGACGTCCGGCGGCGCGACGTCGGCACAGGTGTTCACCGCGCTGAATCAGGTGGTGACCTCGGCCACCATGGCCCGCCGCATCGCCGAGCTGCGCGCTGGCGGTGATGGTGCGCAGGTGGCCGCGGACGCGCTCGGGCGCGACGCGGCGGTGTTCGATCGACAGATGAACGTATTGATCAACGGCGGTGGTGACATCGCCAAGGTCAGCGCAGGCGGGGCGATCGGCCCGCTGAACCAGGCCAATGTGTTGTGGCAGGGAATGAAAAAGGATCTCGACGCCATCGTCGGTGATTCGCGCAAGCTGATCGGCGCGCAGGCGTCCGCCGCCGCGCTGGCGACCGGCTCCGACAAATTGCTTGAGGACAGCGAAAGCCTGTTCGCCGCATTCACCTCGTTCGGCTCGCTCAAGGACACCAGCGTCATCGGTGGCGTCTGGGTCAGCATCCTGTCCGGCGTGGTCGCGCTGTTCTCGATCGTCGGCCTGCTGTGGGCCCTCGGGCGCGCACAGCGCATTCGCTACCAGACCACCAAGGAACTGAACGACCGTAATCAGGAGGCGATCATGCGCCTGCTGGACGAAATGGGCTCGCTCGCGGAAGGCGATTTGACGGTGAAGGCCACCGTGACCGAGGACATGACCGGCGCGATCGCCGACTCCATCAACTTCGCGGTGGAACAGCTGCGCACCCTGGTGGCCACGATCAACGACACCTCGGTGCAGGTGGCCGCCAGCGCGCAGGAAACCCAGGCAACCGCCATGCACCTGGCCGATGCAGCAGAGCATCAGGCGCAGGAAATCAACTCCGCCACCGATCGCATCAACGAGATCGCCTCCAGCATTAACCAGGTGTCGCGCAACTCCGCCACGTCGGCCGAGGTGGCCCGCCGCTCGGTGCAGATCGCGACCAACGGCGCCGGCGTGGTGCGCCAGACCATTGCCGGCATGGACAGCATCCGCGACCAGATCCAGGAGACCTCCAAGCGCATCAAGCGCCTGGGCGAGAGCTCGCAGGAAATCGGCTCGATCGTGGAACTGATCAACGACATTTCCGAGCAGACCAACATCCTGGCGCTGAACGCGGCCATCCAGGCGGCATCGGCCGGTGAAGCAGGCCGCGGGTTCGCGGTGGTGGCCGACGAAGTGCAGCGCCTCGCAGAACGCTCGTCGAATGCGACCAAGCGCATCGAATCGCTGGTGCAGACCATTCAGGCCGATACCAACGAAGCGGTCAGCTCGATGGAGCAGACCACTTCGGAAGTGGTCGCGGGTGCGCGCCTGGCCGAAGACGCGGGTACCGCGCTGGGCGAGATCGAAAAGGTGTCGTCCGATTTGTCCGGGCTGATTGAGGGCATCTCGGTGGCGGCGCAGGAGCAGTCCAGCGCAGCAACCAACATCACCCAAACCATGAACACGATCCAGTCGATCACCGCGCAGACGTCGCAGGGCGCCAGCCAGACCGCCGAGTCGATCGGTAACCTGGCCCAGCTCGCGGCCGACCTGCGTCGCTCGGTCGCCGACTTCAAGCTGCCCGCCTGACGCCGGACTTGCACGGATTAGCACAGGGATCGGGATGAATAGCACCCACCACGCCAGCATTGCGTACCGAAGCCTTGGCGGAGTCTCGCCATGACGACGGCGCTGCGGGATGCCATCGACCACACCGCGCTCGGCTGGGTGAAGCCCGAGATCGACGAAGCGCTGCGCCAGGCGCGGATCGAACTCGAAGCCTTTGCTGAAGCGCCATCCGACGCCTCGCCCATGCTCACCTGCGTGGGTCACCTGCATCAGGTGCAGGGCACGTTGCGCATGCTCGAGCTGCAGACACCGGCGATGGTGGCTGCGGAAATGGAGCAGCTGGCGGGCGCGCTGCACGATGGCGGGCTGGCTGGCGGCGATGAGCCACTGGCCGTGCTGATGCGCGGACTGGTGCAGTTGCCCGACTACCTGGAACGCCTGCAGGGCGGCCATCGCGACATCCCGATCGTGCTGCTGCCGTTGATCAACGAGTTGCGTGCGGCGCGCGGCGCGCAGCCCATGCAGCAGGACGCCCTGCCCAGTTTGCTGGTCGCGCCCACCGATGCCGAGTTGGAGCACGCGCGCGGCAGTCTGGCCGGGCGCAACCGGGCGCTGTTGGACACGGTGTCGTCGGCGCTGAAGGAAGACCTGCTGAAGGTCAAGGACGCGCTTGATCTCTACCTGCGCGGCAGCCAGGGCAACGTGCACGAATTGCTGCCACAGGTCGAAGCGCTGGATCGGATCGGCGAGACCCTGGGGATGCTCGGGCTGGCGAGCGCCCGGGCAGTGGTGCAGGAACAGCGCAGGCTGGTGAACGACATCGCCACGGGTGCGCGGCCCGCCAGTGAAAATGATCTGCTGGACGTGGCCGGCGCGCTGATCTACATCGACCATTCGCTGGACGATCAGGTGGCCCAGCTGGGCAGCGACGATGCCGCTGGCCACGCTGGTGATGCGCTGGCGCAGGAGTCGCAAAAGGTCATGGGCGCGTTGACCCGCGCCGCAGTGGGCAATTTCAACGAAGTGCGCAATGCCTTTGTGGCGTTCGTGGAGACCGACTGGGACCATGCGGCGTTGGAGTCCGTGCCGCGCCTGTTGGCCGAGGTGACCGGGGCACTGCAGATCCTCGAGCAGCAGGAGCCTGCCGGGTATCTGGAAGCACTGCGTCGCTACTGCCAGGACGAGCTGATCGCGCGCAAGCAAATCCCGGGAGGTCGCCAGCTGGACACGCTGGCTGACGCATTGGCCGGCATGGAGTATTACCTCGAGTCCATGCACGACCCCTTGGGCCAGCGCCTGGATCTGCTGGAAAAAATCCGCGTCAGCCTCGAGGCGCTGCATTACTGGCCGCTGCCTGCCGTCCGGCAGGCAGCGCCGGCCACCACGCAATCCGCGCAGCTTGCGGATGAGCAAGCAATGCCGGCGGCGGAGCCTGCGCCTGTCGGGCCTGCTCCTGCAAACGCGACCGAGAGCGCCGATGACGCTGCTGACGAGGTGCCGGCGCCTGTTGCGGCCTCCGTCTCGGTGGGCATTGCTCCTGCCGCAGGCAGCATCGATGCGGGTTTCGAGTCGGCGGGAGACGAGATCGACGACGAAATCCGCGACATCTTCCTGGAGGAATTCCAGGAGGAAATCGCCAATCTCGGCACGCTGTTGCCCACGTGGCGGCTGACCCCGGACGACATGGAAACGCTGCGCCCGATCCGGCGCGTGTTCCACACGCTGAAAGGCAGCGGTCGCTTGGTGGGTGCCAAGGTGCTCGGCGAATTCAGCTGGCACGTCGAGAACATGCTCAACCGCGTGCTGGACGGCTCGCGGCCGGCCAGCCATGCAGTGGTGGCATTCGTCGCACAGACGCATGCGCTGTTGCCGCAGCTGCATGCGGCACTGCGTGGAGAGGCTGCGCTTGACGTGGACATGGCCACGCTGGAAACGGTGGCCGACCGCCTGGCGGCCGGCGAAGACGTCGTGCTGACTGCGGCAGTCAACGTCGAGGAGGCATCGGACGGCGCCGCGCCTGCGGTGACAGACGACGCATTGGCGGCAACCGCCGGGGAGTCCTGCGAATCGGCAACCGTGTCGGTCTCCGTGGATCCGGTGCTGCTGGAAATCCTGGGAACCGAGGTCGGTGGCCATCTGGAAACCGTCGATGCCTGGCTGGCGCAGGCACGCGCTGGCAGCGCCGACGTCAGTGATGCGTTGATCCGCGCCATCCATACGCTCAATGGCGCGTTTGCGATGACCGAAGTTCCGTCGGTCACGGCGTTCACTTCGCCTTTGGAAGGTTACGTCAAGCGGCTGTCGGCGGCGCATGTGCCGGCTGATGCCCATGGCATTGCCGCGCTGGCCGAGGTGGCTGAAGCGGTGCGTGCCACGATTCTTGCGCTGCAATCTGCGCCAGCGCATGTTCCCGTTTACGCCATCCTTGCGGCGCACGTGGCTTCCCTGCGTGATGCATTGCCGGAGGCCAGCGTGCCGTTCCTGCAGGCTGGGCAGCCGGAGATCGAGCGTCAGGCGGCTGAAGTGGCCGCCCGGCGCGAAGCCGAACGCCTTGCCGCCGAGCAGGCCGAAGCCGAACGCGTTGCCGCTGAACAGGCCGAAGCCGAACGCCTTGCCGCCGAACAGGCCGAAGCCGAACGCCTTGCCGCCGAGCAAGCCGAAGCCGAACGCCTTGCCGCCGAACAGGCCGAAGCCGAACGCCGTGCCGCTGAACAGGCCGAAGCCGAACGCCGTGCCGCTGAACAGGCCGAAGCCGAACGCGTTGCCGCCGAACAGGCCGAAGCCGAACGCCGTGCCGCCGAGCAGGCCGAAGCCGAACGCGTTGCCGCTGAACAGGCCGAAGCCGAACGCCTTGCCGCCGAACAGGCCGAAGCCGAACGCGTTGCCGCCGAGCAGGCCGAAGCCGAACGCGTTGCCGCTGAACAGGCCGAAGCCGAACGCCTTGCCGCCGAGCAGACCGAAGCCGAACGCGTTGCCGCTGAACAGGCCGAAGCCGAACGCGTTGCCGCCGAACAGGCCGAAGCCGAACGCCTTGCCGCCGAACAGGCCGAAGCCGAACGCCTTGCCGCTGAACAGGCCGAAGCCGAACGCCTTGCCGCCGAACAGGCCGAAGCCGAACGCGTTGCCGCCGAGCAGGCCGAAGCCGAGCGCCTTGCCGCTGAACAGGCCGAAGCCGAACGCGTTGCCGCCGAGCAGGCCGAAGCCGAGCGCCTTGCCGCCGAGCAGGCCGAAGCCGAACGCGTTGCCGAGGAAGAAGCGATTCGCCTGGAGGCCGAGCGCCTTGCCTTCGAGCAGGCCGAAGCCGAGCGTCTCGCGGCTGAGCAGGCAGACCTTGAGCGCGCTGCAGCGGAACGGATCGAAGCCGAGCGTCTCGCCGCCGAGCAAGCGGCCGCTGAAGAGGCTGCCCGGCGTGAAGCCGAGCGCCAGGAAGCCGAGCGGATCGTGGCCGCACGCGCAGAAGCCGAGCGCCTGGAAGCCGCACGTCTGGAGGCTGAGCGTCGCGAAGCCGAGCGTCTGGCTGCAGAGCGCCGTGCTGCTGAAGCGGCGGCGATTGCCAAGGCGCGCGAGCAGGCGGCGTTGGCCGCATTGCAGTCGGCGGGAAGTTCTGCAGAAGATCCCGACGAAGCGTTGGATACCAGCGAGCTCGATCTCGAGCTGGTGGATATCTTCGTCGAGGAGGCCGGCGATCTGCTGGATCACTCCGACGGCTTGCTGGCACAGCTTCGCGAAACGCCGGATGACAACGAGCTGGTCACTGGCCTGCAACGCGATTTGCACACGCTGAAAGGCGGCGCACGCATGTCCGGGATGATGCCGGCAGGCGAGCTTGGCCACGCGATGGAGACATTGCTGGAAGCAGTGGCGGCGCAGCGCGTCGAATTGGGCGCTGATGGCGTGTCGTTGCTGGAGCGCGGCTTTGACCGCCTGCATGGAATGAACACCCGCATCGCTGCCCGGCGTGCGATCGGCATGCCGGTCGGATTGATCGAAGCCTTCAATGCGCGTGCCGAGAAACGCGTTGCCGTGGTTCCGGAAGTCGTCGAGCCGGAGGCCGTGGACACCGCGTCCGCAGAACACGCGGCGGAGCCCCGCTTCGTGCCGGCTCCGGTGCGGCCGGCACCGCTCAAACCCCTGTCCGAGCCGATCAACCACGACGGATTCATCGAAGACGACGAAATCGGAGTGCGCGCGCCGCAAGAGCAGGTGCGCATCCGTGCCGACCTGCTCGACAAGCTGGTCAATTACGCGGGCGAGGTGGCGATCTACCGCGCGCGGTTGGAACAGCAGTTGGCGGCGTTCCGCGGCACCGCGCAGGAAATGGAGCAGACCAACCTTCGCCTGCGCGACCAGCTGCGCCGACTTGACGCGGAAACCGAGGCGCAGATCATCGCCCGCTTCCAGCGCGAGAACGATACGGGCAACGAAGCATTTGATCCGTTGGAGCTGGATCGTTTCAGCACCCTGCAACAGCTCTCGCGCGCGCTGGCCGAATCGGCCACCGACTTGCAGAGCCTGCACGGGTCGATGGATGACCTGACCCGCCAATACGAGACCCTGCTGACCCAGCAGTCGCGGGTCAGCTCGGAACTGCAGGAAGGCCTCATGCGCACGCGCATGCTGCCGTTCGACTCGTTGGTGCCGCGCCTGCGCCGCGTGATCCGCCAGGCGGCTGGCGAAACCGGCAAGCAGGCCCAGCTCAGGCTGGAAGGGGCACAGGGCGAACTCGATCGCAACGTGCTGGAGCGCATGACCGCGCCGCTGGAACACATGCTGCGCAATGCCATCGCCCATGGCCTGGAATCGCCGGACGCGCGCATTGCCGCCGGCAAGCCGGCGGAAGGCAGCATCCGCGTCGCGGTGCGCCGCGAAGGGTCGGAAGTCGTTCTGCAGATTGCCGACGATGGTGCCGGCCTCAACCGTGCCGCAATCCGCGCGCGTGGCATCGAGCGCGACCTGATCAAGCCGGAGACGGAGCTGACCGACAGCGAGCTGGATCAGCTGATCATGCAGCCCGGGTTCTCCACTGCCGAGACCGTCAGCCGGTTGGCAGGCCGTGGCGTGGGCATGGACGTGGTGGCCAGTGAAGTGCGCCAGCTGGGCGGCTCCATCGACATTGCGTCCCGCCCAGGCGAGGGCACGACGTTCACCCTGCGCTTGCCGCAGACCCTGGCGGTGACTCAAGCGGTGTTCGTCAAGATCGGCGACACCGAATACGCGGTCCCGATCGCCTCGGTGCGCGGCGTGGGGCGCATCAGCCGCGAAGACATTGCCAAGCCGGACGCCGGATACCGCTACGGTGGCGAGGACTATGTGCTGCACGACCTCGGCGCGCTGGTGGGGGCTCCGATGGCCAAGGCCGAAGGCCATCTGCAGATGCCTTTGCTGCTGGTGCGGTCGGGTGACCTGCATGCGGCGGTGGCGGTGGACCAGGTGGTGGGCAGCCGGGAAATCGTGGTCAAGGCCGGTGGCCCGCAGCTGACGTCGGTGCCTGGCATCTTCGGCGCAACCATCATGGGCGATGGCCGCGTGGTGGTGATTCTGGACGTTGCCCCGTTGGTGCGGCGGAATGCGGCGGCAACGCCGCTGCATGCGGCGCCTCAGCTGCCCGCGGCCGAGCAGCGCCGGGTGCCGCTGGTCATGGTGGTGGACGACTCGGTCACCATGCGCAAGGTCACCGGGCGCGTGCTGGAGCGCCACAGCTTCGAGGTGGCCACTGCGAAGGATGGCATCGATGCCCTGGAACGCATGGCGGAAGTCGTCCCCGACCTGATGCTGCTCGACATCGAAATGCCGCGCATGGACGGCTACGAACTGGCGACTGCGATGAAGGCCGACCCGCGCCTGCGCAACGTGCCGATCGTGATGATCACGTCGCGCACCGGCGAGAAGCACCGCCAGCGCGCGCTTGAGCTCGGGGTTGAGCGCTACCTCGGCAAGCCCTACCAGGAGGCCGAGCTGATGCGCAACGTGTTCGAGCTGCTGGGGCTGGAGCGCGTGAGCGACGGTAGCCTGCAATGAGCGGTCCGCGCGTGGTGGTACTGGCGCGCATGGGCGCCGCGCGCGACCGTACCCAAGTGGCCGTGCGCGAGGCGGGCGCAGAGCTGGTGGCCACGCTGGATCCAACCGACGCCACCGAGGCCGACGTTCGCGCGGCTGAACCCGTCGCGGTGGTGGTGGTGCTCGACCCGGTGGCCGAGTTCGCGCTCGACAAGTTCGATGCACTGCTGGCCGATCCGGGCCTGGACATCGTGTTTGATGAAGCCGACGTGGCGGCCAGGCGCGACGGCTGGGAAGCCGCGCGCTGGGCGCGGCACCTGGCGGCAAAACTGCACGGGCATGGTGACGTGCTGCCGGCTGCCCCAAGCCGGGAAGTGCCGCACAATTTCAGTCAGGAAATGGAAGCGCTGACCCTGAAAGTCGCGTCGCTGCCTGACGTCCCGCAAGCGCCATCGCATCCCGCTCCGCTTGCGAGTGGCGCCGTGGTGATTGCCGCAGGCGTTGGCGGGCCGGATGCGGTGCGCCAGCTGCTGGCCTGCCTGCCTGCCGGCTTCCCGCGCCCGGTATTGCTGCGTCAGCGCGTCGATGGCGGGCAGTACGACAAACTGGTGCGGCAGATGCAGCGCGCCACGTTGATGCAGGTGGTGCTTGCGCAGCCGGGCGACGTGGCGCAGCCCGGCACCGTGCATGTCCTCCAGGATGGGCTGGATGTGCAGCAGGTGGAGGACGCCGTGGTGTTCGTGGCGGCTGCCGGCGAACCGCGCTTTTCCTCCCTGCGTTCCGGCGATAGCGCGGTGCTTCTGCTCAGTGGCGCTGATCCGGTGCTTGTGGACGTGGCACTGACGGTGCGCCTGGGCGGTGGTCTTGGCTACGGCCAGGCCCCGGAGAACTGTTTCGATCCTGCCGCCAGCAATGCGCTGGTGGCGCGCGGCGGCGAGTCGCGCAGCCTTGCCGAACTTTCACGTCACCTGTTGCAGCGCTGGTCCGCCTGAGGTTTCCCACATGTCCGACATTACCCACATCATCCGAGGCGTGCTGATCCAGGTTGCAGATGCGCGTCTGCTGTTGCCGAACGCCACCATCGCCGAAGTATTGTCGTTTGCCGCGCCGGATCCGGTGGCGGATGCGCCGGCATGGTTGCTGGGACGCATTCGCTGGCGCGGTTGGCAGCTTCCGTTGCTGTCGTTTTCGCGCTTCGCCGGCATTGCTGCCGAGGAAGGCGGATTGGGCAGCAAGGTGATCGTGTTGAAGGCGCTGGGGGGCGATGCCAAGCATCCCTATTTCGCGATGCTGACCCAGGGCTTCCCGCGTCTGGTGACCGTGACCGAGGCGGCGCTTGCAACCGTGGACGACGACGGCGAACTGCCGGCCGGCGTCTTGGCGCGGGTGCGGCTGGGTGAGAATGATGCCATCGTGCCCGACCTGGTCGCGCTGGAGGAAGAGTTGATCACGGTGCTGGCGGCGGTGGCCTGATCGCCGCTCAAGCCAGGTCGCCCGCAATCGCCTGCAGGGCGGCAATCGCCGCGATGCCCGCGGTTTCGGTGCGCAGCACGCGCGGACCCAGGCGCAGGCCCGTAAAGCCGGCAGCACGCAGCTGATCGTGGTCGCGCGGCGACCAGCCGCCTTCCGGGCCAATGGCCAGCGTACAGGCGCCGGGTGGCCTGTCACGCAGCGACGACAGCGATGCTTCCGCGCCTGGATCAAGCAGGAAACCGTGGCCGTCGCAGCCTGCCGCCGCCAGCGCCAGTGCCTGTGGTGCAAGGACGTCGGGCACCACGGCGCGGCCGCTCTGCTCGCAGGCCGAAATCACCACGTCACGCCAGTGCGCAAGCCGCTTTTCGGCTCGCTGTGCGTCCAGCTTCACTTCGCTGCGCTCGCTGTTGACCGGCAGGATGCGCGCCACGCCCAGCTCGGTGGCCTTCTGCAGGATCCAGTCCATTTTCTCGCCACGGGCGATGCCCTGCAGCAGGCTGATGCGCAGCGGGGATTCGTTGTCTGCGTGGCCGACCCCGACGATGTCAGCGCGCGCCTCGCGCTTGCCGACGCTTGCAAGACGGGCCTGGTAATCGCGGCCATCGCCGTTGAACAGAACACAGGCATCGCCCGGCTGCAGGCGCAGCACGCGAATCAGGTGGGCAGCCACGCCTTCCGGCAATGTCACTGTTTCCCCCACGTGCAGGGGTTGGGCGAGATGACTGCGGGTCAGGCGCATGGGCAGGCTTCCTCGAGTACCGCAGCAGTGGTCGTTGCCAACAAGGCCAGTTGCGCATCATCGATGCAGTAAGGCGGCATCCAGTACAGCACGTCGCCCAGCGGGCGCAACAACACGCCGGCCTCCAGCGCCTTGCGGTACATGCGCAGGCCGCGGCGACCGGCGATTTCCACCGCGTGCCCATCGTCGTGATTGTCGGGTTCCGGCTGCAGTTCGATGGCGACGATCATTCCGGTTTGGCGAATTTCGCGCACGGCCGGGTAGGCTTTCAGCGGCGCGGCCAGCGCGGCCATCCTTGTGGCGGTGACGCGATTGCGCGCAAGCACGTCGTCGCTCTCGAAGATCGCCAGCGAGGCCAGCGCGGCCGCGCAAGCGAGCGGGTTGCCGCTGTAGCTGTGCGAATGCAGGAAGGCGCGTTCGCGCGAGTCGTCGAGGAAGCCGTCATAGATCTGCTGGGTGGCGAGCACGGCGCACAGCGGCAGGAAGCCGCCGGTCAGTCCTTTCGACAGGCACAGCAAGTCGGGCTGGATGCCGGCTTGCTCGCAGGCGAACAGCGTGCCGGTGCGACCAAAGCCGACTGCAATTTCGTCGGCGATCAGGAACACGCCGTGCGCGTCGCACAGGGCGCGCGCGCGGCGCAGGTAATGCGGGTGGTGCATGCGCATGCCGCCCGCACACTGCACCAGGGGTTCCAGGATCAGCGCGCACACGGCATCCGGATGCGCGGCCAGCAGCTCGGCGAGTGCGTCGGCGGCAGCATCGGCACACCGAATCGCGGTGTCTTCGTCGCTCGCGCCGAAGGCATCAGGCGAAGGTGCGAACAACACATCCAGCAGAAGCGGTGCATACACGCGGCGGTACAAGGGAATATCGCCCACCGATAGTGCGCCCAGGGTTTCACCGTGATAGCTGTTGCCCAAGGCAATGAATTTCGTCCGGCCTTTGATGCCACGATTGTGGAACCAGTGGAAGGCCATTTTCAGCGCCACTTCCACGCCCGACGAGCCGTTGTCGGCATAAAACACCTTGGACAGCGGCGCGCGCCTGGCCTCGCGCGGGGCGAGGGCAAGCAGGCGTTCGGCCAATTCCACGGCGGGCGCGTGCGAGAAGCCGGCCAGGATCACCTGTTCCAGAGTGCGCGCCTGGCGGGCAATGGCTTCGGCGATGCGTGGCTCGGCGTGGCCGTGCAGGTTGGTCCACCAGCTGCTGACGCCGTCCAATACGCGCTGGCCATCGTGGCCGACCAGCCACGCACCCTCGCCCCGCGCCACCGGCAACAGCGGCAGCGCATCGGGGTGTTCGCGCATCTGCGTGCACGGATGCCAGAGCACCGCCAGATCGCGTGCGCGCCAATCACCGTCGACGGCTATCATGTTGGCATCGTGAAGTCCTTTCATTCCGCCATTATCGCCATTGGTGCGGCCGCATGAACCACCCCCTGCCCATCATCCACGGCATCACCGAGCACGATGCCGGCCCCTACCGGATGGAACGGCTCGACCTGGAGTTTTCCAACGGCGAGCGCCGCCTGTACGAGCGCCTGCATGGGCGCGGCCACGGTGCGGTGGCGGTGGTGCCGATGCTGGACGACGACACCGTGCTGCTGGTGCGCGAATATGCGGCCGGCGTGCATCGCTACGAGTTGGGGCTGGTGAAAGGCCGCATGGATGCCGGTGAAACGCCCGAACAGGCGGCCAACCGCGAGCTGATGGAAGAGGCCGGCTACGGCGCGTGCGAGCTGACGGTGCTGCGCAGCCTGACCCTGGCGCCGACGTACATGAGCCACCAGACCCATCTGGTGCTGGCGCGCGGCCTGTACCCGCAACGGCTGCCGGGCGACGAACCCGAAGCGCTTGACGTGGTGCCCTGGAAACTTGCGGATCTTGGCGAACTGATCCTGCAGGAAGATTTTTCGGAAGGTCGCTCGATCGCGGCCCTGTTCATCGTCCGCGAATGGTTGAAACAACATGCAACTGGATGATGCCCTGCGCGATGGCGTGATCGACCTGGCGCACAGGGCGGCTGCCGGGATCCTTGCGATCTACGAAGGCGAGTTTGCAGTTCAGCAAAAAGACGACCAGTCCCCGTTGACCGCCGCGGATCTGGCGTCGCATCGCTGCATCCTGGAGGGCTTGCGCGCGCTGACGCCGGACATTCCCCTGCTGTCGGAGGAGTCGAAGCAGATCGACATCGAGCAGCGCCGGCAATGGCGACGTTTCTGGCTGGTGGATCCGCTGGATGGCACCCGCGAATTCGTCAAGCGCAACGGCGAGTTCACCGTCAACATCGCCTTGGTGGAAGAGGGCGTGGCGACCTTCGGCGTGATCCAGCAGCCGGTCACCGGCGCGCTGTGGCATGGCGTGCCGGGGCAGGGGGCATTCCGGCGCGGGAATGGCATCGACCGGGCGATCCATGCGCGCATCCCGGCCGCTGCGCCGCTGCGGGTGGCTGCCAGTCGTTCGCATCGCGATGACCGCACGCAGGCGTTGCTGGATGCGCTGCCCGGCAGCGAAGTGCTGGGCTGCGGCTCGTCACTGAAATTCTGCCGCATCGCCGAAGGCGACATGGATCTGTATCCGCGCTTCGGCCCCACCAGCGAGTGGGACACCGCCGCCGGGCAGGCCATTCTGGAAGCGGCGGGTGGTGCCGTGCTGGACCTGCAAGGCAGGCCGTTTCGTTACAACCAGCGCGATACGCTGCTCAATGGCGATTTCATTGCGCTGGGCGACCGCGCGCTGCGCAACCGGCTGCCGGCATGAGCGAATCGCGCAGCGTTGGCGATCTGCTGGCAATCATGGCCAGGCTGCGCGACCCCGGCGGCGGCTGCCCGTGGGATTTGCAGCAGAGCTTCAAGACCATCGCGCCGTACACCATCGAGGAAGCCTACGAGGTTGCCGATGCGATCGACCGCGGCGACATGGATGATCTCAAGGACGAGTTGGGTGACCTGCTGCTGCAGGTAGTCTTCCATGCGCGCATGGCGCAGGAAGCGGGCGCATTCGAATTCGCCGATGTCGTGGCTGCGATCTGCGACAAGATGACCCGCCGGCACCCACACGTGTTTGCCGGGGCAAGCGGCTTTGCGGATGCGGACGCGCAGTTGCTGGACTGGGAAGCGCGCAAACGCGGCGAGCGGTTGGCCAGGGGCGAGGATGACGCCTCGGCGCTGGCCGGCATCGCCCGCGGCCTGCCGGAGTGGCAGCGCGCGATCAAGCTGCAGCACAAGGCGGCCAAGATCGGCTTTGACTGGCCGGGGCCGGCGCCGGTACTGGACAAACTGTGCGAGGAAGTCGAAGAGGTGCGTGCCGAGTTCGATGCGGTCGCCGCCGATCCGGCGGATGCCGCCGCGCGCGACCGCCTTGAAGATGAACTCGGCGACATCCTGTTCGTCTGCGCCAATCTGGCGCGGCATGCCCGGGTCGATGTGGGGAGCGCTCTGCGCCGGGCCAATCACAAGTTCGAACGCCGCTTTCGCGCAATGGAGGCGCTGGCCGCCGCCAGCGGTGGGCTGTCCGGCAAGCCGCTGGACGAGCAGGACCGCTATTGGGGCCTGGTCAAGGCCGCTGAACATCCGGAGTGACCGGCGCCGGGCAGGCGCGCGCCGCGACTGCCGCCTTCACGTGGCATCTACTTCAAAGTGGGCATCGTAGGACGCAGCAAATCCCTGGATTGGGCAGGCACATGCGCGAAAAGGAACACGCCGGATTGATCCTGATTGTCGAGGATAACCGCAACATTTCCGAGATGGTGGGCGAATATCTCGAAGGGCGCGGCTTCGAGGTGGATTTCGCGGCCGACGGACTGGACGGCTATCGGTTGGCGGCGGAAAACACGTATGACGCCATCGTGCTTGACCTGATGTTGCCGCGGCTGGATGGCATCGAGGTGTGCAAGCGGCTGCGCAACGAGGCGCGGAAATCCACGCCGATCCTGATGCTGACGGCGCGCGACACCCTTGACGAGAAACTTAACGGCCTGTCGTCCGGGGCGGACGATTACCTGACCAAGCCGTTTGCGATTCGTGAACTGGAAGCGCGGTTGCGCGCGCTGATCCGCCGTGATCGCCGCCAAGTGGGTGCGGAAGTGCTGCAGGTGGGTGATCTATCGCTGGATCCGTCGCAGCTGCGTGCCACCCGCAGCGGGTGCGAGCTGCAGCTTTCGCCGATTGCGCTGCGCCTGCTGACCATCCTGATGCGGGAATCGCCGCGCGTGGTGGGGCGGCAGGAAATCGAGCGCGAAATCTGGGGCGACGCATTGCCGGATTCCGATACCCTCCGCAGCCATCTCTACAACCTGCGCAAGGTCGTCGACAAGCCGTTTGATCGGCCGCTGTTGCATACGGTCCAAAGCGCCGGTTACAGGGTTGCGGATCTGGCGTGACAGGCCCTATGCCATGAGCACTGCGTCGCACCCCGACCCCGATACTGGCGCGCATTCCCGGGATGCGGCAGCCCGCCGTGAGCGGGACTTCACCCGGGATGCCAGTCACGAGCTGCGCACGCCGCTCACCGTGATCCGGGTGGCCAGCGATCTGATTGCCCACGACACGGGGCTGTCCGACGCGTCGAGGCGTTCGCTGGCACGCATCCACGGTGCGGTCGCGGGAATGGAGGCGATCATCGATGCATTGCTGCTGCTGGCGCGCGGCGACCTGTGTGCACTGGATGCCGAAGACGTGCCGGTGCTGACGGTAGTGCGGCATGAGGTGGAGCGGGTGCAGCCGCAGCTGCAGAGCAAGGGATTGGCCGTGCAGCTGGAGATCCTGGCCCAGCCCGTGGTGCACGCGCCGGCGCGGGTGCTGGAGGTGATGCTGGGCAACCTGCTGGGCAATGCGCTGCGATTCACCGACGTTGGCGAGGTGCGGGTGCGCCTGCTGGGCGACCGGCTGGACGTGGAAGACACCGGGATTGGCATGGATGCCGCCACGCTGGCGCGCGCGTTCGAGCCGTTCTTCCGGGGCAATGGCCAGCCCGGTAGCGGCCCTGGGCTGGGGCTCTCGATTGCGTACCGCCTGGGCCAACGCTGCGAGTGGCCCCTGTTGCTGACCAGCGTGCCGGGGCACGGCACGCGTGCGAGCATCCTGTTCGGGGCTTCGCTGAAGGGCTGATGGCGTGATCGGCGATGCGGCTGTCAACCGGGCGCGCTGCGGTGCGTTCTCAGCCGTCAATACTCCAAGACCGCCTTCCTTATGCCCACGTCACGCAGTTTCCGCGGCCCCTTTCCCTTGCGCAAGGTCGGCCTTGCGGTTGTCGCCATCGTCCTGGTGGCCGGGGCCTGGCATTTCTGGAGCAAGCGCGGCGCTGCCGATGCTGCCGGAGGCTACCGAACCGAAGCGGTGCAGCGCGGCGATATCCGCGTGGCAATTTCCGCCACCGGTACGCTCAGTGCCATCACCACGGTCACCGTGGGCAGCCAGATTTCCGGCCAGGTCACGGATGTGCTGGTGGACTTCAATTCACCGGTGAAGAAGGGCGATGTGCTGGCGAAAATCGACCCGTCCACCTATCAGGCCCAGATGGAACAGGGCAATGCGCAGATCGCCAGTGCCCGCGCGCAGCTGGCGCAAGCGCAGGCCACCTTGCGCAACGCCACGCTGGACAACCAGCGCAAGCATGAACTGGCGGCGCAGAAGCTCATCGCGCGCAGCGACCTGGACCTCTCGCGGGCAGCGCTGGATCAGGCGAGGGCGCAGGTGAATTCGGCGCAGGCCATGATTCGCCAACAGACCGCATCGTTGAAAAACACCGAGGTGAATATCAGCCGGGCGGTGATTCGCTCGCCGGTGGATGGGGTGGTGCTGACCCGCAAGATCGATCCGGGCCAGACCGTGGCCGCCAGTTTCTCGGCGCCGGAGTTGTTCACCATTGCGGAAGATCTGTCGAAGATGAAGATCGAGCTGGCGGTGGATGAGTCCGACATTGGCCAGGTCCGGGTCGGGCAGGTGGTGAGCTTCACGGCGGATGCGTTCCCGGATCGGCAGTTCAAGGGCGTTGTGCAACAGGTGCGGATGGCCGCGGCGACCACCAACAACGTGGTGACCTATCCGGTGGTGGTGTCGGTGGACAACAGCGATGGCACCTTGCTGCCTGGGTTGACCGTCAACGCCGAAATCGAGGTCAGCAAGCGCGATGGCGTGCTCAAGCTGGGCAACGCCGCGCTGCGCTTCAAGCCTGCAGAAGGCTCCGCGCTGGCCGATCTGCAGCCGAATGGCCCGCCGGCCGCCGGCCGCAGCGCGGATGCCAGCGGCGACTTGCAGCAGCTGGCAGCGACGCTGGGCCTGAATGCAGAGCAGACCGCCGCATTCGATGCCGCACTGGCGGAGATGAAGCAGCGCCAGGCCGAGCGCGCAGCGCAGCAGCAGGCGGCAAAACCGCAGCAGGGTGGTGGTAGCCGGCTGTTCGGCGGCGGCATGCGCTTCGGCGGGCAGGGCAACGGCGGTGGCGACGCTGCGATGATGGCGCAGATGCGCTCACGCATGCGCGACCGCCTGAACCAGCAGTTTGCGGCGTTCGTGACGACGCTGGACGATGCCCGGCGCGGCAAGTGGAATGCCGCCATTGAAGCCCAGCTCAACGCCAAGCGCGTCACCGTTTACAAGCTGGTGAACGGCAAGCCCGAGGCGGTGATGATCAAGCTGGGCGCCAGTGATGGCAGCACTACCGAAGTGACGGGGCGCGATCTCAAGGAAGGTGACCTGTTCATCTCCGGCGAGCGTGCCGTCACGGGAGGCAAGTGATGGCGGCAGCCGATGCAGTACCGGCCATCCTGACGCGCGGCCTTGGCAAGGTCTATGCCGCCGGCACCGAGGCCGAGGTGGTGGCGCTGCGCGGCGTTGATCTGCGTATCGAGCGCGGGGAATTCGTGGCGATCATGGGGCCGTCCGGCTCCGGGAAATCCACCCTGATGAACCTGTTGGGTTGCCTGGACACGCCGACCTCCGGCAGCTGCGAATGCGACGGCGTGGATGTGGCCACGCTGGATGCCGAGCAGTTGGCGAAGCTGCGGCGCGACAAGATCGGGTTCGTGTTCCAGGGCTTCCACCTGCTGCCGCGGATGGACGCCACCGACAACGTGGCGATGCCGATGGGCTATGCGCAGATCCCGCCGGCCGAGCGCCGACGCCGCGCGCTGGCGGCGCTGGAAGCGGTGGGGCTGGGTGCGCGCGCCGGGCATTTTCCCAACGAGTTGTCCGGCGGCCAGCAGCAGCGCGTGGCGATTGCCCGCGCGCTGGTCAACCAGCCGCCGATCCTGCTGGCCGACGAGCCTACCGGCGCGCTCGACAGCAAGACCGGTGAAGAAATCCTGGGCTTGTTCAAGCAACTGCGCGATGGCGGGCACACGGTCATCCTGATTACCCACGATGCACAAGTGGCGGCGCACGCGAACCGCACCTATGTCATGAGTGACGGCGAACTGCATGAGCAGCGCCAGGCGGAGGCAGCATGACGCTCCTTGACATCCTTCGCACCGCGTTCTTTGCGCTGCGTGGCAACTGGATGCGCAGCGCGTTGACCTCGCTGGGCGTGATCATCGGCATTGCCGCGGTCATCGTGATGGTGTCCATTGGCCAGGGAACCCAGGCCGAAATCGACAAGATGGTGTCAGGGCTTGGCTCGCAGCGGCTCGACATTGGCAGTTCCGGCGGCATGGGGCCGGGTGGCGCGCGTTCGGCACAGGGTAGCCGGTGGACGTTGACCGATGGCGACGTGGAGGCGATTCGCACCGAGGTGCCCGAGGTGCAATACGTTGCCGGCTCGCTGCGCGGCGGTACGCAAGTGGTGTATGCGGAAAACAACGCATCCACCCAATGGCAGGGCGTGCAGGCGGATTGGTTTGCCATCAATGACTGGCAGATCGCGCAGGGGCAGGGCTTTGATGCGGGCGATTACGGCGGCAGCGTCAAGCCCGTCATCCTCGGCGAGACCGTGCGCAAGGCATTGTTCGGGGATGACGTCGGCATCGGCCAGACCGTGCGGCTGGGACGGGTGCCATTCACCGTGGTTGGCGTGCTTGCGTCGAAGGGACAAGGTGGCTTCGGGCAGGATCAGGACGACGTGGTGGTGGTGCCGCTGGAAACCGCGCGCCGTCGGCTGTCAACGTCGCAGGGCATGCCGCCGGGCGCGGTGCAGTCCATCGCCGTGGGGGTGGACGATGCGCGCAATCTGGACAGCGCGCAGGCCGAAATCGAGAGCCTGCTGCGCCAGCGGCACAAGATCGAGCCGGGCGCCGACGATGATTTCGCGGTGCGCAACATCAGCCAGATCGTGGCGACGCGAACCGCCACCACCAATCTGATGTCCAAGTTGCTGGGTGCGGTGGCCGGCATCTGCCTGATCATCGGCGGCATCGGCATCATGAACATCATGCTGGTCTCGGTGACCGAGCGCATCCGTGAAATCGGGTTGCGCATGGCAGTGGGCGCGGGTCCGTCCGACGTGCGCCGGCAGTTCCTGGCCGAAGCGATGCTGATTTCGCTGATCGGCGGGGTGATCGGCATTGCCATTGGCGTGGTGGGCGCGCTGCTGGTCAACAAATTCGGCGACCTGCCGATCCAGCTCAATGCACAGGTGGTGCTGCTGGCTGCCTCATTCTCCATCTGCACCGGGTTGTTTTTCGGTTATTACCCGGCGCGAAAGGCCTCCCTGCTGGATCCGATCGAGGCGTTGCGCTCGCAGTGACGCCGTCGTTTCCGCAGCGGATCGGCGGGCTGCCTTGCCTTCGCTGAATGACGGGGAACACGGCTGCAACGGAGCTTGTGGCAGAATGCCGCTTGCCTTGCCGACTGCGTTTCGACTGATGCCTGCCAGCATTTCCATCTTGTCTGTCCGCAACCGAGTGCTTGCGCATGGCTGATCTGTACGGTCACCTGCCGCGCGGGCCGGCGGGCGTGCTACGCGCCGCGAAATGGTCGATGCTGGGCTTGCGCGCGGCGTGGCTGCATGAATCCTCGTTTCGCCTCGAAGTCTGCATGTTCCTCGTGCTGGGCCCGCTGGGCTGGTACATGGGCGGCAGCGGCGTGGAGCGCGTGCTGCTGATCGGCAGCTGCTTGCTGGTGATGGCGATGGAGTTGATGAATTCGTCGATGGAGGCGGTGATCGAGCGCTACGGCGCCGAACACCATCCCCTTGCCGGGCGCGCCAAGGACATGGGCTCGGCGGCCGTGTTCGTATTGATGATGAATGTGGTGCTGGTGTGGGCGCTGCTGCTGTTGCCGCGCTACCTGTAAGCGCGCGCTGCCTGACTTGACGAGAATCGAATGGACCTGAGTTTCCTGGCTTCCCCCGATGCATGGCTCACGCTGGTGACGCTGAGTGCGTTGGAAATCGTGCTGGGCATCGACAACCTGGTGTTCATCTCCATTGCGGTCGGGCGGCTGCCTGATGCGCAGCGCCCGCTGGCGCGCAAGCTGGGCATCGCGGTGGCCTGCATCACCCGCATCCTGCTGCTGATCACGCTGGCCCATCTGGCACGGATGTCGCAAGACCTGTTCGTCTTGTTCGGGATGGGTATTTCAATCCGCGACCTGGTGTTGATCCTTGGCGGTGCGTTCCTGCTCGTGAAGGGCACGCTGGAAATCCGCGACCTGATCAGCGGTGGCGAGGACGAAGATCCCCGCACCACCAAGGCCTCGTCGGTGTTCTGGGCGGTGATCGCGCAGATTGCGGTCATCGACATCGTGTTTTCGCTGGACTCGGTCATCACCGCGGTGGGCATCGCCCAGCACATCCCGATCATGGTCTTCGCCATCCTGTCGGCGGTCGCGATCATGCTGCTGGCGGCCAATCCGCTGGGGGCTTTCATCGACGCCAACCCCACGGTCAAGATGTTGGCGCTGGCGTTCATCCTGCTGATTGGCGGCGTGCTGATCCTGGATGGGCTGGGCAGTCACGTGCCCAAGCCCTACATCTACTTCGCAATGGGGTTCTCGGTGCTGGTGGAGTGGTTGAACTTGTTGATGCGCCGCAAGGCGGCGGCACACCGAGTTCCGGGCGCCGGCGAGTGGTAGTCCTCCCGACCTGAACCCGGACCCCGGAGTCGCAACGCATGCCTGTCCTGCACCAGATCAATCCAATCGCCATTTCGCTGGGACCGCTGAAAGTCCACTGGTACGGCTTGATGTACCTGTTGGGGTTTGCCATGGCCTGGTGGCTGGGCCGCCGCCGGGTGCGCGCCGGGCGGCTGCCGGGCGTGGATGACAACGGGTTTGGCGACCTGATGTTCTATTCGATGCTCGGCGTGGTGCTGGGCGGGCGGATCGGCTACATCCTGTTTTACGACTTTGGCGAATTCCTGAAAGATCCGCTGTTGATCTTCCGCGTCTGGCAGGGCGGGATGAGCTTCCACGGCGGCTTGCTGGGCGTGCTGGTCGCGATCATCTGGTGGTCGCGCAGGCACCGCCTGCACGTGTTCGATACCCTCGATTTCATCGCGCCGCTGGTGCCGGCAGGCCTGGGCTTCGGCCGCATCGGCAATTACGTCGGCGGCGAGTTGTGGGGCAAGCCGACGCAGGGGACGTTGTTCGACGGGTGGGGCGTGGTGTTCCCGCGCGCGCTGCCGGAGCCGTTTGCCTCGATGGATTCGGCCACGCTGCGAACCTACTTCGACAGCGGCGTCCTCAACGCATTCGCGCGCCACCCGTCGCAGCTCTATCAGGCTGCATTGGAGGGCCTGGTGATGTTCTGCGTGCTGGTCTGGTATTCGCGCCGGCCGCGCCCCCGCTTTGCCGTATCTGGCCTGTTTGCGCTGCTGTACGGGTGCTTCCGCTTCCTGGTGGAATTCGTGCGTGAACCTGACGCGCAGTTGGGCTACCTGGCGTTTGGTTGGGTCACGATGGGCCAAGTGTTGAGCACGCCGCTGATCGTGCTGGGCCTGTTCTGGCTGTGGAAGTCGCGCAGCGCGCCTACCCTGCAGCCGGAGCCGCGCTGATGCGGCAATACCTGGAGCTGCTCCGGCACGTGCTGGAGCACGGCACGGAAAAGTCCGACCGCACCGGCACCGGCACGCGCAGCGTGTTCGGCTGGCAGATGCGCTTTGACCTGGCCCGGGGATTCCCGCTGGTCACCACCAAGAAGCTGCACCTGCGCTCGATCATCCATGAGTTGCTGTGGTTCCTGCAGGGCAGCACCAACATCGACTACCTCAACGCCAACAAGGTCGGCATTTGGGATGAATGGGCCGATGAGAACGGTGAGCTTGGCCCGGTCTATGGCAAGCAGTGGCGCAGTTGGGAGGGTGCGGATGGCTGCGAAATCGACCAGATCCGCGGGGTCGTCGATGAGATCAAGCGCAACCCGGATTCGCGTCGGTTGATAGTGTCTGCCTGGAACGTCGGCGACCTGCCCAGGATGGCGCTGCTGCCCTGCCACACGTTGTTCCAGTTCTATGTGGCGAACGGCAAGCTCAGCTGCCAGCTGTATCAGCGCAGCGGCGACATCTTCCTCGGCGTGCCGTTCAACATCGCCAGCTATGCGCTGCTCACCCACATGGTGGCGCAGGTGTGCGGGTTGGGCGTGGGCGATTTCGTGCACACGCTGGGTGACGCACACCTGTATTCCAACCACTTTCAGCAGGCGCGCGAGCAGTTGGGGCGTGCGCCGCGCGCGTTGCCGGCGCTGCGGCTGGCTCCGGAGGTGACGGACATCTTCGGTTTCAAGTTCGAGGACATCGTCATCGATGGCTACGACCCGTGGCCGGCGATCAAGGCGCCGGTGGCGGTGTGATGCAGCTTTCCCTCATCGCCGCGCTGGATCGCAACTTCGCCATCGGCAAGGGCAACGCGCTGCCCTGGCATTTGCCGGAAGATCTCAAGCGCTTCAAGGCGCTGACCCTGGGCAAGCCGATCTTGATGGGACGCAAGACCGCGCAATCGCTGGGGCGCGCGCTGCCCAAGCGGCGCAACCTGGTGCTGACCCGCAGCGGCCAGGTGCCGTTCGAGGGGATGCAGGCGGTGGCTTCGCTGGATGAAGCCATGGAAATCGCCGCCAACCAAGGCGGCGAGCTGTGCGTGATCGGCGGTAGCGAGGTGTATGCGCTGGCGCTGGCGCGCGCGACCCGGTTGCACTTGACCCATGTCGATGCGCGGGTCGATGGCGCCGATGCGTATTTCCCGCGCTTCGAACCGGCACGGTGGCGAGAAGTGTCCCGCCAACCGCATCCGGCGGACGCGGCGAACGCGCTGGCATTCGACTTCGTGGATTACGAGCGCGCCTGACCGCCTTGCGGAGGCGCGCCATCGTGGCGACGCTGCCCCGCTGCAGGCCGGTGCTTGAATCCGCGCTGCTTGGGTGGCGGTGCGGAAACGTCGCGGCCCGGAACCTGCACGATGTGCAGGTCCTCGGCATCCAGCTGCAGGGCGGTCAATTTGCCGCTCCACACCGCGCCGGTGTCGATGGCATGCACGCCATTGCCGATGAACAGTCCCAGCGTGCTCCAGTGCCCGCACACGATTTTCAGGTCGCGCGTGGCGTGGCCAGGCACGGAAAACCACGGATACAGGCCGGGCGGCTGGCTGCCGGGCGCGCCCTTGTGTTCGAAGGCGATGCGCCCGCGCGGGCTGCAATAACGCATGCGGGTGAAGATGTTGATGATGGCGCGGTCGCGCTCGCTGCCTTGCAGGCGCGGCGACCAGTCCGGGCCGTCGCCATACATGTTCTTCAGCAGCTTGCGGCAGTTGTCGCCGCGCAGCCGTGCCTCGATTTCGCGCGCGTGCCGCTCGGCCAGTTGCGTGGTCCATTTCGGCGCAAGGCCGGCATGCACCATCATCCACCCCAGCGTGCGGTCCACGTGGCACAGCGGGCGGCCACGCAACCACCCCAGCAGCGCCTGCGCATCGTCTGCAAACAGCACGCCTTGCAGGTCGGGGTTCACCCGGCGCTGCTCCTCCGGCGTGCGTTCGGCCACCGCCAGCAGCGAGAGATCGTGATTGCCCAGCACCACCTGGCTGACCTCGCGCAGCGAATGCACCAGCCGCAACGTCTCGATGGATTGCCCGCCGCGATTGACAAGGTCGCCGCAGAACCACAGCCGATCGACTGCCGGATCGAAGCGGATGCGTTCCAGCAGGCGCTGGGTGACGTCGTAGCAACCCTGCAGGTCGCCGATTGCCCAGACGGCCATCGTCAGTGCAATGTCCGCGGGATGGACAGGGTGAACGCCGGGATCGGTGCCGCGAAACGGGTGCCGTCATCGGCCAGCATGTCGTAACTGCCCCGCATGGTGCCGATGTCCGTCTCCAGCACCGCGCCGGAGGTGTATTCGAACCCTTCCCCTGGACGCAGCCATGGCTGTTCGCCCACCACGCCGTCGCCGATCACCTCACGCACCTTGCCGTTACCATCGGTAATCAGCCAGTGGCGCCCCAGCAGACGTGCCGGAACCTTGCCTTGGTTGCGGATGTGGATGGTGTAGGCGAACACGTAGCGGCCTTCTTCGGGCGCGGATTGGTCATCCAGGAAACGGGCATCGACGTCGATATCGAACTGGTAATTGTTGCTGCTCATGCCGCCATTCTAGCGGGCTGCACGCTGCGCTGGTTGTGCTCAGGCAGAAGCGAGCAGATTGGCCAGATGCACGAAGCCAGCGACCTCGATCTGTTCGGCGCGCGCGTCCGGGCGCAGCCCCGCTGCTTCGATCTGTGCGCTGCCAGCAACCCCGCCCAGTGCGTTGCGCAAGGTCTTGCGGCGCTGTCCGAAGGCGGCCCGGACGACGGTGGCGAACACGCCGCGATTGGCCACGTCGATGCGCTCTGCGGGCTTGGGGATCATCCTGACGATGGCCGAGTCCACCTTGGGCGCGGGTCGGAATGCGCCCGGCGGAACGATGAACAGCGGCGTGACCGTGCAATACGCCTGCAGCATCACCGACAGTCGCCCATACACCTTGCTGCCGGGGCCGGCGGCCATGCGCTCCACCACCTCTTTTTGCAGCATGAAATGCATGTCGTGGATGACCGCGGCGTGATCAAGCGCATGAAACAGGATCGGCGAGCTGAGGTTGTAGGGCAGGTTGCCGACCAGCCGGATCCGTCCGTTGGCGTCGCCGCGCTGCGCGGCCAGCACGCTGAAGTCCACGCCCAGCACGTCACCCTCGACCAGGTGCAGCTGCCCGTGTTCGCGCGCCGCCGCCTGCAGCGGCGCGTGCAGGTCGCGGTCGAACTCGATGGCGGTGACCTCGCCATGCGCCTTCAGCAGCGGGAAGGTCAGTGCTCCCTGGCCGGGGCCGATCTCGACGATGGCGTCGCCGGGTTGTGGATGGATGGCCTGCACGATCTTGTCGATCACGCTTTTCTCGTGCAGGAAGTTCTGGCCGAGATGCTTCTTGGCGGGTTCGGTGAAGCCGGTACTCATGGCGATGGATCCATCAGGTGCGCAGCCGATGCGTTGCCAACTGCGTGCAGCAGCGGATCGCGGCGAACAGGCTGGACGGATCGGCCTTGCAGGTACCGGCAAGATCCAGCGCGGTGCCATGGTCCACCGCCACGCGCGGATAGGGCAGGCCGAGGGTGAGGTTCACCGCGTTGGCGAAGTCGGCGTGCTTGAGCACCGGCAGGCCCTGGTCGTGGTACATCGCCAGCACCGCGTCGAAAGCGCACAGCTTGTCTGGCAGGAAGGCCGTGTCGGCCGGCAGCGGGCCGACCAGCTGCAGGCCATCAAGGCGCAGGCGCTCCAGCGTGGGAATGATGATGTCCAGTTCCTCGCGCCCCAGATGGCCGTCTTCGCCCGCATGCGGGTTGAGGCCGAGCACGGCGATGGTCGGTGCGGCAATGCCGAACTGGTTGCGCAGGGCCGCTTCGACGATCCGCAGCGTGCGCGCCAGTGCATCCGGGGTGATCCGGTCGGCCACTTCGCGCAGCGGCAGGTGCACGGTCTGCAGGGCGACGCGCATGGCGGGGTTGGCCAGCATCATCACCACCTCGCAGCCGGCGTGCGCGGCCAGCAGGCCGGTGGTGCCGGTATAGGGAATGCCTCCCGCATTGATGGCCGCCTTGTGCACCGGGCCGGTCACCATGCCGTCCACCTCGCCCTCCAGGCAGGCCTGCGCGGCGCGGGTCAGCGTGGCAATCACCGAGGCCGCATTGGCGGGCTCCGGCGTGCCGAAGACGACGTCCACCGGATGCGGGATGGCGATGCATTCAAGGCTGCGCGCGTCGCGGGGCTGTTCGCCGCGACGATGCAGGTGCAGAGGGAGCCCGAGCGCGCTTGCGGCACGTTGCAGAATCGCCGGGTCGCCGAACACGACAAGCTCGGCGACCCATGCATGCTGGGCGGCATGCACGACGAGTTCCGGGCCGATGCCCGCAGGTTCACCCGGGATCAGCGCAAGGCGAGGGCGCATGGTGCACAGGCGGCTTGTCAGAACCCGTCGCCATTGTTCATATCCGAAGAAGGAATATCCTCCGCCGAAACCTTGTGTCGCTCCTTGGCGGTCTCCGGCAATGCTGCGCGGGTGGAATGGCCTTCGGCATCGCGAACATCGACGAAGGCTTCGCCGCGCAGCTCGTGCAGCCAGCGGTTCCACTCGTCTTCCAGCTTGCGGCGGCCAATCGTTTCGCGCACCTGGGCGCGCATGTTTTCGTCGCTGGCGGTGATTTCCCGGGTGCCGATTCGCTGCACGATCACCCAGCCTGCGTCGGTCTTGAACGGCGCGGAGGTCTGGCCGTCCGACAGCGAGGCGACCTGGATGCCGAACGCGGTGCCGTAGGTGTCGGCTGCGAACCAGCCGAGGTCGCCGCCGCGCCGGCGGGTGGTGGCATCGTCGGAGCTTTCAGCGGCCAGCTTGGTGAACTCCGCACCGCCGGCCAGGCGTGCTGCCAGCGTGTCGGCCTTGGCCTTGGCGGCGGCATCGTCGGTCTTGTCGTCCACCTTCACCAGGATCTGGCGAGCCGAGTACTGGGTGAGCTTTTCGCCGCTGCCGGCGGCCTGGGTGCGGGTACCGATCATCTGCAGCAGCTGGAAGCCATTGGAGCCACGGATGGGGCCAAGCAATTGGCCGTCGTGCATCTGCTGGATCGCGGCGGCAAAGGCCGGCGGTATTTCGTTCAGGCCGCGCCAGCCGAGATCACCGCCCTCCAGTGCATTGGGGCTGTCGGAGTAACGCACGGCGGCGGCGGCGAACGTCATTTCGCCTTTCTCGATCAGCGCCTTCACGCCGTCGATCTTCTTCTGCGCGGTGGCGATCTGCTCGGGCGTGGCGCTCTCGGGGGTGCCCACCAGGATGTGGGCGAGATGGAACTGCTGGGCGGCGCTGGCCGAGGCGTTGGCCAGCGCGGCATCCACCTCGCCTTCGCTGACGTTGATGCGGCCCTGGGCAAAGCTCTGGCGCAGCTTCTGGGTGACGATTTCGTCGCGCAGGTTGTTGCGGAAATCCGCGAAGCTCATCCCGTCGCTGGCAATGCGTGCACGCAGATCATCCACGCTCATGCTGTTCTGCTGGGCCACGCCCTGCACGGCGCGCTCCAGGTCCTGGTCGGTGGCGCTGATGCCGGCATCGACAGCGCGCGCAATTTGCAGGCGCATCAGGATCAGGCGCTCCAGCACCTGGCGTTCCAGCACGTTATCTGGAGGCAATTGACTTTCGCGGCCGGCGTACTGGCTGCGAATATTGGCGATTGCGCGCTCCAGTTCGCTGTGCAGGATCACGTCCTCGTTGACCACTGCAGCGATGCGGTCCACGGGCTGGGCGGTGGCGGGTTCCTGCGCCAGCGCGCTGCCCGCAAGCAGGAGCATGGGCAGCAGCGCTGCAAGCAGGAAACGGGGGGCGCGCGGGCGATGGGTTGCTGTCATGGAGTGGCGTTCGCATTGTCGGGCGGGGAAGGCTGGCCCGTGGCTGTCTGCGGCGGCACCAGGTAGAGATCGTCGCGATTGTAGCCGAGGATGGCACGGCGCAAGGCGCGCCGGGTGTCCTGGCCGGCGGAGCCAAGCCCCTTCAGTTCGATTTCGAACATGATGGTGTTGCCCATCTCGCCTACCCGATTGTCCACGTATCGGCGGCCTACAAGCCGAACGGCAACACAACAGCTGTCCCACTGCACCCCGGCCAGCCCTTCCAGCGTCCGGCTGTCACGCAGCGAGTAGTACTGGCGGCCGACCACGCTCCAGCGTTCGTTGATGGGATACAGGAACGAGATATCCACCTGTTCCAGCAGCGAGCGGCGGTAGCGGTAGGCCAGGTTGAACACGCCATCGCCAGGCAGCAGGTAGCGGGCGCGCACGCTGGCGAGGTCGGTGCGCTGGAACTTCGGATCGCGCTGATAGGACGCACCGAAGGTCCAGCGGTCGGTGGGCGCGTAATTGGCGTCCGCCACCCAGGCCGAACTGCCTTTCTCGGTGATGGGTTCGTTGGGCAGACGGACGCGCGAGTCCCTGAAATAGCGGATTTGCCCCAGGCTGGCGGAGAAGCGCTCGCGGCCGTCGGACTGCCGAATCATGCGCGTACTGACCGCCAGGGTCAGCTGGTTGGCGTCGGCCTGGCGATCGGCGCCGGAATAGCGGTTGTCGCGGAACAACTGGTTCCAATTGAAGGTGAGCGGCTGGGTGTCGAACACCGGCATGTCGCTCTGGTCCACATAGGGCACATTCAGATAAAACAGGCGGGGTTCGATGGTCTGCAGGTAATCCTTGCCCTTGAACCGGGTTTCGCGGTCGAAGATCAGACCGCTATCGAAGCTGAAGATGGACTGCCCGCGCGACGGTGAATTACCCCCCAGCGCCTGGCCCAGCGCGTGGTCCAGCGAATAGCCGGTGTGGCGCCAAGCCAGGGTGGGCCGCAGGAACCACGCATCGCCTTCCAATGGGGCGCTGATCCAGGGTTTGAGGTCGATGCGCGCGCCTGCGGCTTCGGTGGGATGGTGGAAACGCACGGCTTCGGCATCGATTCCGTAGCGGAAGACGCTGCCCAGGCGATGCTCCCAGCTTGCATAGGCGCGCGGCAGGCGATCGAACGGAAGCACGGCCTTCGACAGGATGAAGTCAGCCAGCTGCCAATGATCCGCACTGACCCCTGCGACCCAGTCGCGGCCGTGGCCATACACGCCGATCGTGCTGTAGGACGTGGATTGCGACAGGCCGTCGATGCTGTTGCTGAAATCCTCGTAGTAGCGTGGGTCGCTGATCCAGTTGATGTCGGCCCGTGCCTGCCAGTTGGATGCAAGCCCCTGCACGCCTTCCAGATGGGCCATCCCGCGGCTGCGGTCGCGCAGTTTGTCGTGCGGCATCCAGACCGTCTCAAGCGTGGCGTTGCCGGTTGCGTCGAGATAACGGAACTCCCCGCCCAGCAGCCCCCCGCGCGACGTCATCACGCGCGGGCTGAGGGTGGCGTCATAGTTCGGCGCCAGGTTCAGATAGATTGGCTGGCGCCAGTCGAAGCCGTTGCGCCCGGAGTTGGAGATCGACGGGAACAGCAGGCCACTGCGGCGCCGCTCGTTGGTAGGGAACATCAGCCACGGCAGGTACAGCACCGGCACCTTGCCGACGTGCAGGCTGGCGCCGTAGGCCACGGCGATGCCGCGATCGTTGTCGATGTCGATCCGGTGTGCGCGAAGTTCCCACTGCCGCGCCTCGGGCGGGCACGTGGAATAGGTGGCGCTGCGCAGGCTGCCTGCTTCGCCTTCGACGCTCAGGCTTTTTGCATGGCCGTTTCCGCGCTGTGAAAGCAGCTGGTAGTCCAGGTCCTGCATCGAGTGGGTGTCGCTGTCCTGGTCGCCCTTGGCGCTGGCAGCGCGCAGGCGCAGGCCATTGGCCTGATAGCGGATGCTGCCCTCTGCGGCATAGCGCCCCTGTGCCTTGTCGAAGGTGAGCTGGTCGGCGCCCATGAACTGGTTGCCCCGGCGCATGGTGACGTTGCCATTGAAGACCGGGTTGGCGTCGGTGCCGGACAGCAGGTCGCCTTCGATGTCGGTCGGCTGGCCGCTGGGGTCCAGGGTTAGCCCCTCGGGCGACTGCGTGGCATCCGGGAATGCGGGAACGGCGTCGCCAATCGGGCACAGGGCATAGCTCTGCCGGTGCGTGTCGGCGGCGTGCGCATGCAGCGAAAGTGCGATGCACAGTGGCAGGGGAAGCAGGCGCAGGGCGTGGCGCACGAATGATCCGGGGGGAAGCGAACAGGCGGCTAGCTTGCCGGAAGCGGAAGGCAGCGGCAAACCGTCACCCGCGCAGGGCGTCCACGTGCGCCACGCAACTTTCGGCCAGTGCGGTGAGGTCATAGCCCCCCTCCAGCGTGGAAACGATGCGGCCATCGCTGTGCCGATTGGCGATGGACACCAGTTCACGGGTGATCCATGCGTAGTCTTCCGCCTCCAGCAGCAGGCCAGCCAGCGGGTCGCGGCGATGGCCGTCGAATCCGGCGGAGATCAGCAGCAGCTGCGGCTTGAACGACGCCAGCGCTGGAAACATCGCCTGCCAGGCGCTGCGGAACTCGGTGCTGCCGCTGCCGGTGGGCAGGGGCATGTTGAAGATGTTGCCGCAGCCGGTTTCGCTGCGCGCCCCGGACTCCGGGTACAGCGGCCATTGGTGCGAACTGGCGTACAGCACGCGCGGTTCCTGCTCGAAAATGGCCTGCGTGCCGTTGCCGTGGTGGACGTCGAAATCGACGATCGCCACCCGCTCCAGCGCGTGCCGGTCAATGGCCTGGCGCGCGGCCACCGCCACATTGTTGAACAGGCAAAACCCCATGGCCCGGTCTGCCGTTGCATGGTGCCCCGGTGGCCGCACTGCGCAGAATGCCCGCTGGGTGCGTCCGGCCAGCACCGCGTCCACCGCCGCCACGGCGGCGCCCGCAGCGCGCAGGGCCGCTTCGGCAGAGCCGGGGGAAAGCACCGTGTCCGGATCCAGGTGCAGCAGGCCGGTCGGCACGGTTTCCAGCACCGTCTCCAGCAGTGCCTCCGCATGCACGCGCAGCAGTTGCCCGCGGGTGGCGCGTGGCGCCTGCTGCCAGTCCAGATCCGGGTGCGCGGCTTCCAGTGCGCGGATCACGGTGACCAGCCGCGCGGGTCGCTCGGCATGGCCGTCGCCGGTGTCGTGGCCCAAACAGGCGGGATGGGTATAGACGTGGATCACGCCGGCAAGAAGTGCGGGCCGGGATTACTTGCGGCGCTCGTGCTTCCACAGCACTTCACCGTGGCCGCTGGCGCGGGCCAGCACCCGCGACAGCACGAACAGAAGGTCCGACAGGCGATTCAGGTAACGCACCGGCTGTGGCCGCACATCCTCCAGGCGCGCCAGCGTCACCGCGGCACGCTCGGCGCGGCGCACCACCGTGCGGGCGACATGGCAACGCGCCGCTGCTTCGCCCCCGCCGGGCAGGATGAATTCCTTCAGCGGAGGCAGGTCTTCGTTGAACTGGTCCAACTGCGCTTCCAGCGCATCGATATCGGCATCGAAAATCGCCGCATGGCCGGGGATGCACAGCTCGCCGCCGAGGTCGAACAACTGGTGCTGGATGCGGATCAGCAGTTCGCGCACGGCATCGGGCACGTCGGCGGCCAGCAGGACGCCGATGCAGGAATTTGCCTCATCCACGGTGCCGTAGGCTTCGACCCGCGCGGAGTCCTTGCCCACCCGGGCGCCATCGCCCAGGCCGGTGCTGCCGTCGTCGCCCGTGCGCGTGTAGATCTTGGAAAGACGGTTGCCCATGTGCCGCGATCAGACCGTTTGCGGCTGCAGGGCGGGGTTGTGTCGGCGCAGCAGCTCGAAGCCGCCAAACAGCAATGCGGAATAGAACAAGGTGCCCAGCACGGTCCACTGGAAGAACGGGATGCCGGCGACGAATGCCGCCATCAGGCCGTTCATGTTGGGCTGGTACATCGAACCGAACGCCCATACGCCGAAATTGGTGACCGCGAAGAAGATCAGCGACCCCACCAGCGAATACCCGAGGACACGCATGCCACTCACCTTGCCGCGCAGGCCGAAGCCGAGCACTGTGGACAACGCGATGCACGCATACACCAGCAGGTAGCCTGCGCTGGCGAAATAGCTCCAGTAGATGCCGCCGTTGAGCATGCCAAGCGTCAAATCCGAGGCGAACATGGCCAGCAGCGGCACCAGCAGCGCCCAGTGGCGCTTGGCGAAATAGGCGCCGCCAAACAGCGCCACCGCTTCGATGGGCGAGAAATTCGGTGGATGCGGAAGCACCCGGGTCAGCGCGGCAACGAAAATCAGCGCGGCAAGCACCAGCGGGCCAGTGGCGGGCAGGGAGGCGGGGCGATTCATGGCAATGGTTCGTCTGCTGCAGTGGAAGCATTAGCATAGCGCAATGACAGCGACGCTCCCCGAAGCGGTGACCCACGATGTGCTGATTGTCGGTGGCGGCCTGGTCGGCGCCAGCCTCGCCATTGCACTCGATGCGCTTGGCCTGGAGGTCGGCCTGCTGGAAGCTGCGCCGGCGGGCGCGTTGCCGGCGGTCTTCGACCAGCGCAACCTCAGTTTTGCCGAGGCCACCGTCAATGCCCTGCACGCGCTTGGCGTGCTGCCGCTGATGCGCGCGACCACCGGCAGCATCCGGCGCATTCACGTCAGTCGCGCCGGCGATGTCGGGCGGATCAAGCTCGATGCCTGCAACCACGGGCGGGAGGAATTTGGCCGCGTCGTGGTGGCCAGCGATTTTGGCGAGGCGCTGGAAGCGCGGCTGCAGCAGTTGCATCGCCTCCGGCGCTATCGCCCTGCACGCTTCATTGGCTTGGGTGACGCAGCCGATGGCCTGCGCAGCGTTCGCGTCGCCGATGCAGACGGGCAGCATGCATTGCGCGCGAAACTGCTGGTTGCCGCCGATGGCGCCCGCAGCGCCGTCCGCGACGCGCTTTCCATCGAGGCCCGCAGCCACGATTACCGGCAGTCGCTGTTTGTCGCCCGGCTGCGCGCCCAGCGCCCGCCGGACGGCACCGCCTGGGAGCGGTTGACCGAGCAGGGCCCAACCGCACTGTTGCCGCGCGGTGACGGCCACTACGGGCTGGTGCATGGGGTGGCAAGCGGCGAGGCGGACGCGGTGGCTGCACTCAGCGATGGCGATTTCCTCGCCCGCGTGCAGTCGGTGTTTGGATGGCGGGCGGGACGTTTTCTCGCGGTTGGTCCGCGCAGCATGTACCCGATGCAGAGCTGCGTCGCTGCGACACTGGTGGCGCCACGTGCAGTACTGGTGGGCAACGCCGCGCAGTCCATCCATCCGTTGGGCGCACAGGGCTTCAACCTCGGCCTGCGCGATGCGCTGACGCTGGCGGAATGCATCGCCGGGCAATTGGATGATCCCGGCAGCGATGCCGTATTGCGGCGTTACGCTGCCCGCCGTGGCGAAGATCGCGCACGCACGCTGGCGTTTTCCGACGGCTTGGCGAAGCTGACTGCCAACCGTTCGCTGCTCGCGCGCCCGTTGCGCAGCGCCGGCATGCTGGCGGTCGATGCGCTGGGTTGGCTGCAGGGCGGGTTGGTTGGCGGGGCCATGGGCTATCGCGGCGATGTGCCGCAGATGTGCCGGAGGGCGCGAGCTTGAGCCGTCAACGGACTCTGGATGTGGTGGTGGCCGGCGGCGGCGTGGTCGGTGCGTGCGCAGCGCTGGCGCTGGCGCGTGAGGGATTGCAGGTCGCCCTGGTCGATCCCGCGTGGCCCGCGCCGTGGCGGCGTGAGACGCGCGATCTTCGGGTGTTCGCCTTCGCACCGGACAACGCCGCATTGCTGGACGCGCTGGGTGCATGGGCGCAGGTGGCCGCCTTGCGCGTCCAGCCGTATCGCGGCATGCGTGTCTGGGATGCCGCCGGTGGCGCGCCGCTGGTGTTCGATGCCGATACGCTGGGGCAGCCGCAGCTGGGTTGGATCGTGGAGAACGGGCTACTGGTCGATGTGCTTTGGCAGGCGCTGGCGTCGGCCGGCGTGCGCGTGCATTGCCCGGCACGGATCGTCGGATTGGAGCAGTCTGACGCCGGCGTTCGCGTCACGCTGGACGATGGACGCGCGCTGGATGCAGCACTGGCCATCGCCGCCGACGGCGCGCAATCCGCCTTGCGCACGCTGGCCGGCATCGAGGTGGATTGCCACGACTACCAGCAACGCGGCGTGGTGGCGTTCGTGACCAGTGCGTTGCCGCACCAGGACACGTGTTGGCAGCGATTCCTGCCCACTGGCCCGCTGGCGTTGTTGCCCTTCAATGATGACGATGATCCAGGCCTGCAGGGACGGCTGGGTTCGATCGTCTGGACTCTGCCAGAGGCGGACGCGCAGCGCCTGCAGAACGCACCGGAAGACCAGTTCGAGCGCGAGCTGACGGCCGCTTTCGCCGGCGAGTTGGGCGAATTCCGCCTGCATTCGCCGCGTGCGGCGTTCCCCTTGCGGCGCCAGCTTGCCAGGCGGCTTTGCGCAGGCCGGGTGTTGCTCATCGGCGATGCCGCCCACGTGGTGCATCCATTGGCCGGCCAGGGCGTGAACCTGGGGTTGCGCGATGTCTCGGCGCTGCGCGCGCTGGCGCGCGATGCGCGAGGAAAAGGACGCGACATCGCCGCCCCTGCGCGCCTCGCGCGCTGGGCCCGAACCCGCCGCAGCGAGAATGCGGTGAGCGCGCTTGCCTTCGAGGCCATCAACCGCGTGTCCAGCAATGATGCTTTCTTGCTCACGTTGCTGCGCGGCCACCTGCTGGGCATTGCCGGGAAGTTGCCGCCGATCAGCCGCGCACTGTGGCGGCATGCGGCCGGGGCTTGAAGTCGCGGCGATGGAAGCACGATGCGCGCCGGCAGGTGGGCACCGGCATGCGCGAACCGAACGAAGCATCGGGAGTCGGTGTAGATTGCGGGGTCATTCCCGGGCAACGTTGAAGCGGGATCAATCAGGATGAACGATGGACGTCGAGGAACTGATTCGCGCGGCATTGCGTGAAGCCGGCTACGGGCCTGATGCGGTCGGTTCGGCACTGCCGAGGATCATGCGCATCCTGCAGGCGGAGGATGTCCGCGTTGCCTTGGGGCGCAGCCTGTCGCGCAAGGAGCGCGCACATGTTCGCCTGCAGCTCGAGATCGGGCTCAACGTGTCGGAGATCGTTGCCGAGCTGCAACGTTGATGCAGGCATCCGGCGTCGCCGTAGGGCCGGGCTGGAAACGCCAGCCCGCCTGGCGTCATGGCGATTTCCCGGGCGTCTTCAGCGGCCCAGTTCGAACCAGCGCTTGACGCGGTCCAGCGGCGCGCCGGCATCGGCATCGCGGCGCGTGAACTCGTTGGTGAGCGGCGAATAGTCATAGTCCATGGCCCACTCGTGCACATGCTCGACGATCTCGCGCACGGCATCGAGCGTGTGGTCGATATCCGCCGACGCCGTGCTTGGATGGAAGGAAATCCGCACCCAGCCGGGCTTGTCGGACAGATCGCCCTGGTCGATGCGATCGGTGATCGAATGCGACAGGGTCGGGTCCACGTGCAGCAGGTAGTGGCCGTAGGTGCCGGCGCAGGAACAGCCGCCGCGCGCCTGCACGCCGAAGCGGTCGTTGAGGAGCTGCACGATCAGGTTGTAATGGATCCCGGTGACGTAGAACGAGAATATCGCGAGCCGATCGCGGCGCGTCCGCGCCAGCAGGTTGACGCCCGGGATCGCCTGCAGCGCATCCATCACGTACGGAACGATCTCGTCTTCGCGCTGGCGCATCGCCGCGACGCCCATCTGGTCTTTCAACTGCACCGCAAGCGCGGCCTTGATCGTCTGCAGGAAACCCGGAGTTCCGGCATCCTCGCGCGCCTCGATGTCTTCGAGGAAGGAGTATTCGCCCCACGGGTTGGTCCAGTTCACGGTGCCGCCGCCGCAGTCGTCGGGAACCGTGTTGCGATACAGGTTGCGATTGAAGATCAGCACGCCGGATGACCCCGGCCCGCCAAGGAATTTGTGCGGTGACCACAGCACGGCATCGAGACGCTCCTCGGGGTCTGCGGGATGCATGTCGATGTCCACGTACGGGGCCGACGCAGCGAAGTCGATGAAGGCCACGCCACCGGCCTGATGCATCAGCCTGGCCATCGCGTGGTACGGCGTGCAGACGCCCGTGACATTCGAGCAGGCCGTGAACGCGCCGATTTTCAGCGGGCGCGCGCGGTAGTCGTGCAGCAGTGATTGCAGTGCGGCCAGGTCCACCAACCCCTGTTCATCCGGCGGCACCACCACGACATCGGCAATGGTCTCGTACCAGGAAGTCTGGTTGGAGTGATGCTCCATGTGGGTGATGAACACCACCGGGCGCTCCGCTTCGGCGATGTCGAGGAAGCGGCGCAGGGCCTGTGGCGCCTTCAGCCCGAGGATGCGCTGGAACTTGTTGATCACCCCGGTCATGCCGGTGCCGCTGGAAATGATCAGGTCGTCGGGCCCTGCGTTTGCGTGGGCCTTCAGGATGCGGTGCGCTTCGTGATAGGCAAGGGTCATTGCGCGCCCGGTTTCGCTGCTCTCCGAATGGGTGTTGCCCACATACGGGCCGAGGCCGTCCAGCAGCCGCTCTTCGATCGGCCGATACAGGCGGCCACTGGCCGTCCAGTCGGCATAGACGATGCGCTGCTCGCCATGCGGCGAGCGAAAGGTTTGCGCGTTGCCAATGGTGTTGGCGCGAAACGGGGCGAAGTGGTGTTCCAAGGGATTCATCCAGAGCGTCCTCTCCTTGGCGGAGACCGGGCAAGATAGCAAAGTCGCCACTGGCGCGCCCTCAGGATTTGAGGCCCGGGGCAGTTTCGATGGACAATTCCGCATGCTGAAAATTCGGTGGCTTCTTGCGGCCCTGTTTGCCTTGCCCGGTCCGGGCGTCGCGCAGGTTTCCAACATCGTCCACGCGCCCCTGCCGGCACAGGCCGAATCGCCAGACTGGAACTGGGCCGACGACAGCGCGCGCATCACCCAGGGCCCGCAATTTGCCGGCTCGAAGGCCATCTGCGGGCGGCTGCGCGGGCTGGAGCCACCGCCCGGCGATTGGCCCGACGCCGCCACGGCAGCCACCCTGTCGGAGTGTGATTCCGAGGCGCTTTACTACGGGATCGGCATGCCCGTCGCACCGGTGCGGGCGCGGCAGTGCGCGCTGCTTGAAACACAGCGGGCGGATGGCAACCAGTGGCCGTTCAGCGGCACGGCGATGCTGATGACGATCTATGCCAACGGCGTCGGCGCGGACCGCAACCTGGACTTGGCCACCGCGCTGGCATGCCGAATCGGGGGCGCGGCGTATGAGTCGCATGGGCGCGTCTCGCATTTGCAGCGGCTTGCGGCCGAGGCGTGGGCCGGCAGCGATTTTGATTACTGCGACGACATCACCAGCGGCATGGCGGGAGGCTTCTGCGCGATCCATGCGGCTTCGATGGCCGATGCCAGGCGCTCGGACACGATCGACGGCATGTCGCGCGGATGGACGCTGGCCGAGCGCAAGCGTCTGGACGAGCTGTTGGCGGCAATGCAGGCTTTCGCGACTGCCAGCAGCGAAAATGAGGTGGACCTTGGTGGGTCCGGGCGCGTCGGCTTCATGCAGGACCGGGAGCAAGAGGTCAGTGAGGCGCTGATGCGGTGGCTGGCTGCGCTGCAGGCCAACCGGTTCCCGGCTGCGTCGGCGCAGGATGGCCGGCTCGCCGACGCCCGGATGAATCGCGTCTATCGGCAGATCATGGCGACCAGGCCGGCGGCCGATGGGCGCATCAGCGAAGGGACGGTCGTCCAGTCTGGTGTCCGCGAAGCGCAGCGCGCCTGGCTTCGCTACCGCGACGCCTTCGTCCGCTTCGTGGCGGTGAAGTATCCGCAGGTGAGCACCGCCAGCATCAATGCCGGGCTGACCCGGCAGCGCACCGCGTTCCTCGAGCAATTCGCGCCGCAACCTTGAGTGTGCGCCAGCATCCGTTGATGCGCCTGCAACGACCAGCGGCACGCCAGCGCTTACCAATCCGTCGGCGCGTAGTCCTTCAGGAATTGCCCCCACACGTGCTCGCCGGTGTTGAAGCCGTGGATGATCGGGTCCACGATGCGCGCCGCCCCATCGACGATGTCGAGTGGGGGATGGAAGCGCTCTTCGACGATCTTGCGTGCGGCGATTTCGGCCGGGTCTTCGTCGGTCACCCAGCCGGTATCCACGGAATTCATGTGGATGCCATCGCCGTGGTAATCGGCGGCGGCGGTGCGCGTCATCATGTTCAGCGCGGCCTTGGCCATGTTCGTGTGCGGGTGCTTGGTGGTCTTGAAGTTCCGGTAGAACTGGCCTTCCACTGCCGAAACGTTGACGATGTGCTTGTCGAAGGTGGCGGCCTCGCCTTCTGGCGTGCGCAGCATCAGCGGCTTCAGCCGCGCGTTGATGATGAACGGTGCGATGGCATTGACCAGCTGCGTTTCCAGCAGTTCGACGGAAGGCACCTCGTCCATTTGCAGGCGCCATGAATTGCGTCCGCGCAAATCGACCTGCTGCAGGTCCTGGTCCAGCCGGCCTTCGGGGAAGAGATGCGCCTGGCCCAGCAGTTCGTCGGCCAGCAGCGGCACCTGCGAGAGTTCCGCCGCGCGGATGAGGCCGGTGGCGCCGGGGATGTCTGGCGCGTGTGCTTGCAGCGCGCTGCCGGTTGCATTCATCAGCAGGTCGGCGCTGCGCAGGCCCTCGTAGTTGCCCAGCAGGTGGCGCACGTGTTCCGGCATCGCCTGCAGCGCTGCGGTCTCGCCTTCCATCATGTGTGCATAGAACGCCGGCGGGCGACGCACGGTCTGGCAGGCATTGTTGATGATGAAATCCAGGCGCAAACGGGTGGCCAGCAGTTGCGTGCAGAACGCTTCCACGCTGGGGGTGTGGCGCAGATCCAGGCCGAAAACTTGCAGCCGCTGGCCCCAGTCGGCGAAGTCGGGTTCGGCGGCATAGCGCGCCGCGGAATCGCGCGGGAAGCGCGTGGTGACGATGAGTTCGGCGCCGGCGCGCAGCAGCTTCAGGCCGGCCTGGTAGCCGATCTTGACGCGCCCGCCGGTGAGCAGGGCGACACGGCCGCGCAGGTCGGCGGTTTCGGTGCGCTTGAAGAAGTTCAGCTCCGCGCAGGCCGGACACAGCTGGTCGTAGAAATGATGCACCCGCGTGTACTTCTGCTTGCACACGTAGCAATGCAGCAGCTCCGGGGATTCCATGTGCGGCAGCGCATCCGACGCGCTGTTGCGCGGGTCATGCTGGCCCGGCGCTTGCGGTGGGAAGCAATTGGGCGTGGTGAACACCGGCTTGCGGCGCAGGGTGCGGATGCCCGTTTGATTGAGCAGCTCCTCCGTCGCCCGCGCCTTTTCCTGCGCGCGCTCGCGCGCCTGGTCCTTGGCCTTGCGCCGGCGCATGCGTGGTTCGGGGTGATGGACCAGCGCGACCGCTTGCAATAACTGCTCGCGTTTTTCCACCGGCAGCGCGTCGAGGATGTCGCGGTTGGCGATGATCGCTTCCAGCAGTGCCAGGGTGGCGTTCAGGTCATCCATGGCGATGTCGGCGCCGCGTTCTGGATCGAGGGGCGAGGCTGGGGAAGCTGTGGCGTTCAAGGCAACATCCGGGGTGCATGCAGCCGCCATTATCGCCCGGGGCAAGCGCGCCGGGTCACCCTGCGCCAGGGGGATGGTCCGGATAGACCGGCAACGCAGCGACGATGCACGCGCCCTTGGTGAGCGTGGCGGGTTCGATCTTGCCGGGACCTAGGATGTGCATGACCCGGAATCCGTCGGCAAGCAAATGGTCCGCGATGATGCGGCGATGGCAGCGCCACCACACGGCTTCTGCGCACATCACCGCGCAGGCCTGGCGCGCGGCGCGCTGCTCGAGTGCATGCAGGCCATCGCGGAATTCCTGCGTGGTTGCGTATGCGGCGTAACGGGCGAAGCCAGGATTGCTCCAGAACGTTGTTGTGGCGCGCAGTGGGACTTCCGAGGCGCGTCGCCGCCCGGCCAGTCCTGCCGAATGCCGGTAGTCGATGCCCGCATCGGCCAGCGAATGCTGCAGGGCATCGGCGTTGTACTGCGGGTATGCACGCGATCCCGGCAGTCGGCGCACATCGACCACGCAGTCAATGGCGGCGGCCTGCAACAAGCCGAGGAACTGCGCCAGCGGCCGGGTGGAATGGCCGATCGTGTGCACGGTGACGGGAACGCTTCCCATGCGGGGATCCGGTGATTACACCAGGTTCACCCGGAATTTGCGGCCCTTGATCTTGCCTGCGCGCAGGCGATCCAGCGCCATCCTTGCCTGCGCCCGCGCGATGGCGACGTAGCTGCGGGTTGCGAAGACATCGATCTTGCCGATGGCGTCCTTGGCCAATCCGGCGTCGCCGGTCAATGCGCCGACGATATCGCCGGGCCGCAGCTTGTCGGTCCGGCCCGCGTCGATGCGCAGGGTGGTCATCTTCGCCTGTGGCGCATTGCCCGGCTTGCCTTCCATTGGAGCGATGCGCTCCAGCCGGATCTGCCTGTCCTGGCGCGCTTCCAGCAGTGCCACGCGGGCGTGGTCCTGCGCGGCGACCAGACTCAATGCCAATCCGCTGCGGCCCGCGCGGCCGGTGCGCCCGACGCGATGCAGGTACGTGTCGGCATCGGTGGGCAGTTCGTAGTTCACCACGGCGCCGATGTCGTCGATGTCCAGCCCGCGTGCGGCGACGTCGCTGGCCACCAGCACATTGCAGCTGCGGTTGGAAAAGCGCACCAGCACTTCATCGCGATCGCGTTGCTCCATGTCGCCATGCAGGGCGAGCGCGGTGAATCCGTAGTGGGCGAGCGAGCCGACCACTTCTTCGGTATCGCGCCGCATGTTGCAGAACACCACCGCGGATTCGGGCTTGAACTGCAGCAGCAGCGATGCCAGCACGGGCGCGCGGCGGGCTGGCTCGGTCTCGAAGAAACGTTCCTCGATGCTGGCCGGCTTGGCACCGCCATCAACGCTGACTTCCAGCGCATCGCGCAGCATCGCGTTGCCCAGCGTGCGGATCGCGTCCGGGAAGGTGGCCGAGAACAGCAGCGATTGCCGATCCTTCGGCGTGCGCTTGACCAGCGCCCGGATGGCGTCCTCGAAACCCATGTCGAGCATCCGGTCGGCTTCATCCAGCACCAGTGTCTGGATGCCGCGCAGCTGCAATGCATCTTTTTGCACCAGTTCCAGGACGCGGCCGGGCGTGCCGACCACCACGTGCGGCGCGTGCGCCAACGAGGCCAGCTGCGGTGCCAGCGGGATGCCGCCGCACAGCACAGACAGCTTCAAATTGGCGATGCCGGTGGCGAGCTTGCGCAATTGCTTGCCGACTTGGTCTGCCAGCTCGCGGGTGGGGCACAGCACCAGCGCCTGCGTGCGCATGACGCCAGGATCGACCCGATGCAGCAGGCCCAGCCCGAAGGCGGCGGTCTTGCCGCTGCCGGTGGGCGCCTGCGCGATCACGTCGCGGCCTTGCAGAATCGCCGGCAGGGACTGCGCCTGCACCGGCGTGAGTTGGGTATAGGCCAGCGCATCAAGGCCCGCGTGCAGCGACGGGGACAGCGCCAGTTCGGCAAAGGTAGTGGGCATGGACATGGCCCATGATCGCAGCTTTGGCGCCCGTCACGCGTGCGTTGGCGGGATTGTCCATGGCCTGCGGCCCGCCTAGGCCGCTCAGGCGGGCCGCCCGTGCAGCAGGAATGCACCGTACACCAGCAGCGAAATCGCCACGTAGCCGTTGTTGACCCAGCGGCGTCGCGCCGGGTTTTCCCGGCTGTTGGTGACATCCAGCAGGAACTGCCGCAGCAGGAACGTGTACAGCACGAAATACAGGAATGGCGTGATGTGCACGTACCACGGGTAGTCGTCGATCTGTTTGCCGAAGCGCGCCAGCAGCCAGCCGATCTGCGAGTAAATGCCGACGATGCCAAGCGCCGCGTTGATCAGCATCCACTTGATCTCGTCGCGGCCGAAGATCACCAGGTAGAACGTCATGTACACGAAGATGGCGATGCCGCCGTGCAGGTAAATGAAGGTCAGGTCGGGCCGGCTTGACGAATAGGCCATGAAAAAGCCGGACAACCCGAACATCAGCATGTGGATGCCGAAGAAGGGGTAGATGAACCACATCTTCCCGCGCAGCTTCTGGGCGGTATCGAAATCCGCCCGGGTCAGGTTGCGATTTCCGGCCACGGCGGCTCCCCCGGATGTCTGCCGGCGGGAATCCTCGCACGGAATCGGCCTGGCACGCCGGTTCATCGCCGATTGTGGGCTGGCGCGGGGGGCCGCACTACACTGGTGCACCTCCCCGCCTGTCACGCTCCGATGCCGCTACGCTGGATTTTGCTCGTGCTGTGCTTGCTGGTGTCCGCCTGCGGCCGCGCGCCCGAGCCGGCCCGCACCAATGCCGGCCCGCTGGAGCCGCCTGCGCCGGTGGTGCAGCGCAAGGAGCAGGCGCAGATCGACTGGTCGCCGGAACGGCTGGAGGCAGGCGACGCCTGGATTGATTGTGGCGCCGACTATCACCACGGGGATGGCAAGCCACTGCTGTCGCTGGCCTATCTGGACATGCGCGCCAGCATGCAGGATTGTCGCGCCACCGGGCTGGTGCGGTTGCGCTACAAGGGCAAGGTGACCGCCAGTTTTGCCGCGCTGGCAGAGCGCAGCGGCAAGGTGGCCACGGACCTTGGCATCGGCAAGCGCATCCTCGACATCGACTCCGGCGGCGGCAGCGTGGAAGCGGCGATCCGCGCCGGTGATGCCATCGGCGAAAACGACTGGACCATCTGGGTGCGCGGCGACTCGGTGTGCCATAGCGCGTGCGTGCTGCTGCTGGCCGCCGGTGACATGCGCGTGATCGTGGGGCCGGTGGGCGTGCATCGGATGATCCGGGTGAAGTCCACGGCGACCTCGCGCAAGGAACTGGGCGAGGAGTTGCGCAGGCTCAGCGACGAACTGCGCAATTATCTGGAGCGCAACGGCGCGTCCATCGAAGTGTATGACCTGATGACCACGGTGCCGAACCGCACTCTGCGCATCCTGACCGACGCCGAACTGGAGCAGTTCGGCCTGTCCGGCGCCAATGCGGTGGAGGATGATCTCGACCGCATCCGCCTGGCGCGACGCTGCGGCATCGAATTCCTGCAGCGTCGCGACACCTTCCGCCGTGCCTACGAACAACAGTGCGTGCAGCCGGCCGACGCCAACAACCAGGACGTGGCCGAGATCAATGCCTGCGGCCTTGCGCTGCGGCTCCGCTATGGCTTCCCTGACCCGAAATGCCCCATCGAAAGTCCGATGGCCGAGCTGGACGGCGCCGTGCTGGCGATCCCTGACGCCACGCCGCCAGCAGACGCAGCGGCTGCGCCGGGCGAGAACGCAGCGGTTGCGCCTGCAGATGGAAACGCCAACGCCGGGGACACGCCGGCTGTGGCGCATCCGTAATCGGTTTTAACGGCCGCCCCCACCCCCGCCACCGCCACCGCCGCCGGACGAGCCGCCGCCACCGCCGCCGGACGAGCTGCCAGGCGGCGTGGAGGCAGAGGCGATCTGCGAGCTGAGGCTGCTGCCGATGGCACTGCTGAGCTGGTTGAGGCTGGAGATGCCGCTGCCGCGATACCAGTCGATGTTGGAGGTCGCCGCCGCCGCTGCCGTGGCGCCGACTGCCAGCGTGAATTTCTCGGTCCAGGCCTCTTCCACGTCCAGGGCCACCGCGTAGGGCAGCAGGAACTGATACCGCTCGGCGTTCAATTGCGGCGGTGCATCCGGGCCCTGCAGGCGCGCAAGTGCTTCGCGCTCGGCCACGCCGAGGTACAGCTTGAGCCCTTCGATGTCGTCCAGCAGCTTGCGGCCTTCGGGCGTCGGGGCCGGGATGACGCTGCCCAGCACGAACAGGGCGATCAGCATCAACACGCCAATGCCGATGATCAGCGGAATCCCGCCGCCATCGGCATGGAACAGCGCCAGCCCGATGCCGGTGGCGCCAATGAGGAATGCGATGCCGGTGCTGCCCGCGTTGCGCTTGAACATGCGCCCCGCATACGTTGCCTCCAGGATCCTGGTCTGCGCCGCGGTTGCCAATTGCAGAATGCTGTGGTTCCCGGTTTCCAGCGTGAGCGTGTCGCCGGCCCGGAACAGCCCGCCCAGCAGGACGCGTTGCGAGCCGGGCAGCGCGTCATCCGCCGTCTGCCGCGTGCGCTGCAGCGTCCAGTCGTCGCTGAGGAAGTGCTTGTCGCGCTCAATGGTGACCAGGCCGCGCACGGCCAGCGACAGCAGGTCCGAGGTGACGCAGCGGGTATCTGCGCGCATCCGCCGGATGAAGCGCAGTGCCGCCGGGGAATAGCCCTCGGGCGGGTTGTAGCGGGCGATGATGACGCCGGGCGCGGGGTCGCGGCCCACTTGCCGCCAGCGCTGCACCGCATAGGCGACCATCAGCAGCAGGCTGGCCAGCGCGATCAATACGCCACGGTTGTCCTTCAGCAGCCACTGCAGTCGCTGTGTCGAAGTGGGTGCGGTCACGACGCCCTTGGGGAAACCGAGCACGATGGTCAGCCCCTGTTGCGATGCCAGGGGTTGGGTCAGCTCCCAGCGTGCCTGGCCGGGTGCGGGCAGGGTGGCGCTGTAGTGCTGGCTGCTGTCCCCTTGCGCGCCGGTATAACCCTCGGCTTGCATGCGTTCCACCGGCACCGCCTGCGGCAGGCGCACATCGACGCTGCCGGTTTCGATGGGGAACGCCCAGCCGGTGCCGATCGCGTTCCAGTACAGCTCGTCATGGGCAGCGAAGAAGCCGAGCTGTCGGGTGGTGTGATAGCGCAGGGTGTAGGTGTACTCGGCTGGCACTGGCAGGAAGTCGTCATTGCCGGTGTTGACGCGCACGCCGTTGCTCATGGTCTCGGTGAACCACGGCTCGCTGTGGCCGTCGCGCAGCACGTTTTTCACCTGGAAATCGACCACCACGCGATTGCCGTGGCGATCGCGGTAGCGGGTGGGAAAGTCGCGGTAGATGCCGCGGCGGATCTGGTTGCCTTCAGCGCGCACGCGGATGTGTTCTTCCACGTCCATGCTGCCGTCGGCGTTCACCGCCACGTCGCTGTCATACGACAGGATGCGTTCCTGCGCGCGCGCCGGAAGCGCCAGCAACAGGCATGGCACGATCAGCGACAGCAGCCTGGCCTTCATGGCGCCAGCGCCACGGCCGGCGCGGCGCGGCTGCCGTCGTCGGCCTGGAAGAACTCGGCTGCGGAAAAGCCGAAGCTTCGCGCAATCAGCAGGTCTGGCAGGCGCTGGGTGGCATCGTTGTAGTCGCGCACCGCGCCGTTGTAGAAGCGGCGCGCGTACTGGAGATGTTCTTCCACAGTGACCAGCGCGGACGAAAGTTGGGCGAAGTTCTCGCTGGCCTTGAGTTCCGGATAGGCCTCGCGCAGCGCGATCAGACGGCCCAGTGCCTGTTCCAGTGCGGTCTCTGCCGTGCCTTGGCTTGCCGCGCCGCGTGCTGACAGCGCGTGTGCGCGCAGCTCGGTGACCGCTTCCAGCGTGGCACGCTCGTGTGCGGCGTAGCCCTTGACCGCTTCCACCAGTTGCGGGACCAGGTCATGCCGGCGTTGCAATTGCACGTCGATGTCTGCCCATGCCGTGCGCAACTGGTTGCGCAGTCGCACCAGCGTATTGAACGCCGCTGCGCCCCACAGCGCCAGGATGGTGATTGCAAGCAGTGCCACTATCGTCATCGCAGCATCTCGTCGAACCCATGACGATGGTAAACGCAGGCAGCGCGTGCGGTGGGACAGCGGGTATTCTCCGGCGCGGCTCAGTCCTGCTCGAAGCGCTGCACTTCCTGCAGTTGCGCGATGGCTTTGCGCAGGCTGCTGCCGGTCAGGCTGTCGTCCATCAGGCGGCCGAAGCGGGCGCGCTCGGGCTTGCGTGCCCAGTGATGGAACTGGAATGTGAGCATCAGTCCCAGCATGCCCACGCCCAGGCCGCCCCAGACCATCAGCGGCGCACGCTGCAGCAGGTCCACATCGCCCAGGCCGGCCAACGCCATCAGGATCGGCACCCACAGGAACCACCAGGGCAGGCCGGCGATCATCCCGCTGCGCACGTAGAGCGTGCGCGTGCGCGCAAGCTGCTTCTGGATGTCCACGACTGGCGCGGCATGGTCGATCTTCGCAAGTTGGCCCAGCACCACCCCTGCCGCGATGATCGTCAGCACGCCATAGAGGTGCAGTGCCACGCCCGCCACGATCACCGAGACGAATGCCGGTTTGCTCATCCAAAGCGCGCCGGCAAGAACGATGGCCGGCACGCCGATCAGCAGGATCTGCGCAATCTGCCCCCAGTAGATCGGGCGCAGGCTGCCGCGGGTCCTTGCCAGGGTTCGTTCGCGCAGTTCGTGCAGCTTCAGCGCGTTGTTGAGCTGCAGGCGCTGGTCCAGGGTCTGCCAGGCGGATTTGAAGTCGTCGAGTTCCATGATGATGTCCATGCGTGTGCTCAGAGGTCGTTGCGGATGCGCTGCTTCAGGCGCCCGATCTTGGTGGAGACATTGCTTTCGCTGATGCCGAGGATCTCGGCGATCTCGCGTTGGTTGCGTTCTTCCAGGTAGAGCAGCAGCAGCGCGCGATCCAGTGGCGGTTGCCGGGCGATGAACTGCTGCAACAGGCGCAGATGCTGTTCGGTCTCATGGTTGGCGGCGTTGCCATCCGCCATGTCGTGCAGAGAGTCATCCAGCGGCACCGCGTCATGGCGCAGTCGCACGTGGGTGCTGCGCACGTGCGAGATCGCCACGTTCAGGGCGATTCGGTACATCCAGGTGGTCACGCTGCGCGCCGGGTCGTAGGTCGGCCAGGCACGCCAGAGCTGTGCGGCGATTTCCTGCGCCAGGTCGGCGCGGTCCTCGTTGCCGCGCGCGTACGTGTTGGCGACTTTGAACACGATGCCGCCGTGTTGCTGCAACAGCTTGCTGAAGCAGGCGTGGGCGCCGTTCTCGGTCATGGTGGCGATGGTCTCCGTGGAATCACCGGCGCGTCGTGTGCGCCTCTTGCCACCATGATTCGCGGCAGCGCCGGGAATCTCACACGGCCCGGGGAAATCTCATTGCGGGCGAATGCGGATTTCGACATGGCCAACCGCAACCGTTTGCCCGGCGCGGATCTTGGCGGTCCTGCGATGTTCCACCCGCCCATCGACGAACACCGCGCCGCTGGCCACCAGCTGCTTGCCGGCACCGCCGGAATCGCACAGGCCAGCCAGCTTCAGCAGCTGGTTGAGTTCGACGAAGTCGCGGTCGAGTTCGAAATCGATGTGCTGCAGGTTGGTCACTGGATCGGTACCCGTGCGCGTTGTCCGTTGCGTTGGATCAGCACGCCCTTGCGGTCGATGCTGATGACTTCGATGCCGCCGGCGCGGTCGCCTTCGCCCATCCGCTGGCCATCGAGGATCACGAAGCGCCTGGCCGGGTCGGCATCCCACATATGCATGCTCAGCTTGACCGGCGGCAGCGCAGTGGCCGCGATGTCGGGCGCGTCGTTGTCGCTTGCGGGCGGTGCTGCGGGCTGGGCCCGCGGCGGGGCCTGCAAACTTGGGGTTGGAGGCGGCGGGAGCGTGCTCGCCGGCATGGCAACCACAGGCGATGGGCGCGGCATGGCGCGCGGCACCACGGCGGGAGCCGGCGGCGGTGGTGCCTGATCGCGGAGTGCCGGCGCAGGGGCAGGCGTTGCGTCGACGCTGCCCGGCGCGGTCTCGCCTGCGGTTGGCCAGTCGCGCAGCGCGGCCAGAACGATGCCGCCCGCCAGCGCCAGCGCCAGCGCCAGCGCCGGCCACAGCCAGGCTGGCACGACGCGGCGCGTGCGTGGCGGCGCGGGTGGCAGCTCCAGCGCCACGTCGGGTGCGCTGTCACGGCGGCGTTCGGCCTCGGATTTGCGCAGGGCTTCCAGGATCAGCGACATCGCAATTACTCCAGCGCCCGCAGCAGGTGCGGGCCGGGCAGGCCGTTGGCCAGTGCCATCAAGGTCAACGAACCGGCAATGCCGTCGCTCGGCAAGCCGCGCGCGTTTTGCACGTCGCGCACCGCACTGCGCAACGTCGCGTTGTAGGGCGCGCCCGGTGTGGCCGCATCGGGCAGGACGCGCAGCCACAGCCAATCCACCGTGGGGCCGCTGTTGCCGGGCATCGGCGGCGTCTCCAGCATCGCCGGGCCGCGCCACAGGCCGGCATAGCTGCCGTCCCAGTGTGCCTGCAGCAGCAGGCGATCCACGTGGATCGTTTGCGCGCCGATGCGCAGGCGCACGTTGCGGGCGTCGGCGCCCAGCAGCAGCGCCCACGCCTCGGCGCCGCCTTCGCGCAGATGCAGGAGCAGTGGCCGATCCACCGCCGTCAACGTGTCCAGCCGCGCGCGGCCCTGCACGCAGTGCAGTTCCGGCTGCGTGCCTGCCGGCGTGCAGGGGCCGGCGGGGTCGATGGTGACGGCATCTGCGGGCAGCGACCACAGCCCCAGCAGCTGCTGCCATGCCGGTACCAGCGTGTTGGCCTGGTTGGCGAGCAGTCGCGCAAGTGCTGCGGCATCGGGGTTTGCGCTGTGCGTGGCAGCGATGCCGGAAGCGCCCTGCCGGGCGGCGGCAACGGGTGGCGCGGGCAAGGGGGATGCAGCGCGGTGGCCACGCCACCACAGCGCCAGCAGGCCAAGGGCGAGCACGCCGCCGATCGCCGCAAGCCACGCGCCGTGCCGGTGCGGCGTCAGCTTGGGTGGCAGCACTTCGTCGGCTGCAAGATCCACCAGCCTGGCATCGATGCTGATGGCGTCGCGCGCATATCCAGCCAGCAACGCACGCTCGGCGATCACGTTGAGCAGGCGCGGCACGCCGCCGGCGCGCTGGTGCAGGCGCTGCACCGCCTTGGCATCGAACGGGAAACGCGTGCCGCCCGCAACGCGCCAGCGATGGCGCAGGTAGGCGTCGGCTTCGCGCGCATCCAGGGGTTGCAGGTGGAAGCGTGCGGTGATGCGCTGCGCCAGCTGGCGCAGTTCCGGGCGCGCCAGCAGCGTGCGCAGTTCGGGCTGACCCAGCAGCAGCACCTGCAGGAGCTTTTGGGTATCGGTTTCCAGGTTGGTCAGCAAGCGCACCTGTTCCAGGGTCTCCGCTGGCAGGTTTTGCGCTTCGTCGATCAACACCACCACGCGCAGGCCGTGGGCATAGGCATCCAGCAGGAACGCGTTGAGCGTGTCGATCAGCGCCTTGCTGCTGCCGCGCTTGCCGTCGATGTCGAGGCGCAGCTCCTCGCAGATGGTTTCCAGCAATTCGATCGCGTTCTGGCGGGGGTTCAGGACCAGCGCGATGCGCGCGTGCTCCGGCAGTTGTTCCAGCAGCAGGCGGCTGAGCGTGGTCTTGCCGGTGCCGACCTCGCCGGTCAACTGCACGAAGCCGCCGCTGCCGCCCTTGTCGATGCCGAACAGCAGGTGGGCCAAGGCGTCCCGGTGGCGCTCGCTCAGATGCACGAAGCGCGGGTCCGGGGTGATGGAAAAGGGCGGCTCGTTGAGGCCGTAGTAGCGCAGATACATTCGCCTAGCCTGCCATGTCTTGGCGTCAGTCGGCGACGTGGTGAGTTTCGCTCACGCCGATCTGCTCGGCATGGGCGGGTTTGCGCCGGCTTGCCAGCAGTCCCTGGGCGAACACCACGCCGAGGATGATGGCCACGCCCAGGTAGAACGTGCCGGTCAGTTCCTGCTGCTCGTGGAACAGCACCGCCGCCAGCACGATGGCATACACCGGCTCCAGGTTCACCGACAGTTGCGCGGTGAACGCCGACAGGTGGCGCAGCGCGACCAGGCACAAGGCGAATGGCAGCAGGGTGCAGGCCATCGACAGCAGCAGCATCCACAGCGCGTCCATGCCGGTTGGCAGCACCAGCAGCGGCCCGGCGAACGCGGGGATCAGGCGCGGCATCAGCGGAGCAAGCAGGGTCAGGACCAGGGTGCCTGCGCCGAGCTCCAGCGCGGTGACGGTCAAGGGATCGCCGGCATCCACCATGCGCTTGTTGAGGGTGCCGAACAGCGCCACCAGCGCCGCCGACGCAACCCCGGCCACGATCCCGGCGTGCATGTTCACCGGAACGCCGCCAACCACCAGCCAGATGCCGGGCAGTGAGGCCAGGCCCAGCAGCAGGTCGCCCGGACGGAAGCGCTGGCGGGTGAGCAGCGGTTCCACCAGCGCGGTCATCGGGGTGGCGAAGGCAAGGCAGGTGGCGGCCACCGAGGCGTTGGCCAGTTTGATGGCGCCGTAGAACGTCAGCCAGTGCAGTGCCACCAGCGCGCCGATGCCGGCATAGGCCCAGCGCGTGCGGGTCGGCATTGCCGCCAGCCCGCGCCAGACCTTGGGCAGCAGCGCCAGCGCGGCGACGACCAGCAACATCCGCCACCACACCAGCGGCAGTGCAGGCAGCGTGATGAGTTTCCCGAGGATCGCGGTGAAACCCCACAGCAGCACGCAGAAGTGGATCTGCCAGAGCGCGCGGGTGGTGTGGGAGTCGGCCATCCGCGCATTATCAGGGTGCGCGCATCCCGGCGGGAGAGGGCAGGCGTGACCGATGGCGCATCGCGTGCTGGCGCCGGCGCCGGCATACTCGGCGCTTTCGACCGTTGGGAGTGTCCGTCATGCGCATCACCACGCTGGCCATCGCGCTGGCCCTGACCTTGACCACCGCCGCGCCGGTGCTGGCACAGCAGGCGCCTCCGGTGCGCATCGACGATACCGCGGCACCCTTGCAGATGATGCTGCCGGATGCGGCGCGGCTGGCCCGCTTCGATACCTACGTCGAAGCGGTGCAGAAGCAGTTCGACGTGCCGGGCGTGGCGGTGGCCATCGTCAAGGACGGCCAGGTGGTGATGGCGCGAGGCTACGGCGTGCGCGAGTTGGGCAAGCCCGCGAAAGTGGACGAACACACCATGTTCGCCATCGCGTCCAACACCAAGGCGTTCACCGCGGCCGCGCTGAACATCCTGCAGGACGACGGCAAGCTTGCGACCACCGACCGGGTCATCGACCACCTGCCGTGGTTCCGCATGAGCGACGCCTACGTCACCCGCGAGATGCGCATCCGCGACCTGCTGGCGCACCGCAGCGGCCTGAGCCTGGGCGCCGGCGACCTGCTGTACTGGCCCACCACCACGTATTCCAGCCGCGAGGTCGCCGAGCGGCTCAAGGACGTGCCGCTGACCGGCGGCTTCCGCGAGCAGTACGCCTACGACAATATCCTGTTCGGGGTGGCCAGCCTGGTGATCGAGGAAGCGTCGGGCATGTCGTACCGCCAGTTCCTGCAAACCCGCATCTGGCAACCGCTGGGGATGACCGAGACGCGCTTCAACGGCGACGACCTGAAGCCCGGCGACAACGTGGCGGTGGGCAACGCCAAGTTCGACTTCAAGGACCTGCGCCCGGTCGGCGTCACCACCTGGCGCAACGTGTCCGGCGCGGGCGGCCTCTATTCCAGCGTGCACGACCTGAGCAAATGGATGAACGCGCAGCTGGCCGGCGGCGAGATTCCCGGCAGCGGCGGCAAGCGCCTGTTCTCCGAGCAGCGCCAGCGCGAGATGTGGACGGTGCTGACGCCGATTCCGGTCGGCAAGCCCTCCATCCCGGAACTGGCCGCGGCGACGCCGAACGCGATGGGCTACGGCCAGGGCTGGAACCTGTCCGATTACGCCGGCCACAAGCTGGTCTGGCACACCGGTGGCTGGCCGGGGCAGGTGTCGCGCCTGACCCTGCTGCCCAACGAGAAGATCGGCGTGGTGGTGCTGACCAGCGCCGAGGTCGGCGTCGCCTTCAATGCGATCACCTACGAAGCGCTGGACATGATGCTGGGCAACGGCGGCCACGACTGGCTGAAGGGCTACGGCATCGCCTTCGAGAAATCGCAGGGCAACGCCGACGCCGACTGGCAGAAGCACGTCGCCGCCCGCGACACGGCCAGCAAGCCCTCGCTGCCGCTGGTGAAGTACGCCGGCACCTACCGCGACCCGTGGTACGGCGACGTCGTCATCCGCCAGGGCGCGAAGGGGCTGGAGATGCAGTTCGGCAAGACCGCCGAGCTGCTGGGCGACATCGAGCACTGGCAGCACGACAGTTTCATCGTGCGCTGGCGCGACCGCGGCCTGAACGCCGATGCCTTCGTCAATTTCTCGCTGGATGCCGATGGCGCGATCCGCGAGGTGCGGATGCAGCCGGTGTCGCCGCTGACCGATTTCAGCTTCGACTTCCAGGACCTGCGGCTGGTGCCGGTGGCGACGAAATAAAGGCGGCTTGGTATCGTGGTGCAGATGGACTCCGCCGCACTCGACATCCTCCGCACCACCTTCGGTCACCCCGGTTTTCGCGGCGAACAGGCGCGCATCATTGACTGCGTCACCCGGGGCGGCGACGCCCTGGTGCTGATGCCCACCGGCGGCGGCAAGTCGCTGTGCTACCAGTTGCCGGCCTTGCTGCGCCAGGGTTGCGGCATCGTCGTCTCGCCGCTGATTGCACTGATGCAAGACCAGGTCGACGCGTTGCGCCAATTGGGCGTGCGCGCAGCCTTCCTCAATTCAACGCTGGATGCGGCGACTGCGCGCGAGGTAGAGGACGCGTTGCTGGATGGCCAGCTTGACCTGCTCTACGTCGCGCCGGAGCGCCTGCTGACGCCGCGCTGCATGGCGCTGCTGGATCGGGCGAAAATCGCCCTGTTCGCGATCGACGAAGCCCACTGCGTTTCGCAATGGGGCCACGATTTCCGCCGTGAATACCGCGAACTCACCGTGCTGCACGAGCGCTGGCCGCAGGTGCCGCGCATCGCGCTGACCGCCACCGCCGACGCGCCCACCCGCGCTGAAATCGCCGAGCGGCTGGCGCTGGAGGATGCGCAGCAGTTCGTCAGCTCCTTCGACCGCCCCAACATTCGCTATCGGGTCGTGCTGAAGGACGGCAGCGGGCAGCGCGGCCTGCTGGAGCTGATCGCCAGCCATCCCGACGACAGCGGGATCGTGTATGCGTTCTCGCGCAAGCGCGTGGAGAGCATTGCCGTGCAGTTGGCGCAGGCGGGGATCAAGGCACTGCCCTACCACGCGGGCATGTCGGCGGACGTGCGCGCGGCCAACCAGCGCCGTTTCCTGCAGGAAGACGGTGTGGTGATGGTGGCGACGATCGCGTTCGGCATGGGCATCGACAAGCCCGACGTGCGCTTCGTGGCGCACGTTGACCTGCCCAAGTCGATCGAGGGGTATTACCAGGAAACCGGCCGTGCCGGCCGCGATGGCGAGCCGGCCGAGGCATGGTTGAGCTACGGGCTGGGCGACGTGGTGAACCTGCGCCAGCTGATCGCGCTGTCCGATGCGGGCGATGAGCGCAAGCAGCTGGAGCTGCGCAAGCTGGATGCGCTGCTGGGGTTCTGCGAGTCCACCCAGTGCCGGCGGCAGGCGCTGCTGGGCTGGTTCGGCGAATCGCATCCCGGTGCTTGCGGCAACTGCGACAACTGCTTGAATCCGCCCGAACGCTGGGACGCCACGCAGGCGGCGCGCAAGGCGTTGAGCTGCGTGTATCGCAGCGGGCAGCGCTTCGGCGCGGGCCACGTCATCGACATCCTGCGCGGCGTGGAAAGCGAGAAGGTGCAGCGCTTCGGCCATGACCAGCTGTCCACCTGGGCCATTGGCGCGGACATGGATGTCAAGCAGTGGAGCAGCGTGTTTCGCCAGCTGGTGGCGCTGGGCATGCTGGAAGCCGACAGCGAGCGCCACAACGCGCTGCGGCTGACGGGCGCCGCAACGCCTGTGCTGAAAGGCGAACGCACGCTGTGGATGCGCATGGATCCTCCCAGGGCATCGCGATCGCGCGCGCGCGGCCGCGCAGCCGCGCCAGTGTCGGCGCTGTCCTCCGAGGCGGGCCTGCGCTTTGCCGCGCTGCGGGAATGGCGCGCGGAGATGGCACGCGAACAGGACGTGCCGGCGTACGTGATTTTCCACGACGCCACGTTGCGCACGCTTGCGGACATGGCGCCAAGCGGCCTGCACGAGCTGGCGGCAGTTCCCGGCATCGGCAGCAGCAAGCTTGAACGCTACGGCGATGCGGTACTGCAGCTGTTGCAGCAGGCGCACACGGACGTCGTTTGACCGGCGGCGCCAGCGCCGCCTGCAAGCGCGGCATCAGCGATAGCCGGATGCCTGCAATTCGAACAATTCCGCATAGCGCCCGTGCTGCGCCATCAATTCTTCATGCGTGCCGCTGGCCTCCAGCTTGCCCTCGGCCAGCACCAGGATGCGGTCGGCCATGCGCACGCTGCTGAAACGATGGCTGATCAACACGGCGGTGCGGTTGTCCGAGAGTTCCTTGAAACGTTCGAACACCTCGAATTCGCTGCGCGCATCCAGCGCAGCGGTGGGTTCGTCGAGGATCATCACCTGCGCATCGCGCATGTACGCACGCGCGATGGCGACCTTTTGCCACTGACCGCCGGATAGATCCACGCCATCCTTGAAGCGACGGCCGATGACCTGGTCAAAGCCCTTCGGCAGGCTGTCGATGACTTCATCGGCCATGCCGCGATGCGCGGCGCGTTCGATGCGGGCACGGTCGTGCATGGCATCGATCTGGCCCACGCCGATGTTCTCCGCCGCGGTCAGGTGATAGCGCACGAAGTCCTGGAAGATCACCCCGATGTTGGCGCGCAGGTCATCCAGGGCGTACTCCTTGAGATCGCGGCCATCCAGCAAAATGCGGCCTTCGTCGGGGTCGTAGAGCCGCGCCAGCAGCTTGACCAGCGTGGTCTTGCCGGCGCCGTTCTCGCCGACCAGCGCCAGCACCTCGCCGGCATGCAGTTCGAAGCTCAGCCCGCGCAGCGCCCAGCGCTCGGCGCCTTCGTAGCGGAAGCCGACATTGTCGAACACGAAGCCGCTGCGGATCGGGGCCGGCACGGGAATGGCATCCGGCTTGCTGCGGATTTTCGCTTCAATCCGGAAAAACGAGTACAGGTCATCCAGATACAGCGCCTGGCTTGCGACCTGCGAAAACCCGCTCAGCAGGCTTTCCAGCAATTGGCGCAGGCGCCGGAAACTGCCGGCCAGGAAGGTCAGGTCGCCGATGCTGAAGTCGCCGCGCACCGTGCGCCAGGCGATGTAGGCGTAGGCGATGTAATAGCCCAGCGTGCCCAGTGCCGCCAGCAAGGTGCCCCACAGCGCCCGCTTGCCGGCCAGGATCCTGTTGCCCGCATAGAACGTGTCGGACAGGAAGCGGAAGCGTTCGATGAAGAAGCGATTGAGGTTGAAGATCTTGACCTCTTTCGCAGTGTCCACGCTGGCGCCCATCTGCCGCAGGTATTCCAGCTGGCGGCGCTCCGGCGTCCATTGGAAATTGAGCGCGTAGTTGAGCGCGTTGAAATGCGACTCGCCGATGAACGCCGGAATCAGCGCCACCGCCAGCAGCAGCATCAGCCACGGTGCATACGCCAGCAGGCCAGCGGCGAAGCTGATGACCGTGATCACGTCCTGCGCCTGCCCGAACAACTGGCTGAGCAGGTTCATGCGGCCCATTGTCTGCCGCCGCGCACGGTCCAGCTTGTCCTGCAGGTCGGCGTCCTCGAAGTCTTCCAGATCCAGCGTGGCCGCGTGTTCCATCAGGCGGATGCTGGTCGCGTTGGTAAAGCGCTCGGACAGCAGCGTGTCCACGTATGCCACCAGCCGGCCCAGCAGGTCGGCGCCAATCGCCAGCGCAAACTCGATTGCCAGCAGCGTGACCAGATGGTCGAGTTGTCCCGCATGCCAGGCAGGCAGGAGCTCGTGTTCGACGCCAAGCCCAAGCAGGTGCACGGCTTCGTCGATGATGAGCTTGCCGACGAACAGCGTGGCGATCGGCAGGAATGCGCGGATCAGGCGGATGCCGATCGAGGCCAGCGTCATCGGCCTGCTGGTGCCCCATATTTCGCGCAGGAACGGCGCAATGTTGCGCATCGCGCTGAAGCGCTGGCGCATGTTCATCCGGGAGGCGGGCAGGGGTGGCGGCATCGCGCAATTGTGAGCGATCATCGGGTGCGGCGGATGTGAATGCGCGCAACGCGTGGATCCGCCACCTGCACGTCGCTGGTTTGCTCGCGTTCGCGGGTGGACTCCGTCGCGGCTCCATGTCCCTGCCAAGCCGGCTATATCCCACGAGGATCCTGTTCCGATGCATACCGAACCCGCTGATCTGGCGAACCTGGACCTGTCACCGGCCGACATGCAGGCCATGGGAAATCTGGTGGTGGCGCGCGCGGTGGGGCATCTGGCCGCGCTGCAATCCACGCCCATCCTTGGCGAATACGCCGGCATTGAGGCGCTGTGCCGCGACCTGCGCGAAGGCGCGCCTGAACACGGTGCCGCGCTTGAATCGCTGCTGGCCCCGCTGTTCGATGACTGGATGCCGCGCGCCTTCGGCACCGCCCATGCCGGCTACATGGCCTACATTCCGGGCGGCGGCGTGTATCCGGCGGCCTTGGCGGATTTCATCGCCGATGCCGCCAACCGCTATACCGGCGTCTGGCAGGCGGCGCCGGCGCTGGTGCAACTGGAGGCCAACGCACTGGACTGGCTGCGCAACTGGATGCAGTTCCCGGATGCCGCGCGCGGGCTGTTCACCACCGGCGGTTCGATGGCGATGTTCAACGCCATCGCCTGCGCGCGCGAACGCCTGCTCGGGAACGACATCCGTTCCGGCGTGCTGTATGTGAGCTCGCAAACCCATCACTGCGTGGTCAAGGCGGCCAAACTGGCCGGCATCGCGCATGACCGCGTGCGGGTGGTCGAGGTGGATCAGGACTTCCGCATGCGCGTGGATGCCCTTGAGCGTGCAATCGTCGCTGATCGCGGCGCCGGCCTGACGCCCTTCATGGTGTTCTCCACCGCCGGCACCACCAACACCGGCGCGGTGGATCCGATCGATGCAGTGGCCGATGTCGCCGCGCGCGAGCACCTGTGGCATCACGTGGATGGCGCTTACGGCGGCTTCTTCCACATGGTGCCGGAGTTGCGCCCGCTGCTTGGTGGTTTGTCGCGTGCGGATTCGCTCACCCTCGATCCGCACAAGGGCATGTTCCTGCCCTACGGCACCGGCGCGCTGCTGGTGCGCGATGGCGAAGCGCTGCGCGCCCTGCACAGTTCCACGGCCGGCTATCTGCCGGACAACCAGAGCGAGTTCTACGATCCTGCCCAATACGGGCCGGACCTGTCGCGTGGATTCCCGGGGTTGCGGGTGTGGCTGACGGTGAAGTTCTTCGGCGCGGCGAAGTACCGCGCGGCGCTGGCGGAAAAGCGCGCGCTGGCGGTGTGGGCAGCCGAACAGGTGGCGCAGATTCCCGGCGTGGTGATGGATGCGATGCCGCAGCTGTCGCTGTTCGCCTTCCATCTGCAAAGCCCGGCGCTTGCGACGCTGGCGGCGCAGAATACGGCGACGCGCGCGCTGATGGATCGCGTCACCGCGCGCGGCGAGGTGATGGTGACCGGCGCGATGGTGGGGGAGCGTTTCCTGGCACGCGTCTGCGTGTTGAGCTTCCGCACCCGGCGCGCACAGATGGATATCTGTGTCCGGCAGCTGGCGGAGGAAACGGCATTGCTGCTGGCGGAAGCAGCAAAGCACGCATGAGCAGCGAGGTGGTCTGCCCGGTTTTCGGTTTCGGCCCGCGCTGGGGACGGCGCTTTTACGCCGCTGGCCAGTCCAGTTCGCCACGCACCACGGTCACCGCGCGGCCACCGGACCAGACCTCGCCGTGGGCATCGACCGTCAGCTCGATGATCGCGTCGTGTCCCACTTCGCGGCCTTGGCTGACCCGGTAGAACCCGTCGCTGCCGGGCAGGGCGTTGCGGTCTGCCAGCCACGCGGCCAGCGTGGCGTTGGCAGCGCCCGAGGCGGCATCTTCAAAATGCGCCGGTGCGCCCACGAAGGCACGCACGGCGAAATAGTGGATGGGGTCGGCGCTGCGCGCATACACGAATACCCCCATGCTGCTGGTCGCTTCCGCCAGTGTGCTGATCGCTTCCCAGTTTGGCCTGATGCTGCGCAGGTGCGCTTCGCTGGCCAGTTCCACCAGCCACCAGCGGCGACCGCCGTCCATCAGCACCGGCGGCAGCGCGCCCAGCTGCAGGCCGGCCAGCGCGGCGGCTAGGCGGGTGTCGTCGGCCGCGGCGATTTCCTGCACGCGGGCACGCGGCGTGCGTACCGCAATCGTGCGCGTCACGCCTTCGCCACGCACCTGCAGTGGCAGCAGGCCGGCCACGCCTTCCTGCACCAGCAGGCCGTCGCGTGGCGTCACCCGTCCGGCATCCAGCAACACGTGGGCGGTGCCCACGCTGGGATGTCCGGCGAACGGCACTTCCCGACGCGGGCTGAACATGCGGATGCGATGGGTTGCCTGCGCGGATGTCGGCGGACACACGAAGGTGGTTTCCGGCAGGCGCGTCCAGCGCGCGATGGCTTGCATTGCGGCATCGTCCAGTCCCTGCGCATCCAGCACCACGGCCAGCGGGTTGCCGTTGCCGGGACGAGAGGCGAAGACGTCAAGTTGCAGGTAGCGGCGCTTCATGAGGGGCGGGGTGCGGGGCGTGAGGGTCGCGCAGGTTACCAGTCCAATTGCCCGACGATGACCTGCTGCACGCGTCCGCCAATCCATACCTCGCCGTCTGCATCCACCCGTACCGCGACCCGGCCGTCACGCTCCAGCTCACGGCCCTGGCTGGCGACGTAAGCGCCATCGTGGCCGGGCATGCGGCCCTGTTGATGCAGCCATGCGGCCACCACGGCGTTGGCGCTGCCGGTGACCGGGTCTTCCGGCACGTTGACCGCATCGCCGGGGCAGAACGCGCGCACCACCAGCTGGGTCTCATCCGCCGATTCGAAGGCGAACATCGCCACGCCGGTGGCCTGGGTGGCATTGCTCCAGTTCGCGATGGCAGAGAAGTCCGGGCGGAAATTGCGCAGCTGGCTGGCCGACGCGGCCTCGACCAGCCACCACGCCGGGCCGTTGTGCCAGAGCGCCGCAGGCTGTCCGGGCGTGGCAATGGCGTCCAGCCCGGCCGGCAATGGGGCCACCTGCCGGGCCAGTTCACGGCCGCGCGGGCTGCGCACGAATGGCAGCTTGGTGCCGCCGTCGGGGGTGATGCGGACCGGCAGGAGGCCGGCGCCGCACTGCTGCACCAGCGCGCCGTCACGCGGCTGCGCCAGCCCGTGCTGCGCGGCTGCCCATGCCGCGCCCACGCTGGGATGGCCAGCGAACGGCAGCTCGCTGCCGGGGGTGAAGATGCGGATGCGGTAGTCCGCGCCGGGGGCGGGCGGCAGGAAGAACACCGTCTCCGACAGGTTCAGCCACGCGGCCAGCGATTGCATCGCCGCGGTGTCCATGTCGTTTGCGTCCAGCACCACACCCAGCGGATTGCCCAGGCCGGGACGGGAGGCGAAGACGTCCAATTGCATATAACGACGGATCATGTTGCGCTGCACTATTCGGCGGTGTTGGCTCGCTAGAATGCCTGACAGCCGCAGTGGCGGTATTTCCCTTCTCTCATTTCCCCCGAATCCATGTCCCCGACTCTTGCGCCCGACGATCGCTGGCTTGTCCTCAAGTTTGGTGGAACATCGGTGTCGAAACGCACGCGCTGGGACACCATCGGCCGGCTGGTGGCGGGCAGGGCGAAGGACAACGATGCGCGGGTGCTGGTGGTGGTGTCGGCGCTGTCCGGCGTCACCAACGAGCTGACCGCGATTGCCGACGGTGCCGCCGACGGCGCGGAGCGCGTGGCCCGGCTCGATGCGCGGCATCGCGCCTTCCTCGCCGAGCTCGAGCTTGATGCCGATGCAGTGCTGGGCGAGCGGCTGTCCGCGCTGCGCGCGCTGCTGGACGATCCGCGCGCGGCCACGCGCACGCTGGACTGGCAGGCCGAGGTGCTGGGGCAGGGCGAGTTGCTGTCGTCCACGATAGGGGCTGCCTACCTGCGCGCGCAGGGCCTGGACATCGGCTGGATGGATGCGCGCGACTGGCTCGATGCGCTGCCGCCGCAGCCCAACCAGAGCGCGTGGTCGCAGCGGCTGTCGGTGAACTGCCGCTGGCAGGGCAGCGAAGACTGGCGCGTGCATTTCGCATCGCAGCCCACACGCCTGCTCATCACGCAAGGTTTCATTTCCCGGCACCAGGACGGCGGCACCGCGATCCTCGGGCGCGGCGGCTCGGATACCTCGGCCGCCTATTTCGGCGCGCTGCTCGGCGCCCGCCGGGTGGAGATCTGGACCGACGTGCCCGGCATGTTCAGCGCCAATCCGCGCGAGGTGCCGGACGCGCGCCTGCTGACCCGGCTGGACTATTACGAGGCGCAGGAAATCGCCACTACCGGCGCCAAGGTGCTGCACCCGCGCGCGCTGCGGCCCTGCCGCAACAGCGGCGTGCCGATGGCGATCCTCGATACCGAGCGCCCGCACCTGCCCGGCACCAGCATTGATGATGCGGCGGAGCCCGTCCCCGGGGTGAAGGCGATCAGCCGCCGCAACGGCATCGTGCTGGTGTCGATGGAAGGCATCGGCATGTGGCAGCAGGTGGGCTTCCTGGCCGACGTGTTCGCGCTGTTCAAGCAGCATGGGCTGTCGGTGGATCTGATCGGTTCGGCGGAAACCAACGTCACCGTCTCGCTGGATCCCTCCGAGAACCTGGTCAACACCGACGTGCTGGCTGCGCTGTCGGCCGACCTGTCGGCGATCTGCCGGGTCAAGGTGATCGTGCCCTGCGCCGCCATCACGCTGGTGGGGCGCGGCATGCGCTCGCTGCTGCACAAGTTGCAGGACGTGTGGGCGATGTTCGGGCGCGAGAACGTGCACCTGATCTCGCAGTCCTCGAACGACCTCAACCTCACCTTCGTGGTGGACGAGGCCGCCGCCGACGGCATGCTGCCGAAGCTGCACGCCGCGCTGATCGATTCCGGCGCGATGCCGGTGTACGAGGACGCCGTGTTCGGCCCGCGCTGGCGCGAGATCATCGGTGCGCTGCGCCCGCGCCCGACGCCGTGGTGGAAGGCGCCGGGCGAGCGCGACGCGCTGCTGCACCTGGCGCAGGCCGGCACCCCGCGCTACGTCTACCACCTGCCCACGGTGCGCGAACGCGCGCGCCAGCTCAAGGCGATCGCCGCGGTGGATCGCTGCTACTACGCGATCAAGGCCAACTCGCACCCGGCCATCCTGCGCACGCTGGCGGAGGAAGGCTTCGGGCTGGAATGCGTCTCGCTGGGTGAACTCGAACGCGTGTTCGCGGCGCTGCCGGACTTCGATCCGCAGCGCGTGCTGTTCACGCCCAGCTTCGCGCCGATCAACGAGTACGAGGCGGCGCTGGCGCGCGGCGTCACCGTCACCGTGGACAACGTGGAGCTGCTGCGCCGCTGGCCGGAGGTGTTCCGCGGCCGCGCGCTGTGGCTGCGCATCGACCTCGGCCACGGCGATGGCCACCACGAGAAGGTCAACACCGGCGGCAAGGAGGCCAAGTTCGGCCTGTCCGCGCAGCGGGTGGAGGAGTTCGCGCAGGCCGCGCGCGCGCTGGACGTGCGCATCACCGGCCTGCACGCGCACCTGGGCAGCGGCATCGAAACCGTCGGCCACTGGCAGGAAGTGGTGGACGAGCTGGCCGGCTTCGCCCGCCGCATCGGCAGCGTGGAAGTGCTGGACATCGGCGGCGGCCTGCCGATTCCCTACACCGACGACGACGAGCCGTTCGACCTCGACACCTGGGCGGCGGGACTGGCCGCGATCAAGGCGGTGCATCCGGCCTTCCAGCTGGCGATCGAGCCCGGCCGCTTCCTGGTGGCCGAGGCCGGCGTGCTGCTGGCGCGCGCGACCCAGGTGGTGGAGAAGGACGGGGTGCTGCGGGTCGGGCTGGACGCCGGCATGAACGCGCTGATCCGCCCGGCGCTGTACGACGCGTGGCACGACATCCACAACCTGTCGCGGCTGGACGATGGCGCGCAGCGCGATTTCGACGTGGTCGGGCCGATCTGCGAGTCCAGCGACGTGTTCGGCCACCGGGTCAAGCTGCCCGCCACCACCGCGCCGGACGACGTGATGCTGATCGCCGACGCCGGCGCCTACGGCTTCAGCATGGCCAGCGCCTACAATCTGCGCACGCTGCCGGCGGAAGCCGTCCTTCCGGACGCGGGTTGAACCGCGCAGCAAAGCTATCGAGCAACCATGACCGACTGGATTTTCAACCGCGACACCATCCGCACGTTCCGCTTCGTCCGCTGCGCCTTCGACGCGCAGACCGGCGTGGCGCAATTGGTGTATGCCTTCGACGACGGCCCGGAACTGACCGAGACGGTCACCTTGCCGGGCGCGCCGTTCGCGCTGGACGAAGCGCGTGCCGCCGCTGCGCTGCGCGCGCTGCGCCTGCTGCACCTGATCGCCGGCGTGAGCTACTACAAGGCGGCGGTGCCGGGCGAGATCCGCCTCGACGATTACGCCATCGACGCCGACACCGCCGCGTTGCTGCAGACTGTCTACCGCAACGGGCTGGGCGAATTCGCCTACCGCAACGGGCTGGACCTGCGCGGCAGGATCCGCTTTCCGGCTGACGCCGCGCCCTCGCTGCCCGCACCCGGGCTCGGCCTGCGCCCGCACGCGCTGGTCGCCATCGGCGGCGGCAAGGACTCGCTGGTCAGCATCGAGGCGCTGTGCGCCGAGGGCGTCGCCCAGACGGTGACGTGGATCGGCGGTTCGCAGCTGATCGCCGCCTGCGCCGCGCACACCGGCCTCCCCACGCTCAACATCGGCCGCCAGCTGGCGCCGCAGCTGTTCGAATTCAACCGCCAGGGCGCGTGGAACGGCCACATCCCGGTGACCGCGGTGAACTCGGCGATCATGGCCTTCGCCGCGGTGCTGCTGGGCGTCGACCAGGTGGTGTTCTCCAACGAGCGCTCGGCCAGCTACGGCTCGCAGATCCCCGGCACCGGCGAGGTCAACCACCAGTGGTCCAAGGGCTGGGCGTTCGAATCGGCGTTCGGCGACTACCTGCAGTCGCACGTGGCCGCCGACCTGCACTACTACTCGCTGTTGCGCCCGCTGAGCGAGCTGGCGGTGGCGCGGCAGTTCGCCAGGACGGACCGCTACGACGCGTATTTCTCCAGCTGCAACCGCAACTTCCACATCCTCGGCGAGCGCCCCACCAGCCGCTGGTGCGGGGTCTGCCCGAAGTGCCACTTCGTGTTCCTGGCGCTGGCGCCGTTCATGCCCAAGCTGCGGCTGGTCGGCATCGTCGGCCGCAACCTGCTGGACGATCCGGCGCAGGTGCCCGGCTTCGACGCGCTGCTGGAATACGGCGACCACAAGCCGTTCGAGTGCGTGGGCGAGGGCCGCGAGTCGCGCGCGGCGATGGCGACGCTGGCGCAGCGCCCGGACTGGCGCGAGGACGCGGTGGTGAAGCGCTTCGCAAAACAGATCGAACCGCAGCTGGACGCGGCTGGGCTCGCCATCGAGCCGCTGCTGGCACTGGACAACGACCATCGCATTCCCGCCGCGCTGTGGGAGCGCCTGCGTGTCCGCTTCGCTGCCTGAGCGGCTGCGCATCGACGACCTGTCCGGTCGCCGCGTGGCGCTGTGGGGCTGGGGGCATGAAGGGCGCGCCGCCCACACGGCCTTGCGCGCGCGCCTGTCTGCGCTGCCGTTGACGTTGTTCTGCAGCGAGGCGGAAGCGGCCGAAGCGGCCGGTCTTGGCGACCCGCTGCTGTCCATCGAGCATGCCGCCACCGGCGAGCGCCTCGCCGCGTTCGAGGTGGTGGTGAAGTCGCCCGGCATCAGCCCCTACAGGCCGGAGGCCGCATTCGCCGCGCAGCGCGGCACCCGCTTCCTCGGCGGCACCGCGCTGTGGTTCGCCGAGCGTGCCGATGCCGGCGGCGAAGTGGCGAACGCGATCTGCGTCACCGGCACCAAGGGCAAGAGCACCACCACGTCGCTGCTGGCGCACCTGCTGCGTGCGGCCGGGCTGCGCACCGCCCTGTGCGGCAACATCGGCGTGCCGCTGCTGGAACTGCTGGACGGCGATGCCGAAGCCTGGGCCATCGAACTCTCCAGCTACCAGACCCGCGACGTCGCCGCGGCAGGCGCCCGGCCGCACATCGCCATCGTCACCAACCTGCACCCGGAGCACCTGGACTGGCACGGCAGCGAGGCGCGCTACATCGCCGACAAGCTGGCGCTGGTGATGGAGGCGCAGCCGCGCATCGCCGTGTTGAATGCGGCCGATCCGCTGCTGGCGAAACTGCAGCTGCCGGACAGCGAGATTCATTGGTATGGCGACGCGCGCGGCTGGCACCTGCGCGGCGATGCGCTGCATCGCGGCGATGCCTTCGTGATGGACACCGCCACGTTGCCGCTGCCCGGTCGCCACAACCGCAGCAACCTGTGCGCGGTGCTGACCGCGCTGGACGCGTTCGGCCTCGATGCGGCGGCACTGGCCACGCACGCGGCCAGCTTCCAGCCGCTGCCCAATCGCTTGCAGCCGCTGGGCGAGCGCGACGGCATCCTCTACGTCAACGATTCGATCAGCACCACGCCGATGGCGACGCTGGCCGCGCTCGAGTTGTACGCGGATCGGCCGGTGGCGGTGCTGGTCGGCGGCCACGACCGCGGCCTGCCGTGGGACGCGTTCGCCGACGCGATGCGCCTGCGCGCGCCGGACGCGGTGGTGACGATGGGGCAGAACGGCCCGCGCATCCACGCGCTGCTGGCGCCCGTTGCGGCGCAGGCCGGCTTCACGCTGGCAGCCGCCGGCGACCTGGCCGAGGCGATGGGCAAGGCCCGCGCCGCGCTGCCGGACGGCGGCGTGGTGCTGCTGTCGCCCGGCGCGCCCAGCTTCGGCCCGTACCGCAACTACGTGGCGCGCGGCCGCCATTTCGCCGAATTGGCCGGCTTCGATCCGGACGCGATTTCCGGCATCCAGGGCATGGGCATCGCCTAAGCGTTTGCCCGTCATTCCCACCTTCGCGGGAATGACGGGGGATAGGTTCACGCCAACTAAACCCAACTCCGGTAGCGTAGGCAGATCGCCACCGGAGCCATCCCCATGCGCCGCCTCCTGCTCGCTTTCGGACTGCTGTTCGCCGCCGCCCCCGCCTTCGCCGCCATGCAGGCAAAGCCTGTCGAATGGACGCAGGGCAAGGATCGCTTCAGCGGCTACGTGGTGTATGACGATGCATCGAAGGCGATGCGCCCCGGCTTGCTGATGGTGCCGGACTGGTACGGCGTCACCCCCGCCGCGCTGGACAAGGCCAGGCAGCAGGCTGGTAGCGACTACGTGGTGTTCGTGGTGGACATGTACGGCGCGGGCGTGCGCCCGGCCGACGACAAGCAGGCGCTGGCGCAGGTGCAGGGGCTGTATCCGAAGCCGGAGCTGATGCGCGCGCGCATGCAGGCAGCGCTGGATGCCTTCAAGGCGCAAGCCTCGGTGGTGCCGCTGGATGCCACGCGAATCGGTGCGTTCGGCTTCTGCTTCGGCGGCTCATCGGTGCTGGAACTGGCGCGCAGCGGCGTCAAGCTGGCCGGCATCGTGACTTTCCACGGCGGGCTGCACACCGAACGTCCGGCGACGCCGGGCACCATCAAGACGCCCATCCTGGTGTTGAACGGCGCCGCAGACCAAAGCCAGAAGGCGGCGATCGTGCCGTTCGAAGATGAAATGGACAGCGCGGGCGCGGATTGGCAGTTCGTCAACTTCGGCGGTGCGGTGCACTGCTTCGCGCTGGAGACAGCCAACAAGCCCGGCTGCAAGTACGACCCGCGTGCCGCACGCCGCGCCTACGCGATGATGCACGGCTTCTTTGCCGGGCGATTTGCGCTGCGCGAGTAACCCGCGTCAGTGGTCGCGATTGACCGCGTGGTGCGCCAGCCCCAGCAGCGCTGCGGTGTGGTTTCCGCGTGCAAGCCCGGCCAGCGCGTCCTCGGCGGCGCGCGCGTAGTCCATTGCGCGCTGGCGGCTGTAGGCCAGGCTGTTGCAGGCATCGATGGCGGCCAGTGCCGCCGGCATGCCGTCGATGTCGCCGTGTTCGACGATCCGGCGCAGCTCGGCGCGGGTGGCATCGTCGCTGTGCGCCATCGCGTGAATCAACGGCAGGGTCATCTTGCCTTCGGCGAGGTCATCGCCCAGGTTCTTGCCCAGCGTGACGGCATTGGAAGCGTAGTCCAGCACGTCGTCGGCGATCTGGAAGGCATAGCCAAGGTTCAGGCCGTAGTCGTGCAGGGCCTGCTGGGTGGCGGCGTCGGCGCCGGCCAGCAGCGCGCCCAGGCGGGTGGCGGCGGCGAACAGGATCGCGGTCTTGCGTTCGATCACCCGCAGGTAGGCGGCTTCGTCGGTGTCCGGGTTGCGCACGTGCAGCAGCTGCAGCACCTCGCCCTCGGCGATGGTGTTGGTGGTGTCGGCCAGGATTTTCTGCACGTCCATCCGCTCCAGCTCCACCATCAGCTGGAAGCTGCGCGAGTACAGGAAATCGCCGACCAGCACGCTGGCCGCATTGCCCCATACCGCATTGGCGGTCTTGCGGCCGCGGCGCAGGTCGGATTCATCGACCACGTCGTCATGCAACAGGGTGGAGGTGTGGATGAACTCCACCACCGCCGCCAGCTGGTGGGCGTCGCCGCCGACGCCCTTGCCCTGCGCGTCGCCCAGCGCCCCGGCCGCCAGCAGCAGCAGCATCGGTCGCAACCGCTTGCCGCCCGCCCCGATGATGTATTCGGCGATCTGGTTGATCAGCACCACGTCCGAGGCCAGCCGCTGGCGAATCAGTGAATCCAGCGCGGCCATGTCTGCCGAGGCCAGGGCCTGGATCGCCTTGAGGTCGGGCAGGGCATTGCTGGTGCTGGAAGCAGTCATGAGCTGGCTCATCGGTGAATGACGAAGTATAAGCGGCGAAGGGATTTTCCGACCCTGCGATACGGCATGTGCCGGCTGCCATCCGGTTGCCGGCTATACTTCAATGTGATCGTCCGCTCCGGACGAAACGAGACAGAGGCAGCTATGGCACGCGGCGTAAACAAGGTGATCCTGGTCGGCAACCTCGGCAACGACCCGGACGTGAAATACACGCAGGGCGGGATGGCGATCACCACGCTGAGCGTGGCCACCACCAGCGTTCGCAAGGACAAGGACGGCCAGCAGATCGAAAAGACCGAATGGCACCGGGTCAAGCTGTTCGGCAAGCTGGGCGAGATTGCCGGCGAGTACCTGAAGAAAGGCCGCCAGGTCTATATCGAGGGCCGCATCGAGTACGGCTCCTACGAGAAGGACGGGGTGAAGCATTACACCACCGACATTGTTGCCGACGAGATGCAGATGATCGGCGGCGGTGAAGGTGGCGGTCCGCGCAGTGGCAGTGAAGACGGCAATGAGGGTCGCTACCAGCGCGGCAGCGGAGGCGGCAGCTACGGCGGAGATCGGGCGCAGCGTGCGCCCGCCCAGCGCCGCGAGCCGGCGGCAGCGCCCGCCAGGAAGGCGGCTGATTTCGACAGCAGCGTGCCGTTTGACGATGACATCCCGTTCTAGCGGGTGCGCGCCATCCAGCGCTGCGCAACCACGAAAACGCCCCGTCCTGCGGGGCTTTTTCGTGGGGAAACGAAAACGCCCGGCACATGGCCGGGCGTCTCGGGTATTTGGTGGGCCGTGAAGGGTGAGCGGGGCTTTCGAGCAGCGCCGCTGCGAGCCCGCGAACGCCCTGCGCGCTGCCTCGCGCAGGGCAGGGCCCGCGCAGCGGGCGAACCGCAGGTTCGAATCCGCGCACATCGGTGCCCGGGAAACGAAAACGCCCGGCACATGGCCGGGCGTCTCGGGTATTTGGTGGGCCGTGAAGGATTCGAACCTTCGACCTATTGATTAAGAGTCAACTGCTCTACCAACTGAGCTAACGGCCCGAGAAAAAAATTGTAGCAGACAAATTCCGCGATGCAACATCCCGACCCGGACAAGGGTGGGGTGGCTGAGGGGACTCGAACCCCCGACAACTGGAATCACAATCCAGGACTCTAACCAACTGAGCTACAGCCACCACGGAACTTCAACTTCTGGAACATTGGCGCGCCCGGCAGGAATCGAACCTGCAACCACCGGCTTAGAAGGCCGGTGCTCTATCCGGTTGAGCTACGGGCGCTCGATCCGGAACCAGTGTATCGGGCATTGCCGGAATGGTCGGGGTAGAGGGATTCGAACCCCCGACATCCTGCTCCCAAAGCAGGCGCGCTACCAGACTGCGCTATACCCCGCCGATGGAACCAACACATTCCAGCGGCCGCCTGACCTCGGCGATCACTGTCTCCCGTGGCACGCCAGCGCTACGAAAGGCCGGGCATTGTCCGGCGCCGGGCAGCGCATGTCAACGCATTCACGCGGGTGGCTGGCACCGGTGGCCGAAATCGGGGAAACTAGTGCGTTCCGCGCGGCCGTGTCGCGCTCGAATCACCCCTTGTTCCCGCTACCGGGTTCCCGCGAACCCGCCCAGGAGTCATCGCCTCATGCAAGTCTCGGTCGAATCCACCGGCAACCTCGAGCGCCGCGTTACCCTCAGCCTGCCTGCGGGCGACGTGGATGCCCAGGTCGGCAGCCGCCTGCGCGAGATCGCGCATACCGCGCGCATCAAGGGCTTCCGTCCCGGCAAGGTGCCGACCAAGGTGGTCGAGCAGCGGTATGGCGGCCAAGTGCGCGCCGAGATCGTGGATGGCCTGCTGCGCCAGGCGCTGGACCAGGCCGTGCGCGACAACGAACTGCGCGTGGCGGGCATGCCGCAAGTGAAGCCGGGCGAAGATGCGGCCGAGGGCGAGCTGAAGTACGTGGCGTCGGTGGAGTTGGTGCCGGAGTTCGGTGATCTCGACATGGGCAAGCTGCAGGTCGTGCGGCACACTGCGGAAGTGGCCGATGCCGACATCGAGCGGATGCTGGAAAACCTCCGCCAGCAGCGCGGCAGCTGGAGCAAGGTGGAGCGTGCGGCCAAGGCCGGCGACCTGGCCAGCATTGAAACCACCAGCACCGTCGATGGCGTGCGCATGCCCGCCGAGGGCGTGGAGAAGGCCAGCACCGTGCTGGGTTCCAGCGCGATCTACCCTGAAGTGGAGTCGGCGATTGCCGGCATGCTGCCCGGCGAGGAAAAGACCCTCGACATCACCCTGCCCGCCGATTGGCACGTCCAGCAGTTCGCCGGCAAGACGGTGACCTCGACCTTCAAGCTGGTGGAAGTGGCGGAACAGGTGTTGCCGGAAATCGACGCCGCGTTCATCCGCAGCTTCGGCGTTCGCAGCGGCGATGTCGAGCAGTTCAAGGCCGACATCCGCAGCAACCTGGAGCGCGAGCTGAAGGGTGCGCTGATGAACCGCCTGCGCCGCGAAGTGGGTGAGCAGCTGACCGAAGCCTACAAGGACGTCGAGCTGCCACCGCGGCTGGTCGAGAACGAGGCGCGCATGTTGATGGCCAATGCGGCCGAGCAGGCGAGCCGCCAAGGCCAGCAGCTGACCGCCGGCCCCGAGGCGTTCCAGGACGCAGCGCGCAAGCGCGTGCTGATGGCCTTGTTGGTGGGTGAGGTCGCGCGCCGCAACGAGCTGCGCCTGGAGCCAGAGCGCCTGAACGAAACCATGCGATTGATCGCCTCCACCTATGAACAGCCCGAGCAGGTCATTGCGTTGTACCGCAACGACCCCCAGTTGATGCAGGGTCTGCAGAATCGCGTGATGGAAGAGCAGGTGATCGATTGGATCGCCGAGCGCGCCCAGCATACCGAGCAGGCATTGAGCTTCCAGGAAGCGATCAGCCCGTAATCCGGGGCAGCCCCACACAGCCAAAAGCGAGAATCCATGGACCCGATCAAATCCCTCAACCTGGTGCCGATGGTGGTCGAACAGACCAGCCGCGGCGAGCGCGCGTACGACATCTATTCGCGCCTGCTGAAGGAACGGGTCATCTTCCTGGTGGGCGGCATCGACGATCACGTGGCCAACGTGGTCGTTGCGCAGATGCTGTTCCTGGAAGCCGAGAATCCCGAGAAGGACATCAGCCTGTACATCAACTCGCCGGGTGGCGTGGTCACCGCCGGCATGGCGATCTACGACACCATGCAGTACATCAAGCCGGACGTCAGCACGATCTGCGTTGGCCAAGCCTGCTCGATGGGCGCGGTGCTGCTGGCGGCAGGCGCGGCCGGCAAGCGCTATGCACTGCCCAATTCGCGGGTGATGATCCATCAGCCGCTGGGCGGCGCGCAGGGCCAGGCCACCGACATCGACATCCAGGCGCGCGAGATCCTGGCAATGCGCGAGCGCCTCAACGAAATCCTGGCCCGCCACACCGGCCAGCCGATCGACGTGATCGCACGTGACACCGACCGCGACAACTTCAAGGGGGCCGAAGCCGCCCGCGAATATGGCTTGGTGGATGAAGTGCTGAGCCGGCGCCCGGACGAGTCCATTCAATCCGCTTGAGTCTTGCCCGCGATGGCCGTTACCGGTCTTGTGCGGGCGATCCAGACGAACGTTCCTTCCGCTGGCCCGGCGGAGGGCTATGGTATTCTCGGGCAATGGCCGCAGCAGTGCGGCGAGTGAGTAGCGAATGAGCGAAGACCGTCAGGGACGCAACACCGGCGACAATGGCAAGATCCTGTATTGCTCCTTCTGCGGGAAGAGCCAGCATGAGGTGCGCAAGCTGATTGCCGGCCCCAGCGTGTTCATTTGCGATGAATGCGTCGAGCTGTGCAACGACATCATCCGCGAGGAACTCGAGGAAAAGGCGCAGTCCAACCGCAGCTCGCTGCCCAAGCCGCGTGAAATCCTCGAGGTACTGGACCAGTACGTGATCGGCCAGCAGCGGGCGAAGAAGACGCTCGCGGTGGCGGTTTACAACCACTACAAGCGCATCGAAAGCCGGCAGAAGTCGGACGACATCGAGCTGGCCAAGTCCAACATCCTGCTGGTCGGGCCCACCGGCTCGGGCAAGACGCTGTTGGCGGAAACGCTGGCGCGCACGCTCAACGTGCCGTTCACCATGGCCGATGCCACCACGCTGACCGAAGCCGGCTACGTCGGCGAGGACGTGGAAAACATCATCCAGAAGCTGCTGCAGAAGTGCGACTACGACGTCGAAAAGGCGCAGCAGGGCATCGTCTACATCGACGAGATCGACAAGATCAGCCGCAAGTCCGAGAACCCGTCGATCACCCGCGACGTGTCCGGTGAAGGCGTGCAGCAGGCGCTGCTGAAGCTGATCGAAGGCACCTTGGCCAGCGTGCCGCCGCAGGGCGGGCGCAAGCATCCGCAGCAGGAGTTCCTGCAGGTCGACACCCGCAACATCCTGTTCATCGTCGGCGGCGCGTTCGCCGGGTTGGACAAGGTCATCCAGCAGCGTTCCAACGACTCCGGCGGGATCGGCTTCGGTGCCAAGGTCAAGAGCGCCGAACGCAAGGCCGACATCGGCCAGGTGCTGGCCCAGGTCGAGCCGGAAGACTTGATCAAGTATGGGTTGATCCCGGAATTCGTCGGCCGCTTGCCGGTGGTGGCGACCTTGGAAGAGCTGGACGAAGCGGCGCTGATCAAGATCCTGACCGAGCCGAAAAACGCCATCACCAAGCAGTTCAGGAAGCTGTTCGAGATGGAAGGCGTGGACCTGGAGATCCGTCCGGACGCGCTCTCGGCCATCGCGAAAAAGGCGCTCAAGCGCAAGACTGGCGCGCGCGGCCTGCGCACCATCGTCGAATCCGTGCTGCTGGACACGATGTACGACCTGCCGTCGCTGGAAAACGTCAGCAAGGTGGTGGTGGATGAATCGGTGATCGAACACAAGTCCGAGCCGTACCTGATCTACCAGAACGTGCCTGCGCCAGCCAAGGCCGCTGCCGCCGACTGAGGCGGATGTCGTGCCAGTGCACAAGCCGCCTGCGGGCGGCTTTTGCATTCTGGCGTTCGCAACCTGCTGATTCCATTGCGGATTTCGCGTGCGCTGGAAATGCCGCTTGCAACCTGCTGCGGGCAGCCCCATAAACCAAGCACGGCGGCGCAGGTGCGCCGCAGCCGCAATCTGGAGTCTTCGCATGGCCGCCCCTACCCGTCATGAATCCTCAGCCCTGCCGGTACTGCCGCTGCGCGACGTGGTTGTATTCCCGCACATGGTGATCCCGCTGTTCGTGGGCCGCGAGAAGTCGATCCGCGCGCTGGACATCGCCGTGGAGGGCGACAAGCACATCCTGCTGGTTGCGCAAAAATCCGCCGATACCGATGACCCGCAGGCAGCGGATCTGCACGCGATCGGCACCATGGCGCAGGTTCTGCAATTGCTGAAGTTGCCGGATGGCACCATCAAGGTGCTGGTCGAGGGGCTTTCGCGCGCACGCGTGGGGCAAGTGCATGCGCAGGACGGCGCGCTGTTCGCCGAGGCCGAGGTGCTGGAGGCGAGCGCGCCGCAGGCCGGTGCGCCCAGCCGCGAACCGCGCGAGCTGCAGGCGATCGGACGCACGTTGTTGTCGCTGTTCGAGCAGTACATCAAGACCAACCGCAAGCTGCCGCCCGAGCTGCTGCAGACCTTGTCGGGGATCGATGAGCCGGAACGGCTGGCCGACACGGTGGCCGCCCATCTGGGCGTGCGCCTGGCCGACAAGCAGAAGCTGCTGGAAGCCCTGGATACCGCCGAGCGGCTCGAGCTCCTGGTGGGGATGGTGGATGGCGAGATCGACGTGCAGCAGATGGAAAAGCGCATCCGCGGCCGGGTCAAGTCGCAGATGGAGAAGAGCCAGCGCGAGTACTACCTCAATGAACAGATGAGGGCGATCCAGAAGGAACTGGGCGAGCTCGACGATGCGCCCAACGATCTCGAGGAAATCGCCAGGAAGATCGCTGCCGCCGGCATGCCCAAGCCGGTGGAAGCCAAGGCGCGCGCGGAGTTGGCCAAGCTCAAGCAAATGTCGCCGATGTCGGCGGAAGCCGGTGTGGTGCGCAACTACCTCGACTGGTTGCTGGGCGTGCCGTGGAAAGCGCGGAGCAAGGTCAGGAAGGATCTGAAGGCGGCGCAGGCAACGCTGGATGCCGATCACTACGGCTTGGAAAAGGTCAAGGAGCGCATCCTCGAATACCTCGCGGTGCAGTCGCGGGTGAGCAAGATGAAGGGGCCAATTCTGTGCCTGGTGGGCCCGCCCGGCGTCGGCAAGACCTCGCTGGGGCAGAGCATTGCCAAGGCCACCAATCGCAAGTTCGTGCGCATGGCGCTGGGTGGCGTGCGCGACGAGGCCGAGATCCGCGGCCATCGCCGCACCTATGTCGGCTCGATGCCGGGCCGGATCGTGCAGAACCTCAACAAGGTCGCCACCCGGAACCCGCTGTTCATGCTGGATGAAATCGACAAGATGTCGATGGATTTTCGCGGCGACCCGTCTTCGGCGCTGCTGGAGGTGCTGGACCCGGAGCAGAACCACACGTTCAACGACCACTACCTGGAGGTGGATCTTGATCTGTCCGAGGTGATGTTCGTGGCGACTGCCAATTCGCTGAACATTCCCGGCCCGTTGCTGGACCGCATGGAGGTGATCCGCATCCCCGGCTACACCGAGGAGGAGAAGCTCAACATCGCGACCCGCTACCTGGTGCCGAAACAGCTCAAGGCCAACGGGTTGCGCGAGGGTGAGCTGGCCATTGCAGACAGCGCGATCACCGACATCGTCCGCTACTACACGCGCGAGTCGGGCGTGCGCAGCCTCGAACGCGAGATTGCGAAGATCGCGCGCAAGGTGGTCAAGGAGATTGCGCTCAAGGGCGCGCAGCCGAAGAGTGCAAAACCGAAGACGGTCAACGTCAACGGCAAGAACCTGGACAAGTATCTGGGGGTGCAGCGCTTCGACTACGGCCGCGCGGAAGCCGAAAACGAAATCGGCCTGGTCACCGGCCTGGCGTGGACGGAAGCCGGCGGCGACCTGTTGCAGATCGAGTCCACGCTGGTGCCGGGCAAGGGGGCGCTGATCCTCACCGGGCAGCTCGGGGACGTCATGAAGGAGTCGGCTTCGGCGGCGCTGTCGGTCGTGCGGGCGCGGACGGGCCAGCTCGGTATCGACGTCGATTTCCTGCAGAAACACGACGTGCACGTGCACGTGCCGGATGGCGCCACCCCGAAGGACGGGCCCAGTGCCGGCATTGCCATGGCCACCGCGCTGGTGTCGATGCTGACCAGGGTTCCGGTGCGACATGACGTGGCGATGACCGGCGAGATCACCCTGCGCGGCCGGGTCAGCGCCATCGGTGGCCTGAAGGAGAAGCTGCTGGCGGCGCTGCGCGGCGGCATCAAGACCGTGATCATTCCCGACGAGAACCGCAAGGACCTTGCCGATATCCCGGCCACCGTCACGCGGCACATGAAAATCATCCCGGTGAAGTGGATTGACGAGGTGCTGGATCTGGCGCTTGAACATCCGTTGCCCTCGCGCAAGCCCGAGGGCGCGCGCGTGGCCCCGCGACTGGCGGAAGCCAAGGGCAAACCCAAGACAGGTTCTCGTGCCGCCGTCAAGCACTGAAAGTCCGGGGTTGGCAACCATTCGTCGGAACTGGGCTGGAAGCCGCACCAGTGCTTGTTTTCAGTGTTGCATGGAGGAAATTGCACTGGTATAAGATTGGCAACCGCGGCGATTGCAGAACAGCCGCCGTGGCACATCCGAAACCAGGGCAGGGGAGCGCCGTTGGTTTCGGGCAATGAATTCTCTGCGTCACTTTCCCGCAACGGAGCCAATAAGCAAATGAACAAAGCCGAATTCATCGAAGCCGTGGCCGACAACGCCGAACTGACCAAGGCCGACGCCGGCCGCGCAGTCGACGCGATGGTTGCCGCCATCACCAAGGCCCTCAAGAAGGGCGATACCGTGACCCTCGTGGGCTTCGGTACCTTCTCGGTTCGCAAGCGTGCTGCCCGTACCGGCCGCAACCCGCGCACCGGCGACACCATCAAGATCAAGGCTTCCAAGAACCCGGCGTTCAAGGCCGGCAAGGCACTGAAGGACGCGGTCAACTGATCGTTGTTGCCATGTGTTGCAAGAAGCCCGGCCAAAAGCCGGGCTTTTTCTTGGGAACCTGTTCCTCCAGGTGCTTTGTGCTGCGATAATGCCCGGCCCGGGCACTTAGCTCAGCGGTAGAGCGGCTCCCTTACAAGGAGCGGGTCGGGGGTTCGATCCCCTCAGTGCCCACCAGGAAAAAAAACTTGCACGCGCCAGTATTGGTACGTACAATTGTCGGCTCACAGCGGAGTGGTAGTTCAGTCGGTTAGAATGCTGGCCTGTCACGCCGGAGGTCGCGGGTTCGAGTCCCGTCCACTCCGCCAGTTGAAGCAAAAGCCTTGCAGCGATGCAGGGCTTTTTGCTTTTTCAGGGGCAGCGGCATGCGGCGAGTCCATGCCGTTGGCGCCAGCTCGCGTTAGACTACGTGGCTACGCCTCATAGTCGCCTTCTCATGCTGCATAAACTTCGCGAAAAGACCTCCGGTTGGGTTGCCACCGTCATCCTTGGCTTGTTGATCGTTCCATTCGCCTTCTTCGGGATGGAGTCGTACATGTCGCAGCGGGTGGACACCTACGTGGCCCGCATCGCACAGCCGCCCTCGTGGTGGAAGTCGGCACCGCAGGTGTGGCCGGTCACCTACCTGTGGGATGTCCATGACATCGATTCGCAGGCGTACCGGGAGCGTCTTGAGGATGCGCGCATGCGCATGCGCGCGCAGCAGGGCGAGAACTTCGATCCCAAGGCGTTCGAGTCGGTTGAAAACAAGCGCCGGATCGTGGATGCGATGGTGGATGAACAGCTGATGCTGCTCGCTGCCGATCGCGCCAACGTCGTGGTCAGCGATGCCGAGGTGCGGGACAACATCCAGAGCACGCCGGCGTTCCAGGTGGACGGCGCGTTCAATGCCGAGCGTTACCAGATGCAGCTGGCGGGTGGGCGTCCGCCGATGGCGCCAACGCAGTACGAAAGCAAGGTCCGCGAGAGCCTGAAGACCGCATTGATCCCGGTGGGCGTTGCCGCGTCCGCGTTCGTGACCGATGCCGAGCTCGATCGCCTGACCCGTCTGCTGTTCGAGCGTCGCGACGTCGGCTTCGTGCTGTTGCCGCCGCCTGCGGCAGATACGGCGGAGGTGACGCCGGCGCAGATCGAGGCCTGGTACAAGACCCATCAGGGCCAGTACCGCAGCCCGGAAACCGTGCGTCTGGAATACGTGGAGGTGGATGGCAGCAAGCTGCCGGCGCCTGCCACCGACGAGGCCGCCCTGCGCAAGCGCTACCAGGACCAGATTTCCAAGTACTCCACCGCGGAACGGCGCGAGGTCGCGCATATTCTGGTCGCGGTGCCGGCGAATGCCAGTGAAGTGCAGAAGAAGGCAGCCGAGGCCAAGGCCAAGCAGCTGGCTGCCGAGGCGCAGGCACCGGGCGCGGATTTCGCCGCGCTGGCGCGTGCCAATTCCGACGATGCCGGCTCCAAGGCCAATGGCGGAGACCTGGGCTGGATTGGCAAGGGCAGCATGCCAGGGGCATTCGATGCGGCCGCGTTCGCGATGCAGGCGGGTGAAGTGCGCGGGCCGGTGAAGTCCGACTTCGGCTGGCACGTCATCAAGCTCAACCAGGTGCAGGCCGGTGCCCAGCGTTCGTTCGAGGATGTGCGCGCCGAGCTCGAGAAGGAAGTGCAGGAAGGTGGGCGCGAGCAGGCGTTCAACGAGTTGACCGGCAAGCTGGTGGACGCGGTGTACAAGAACCCCACCTCGTTGGTGCCGGCTGCCAAGGCGCTGGGCCTGGCGGTGCAGACGACGCCGGTGTTCAGTCGGGCCGGCGCCCCCGGCATTGCGTCCGAACAGAAGGTGCTCCGCGCCGCGTTTTCCGAGGCGTTGATGCAGGACGGTACCGCCAGTGATCCCATCGAAGTTGGCCCGCTGCGCACGGTGCTGATCCGGGTGATCGAGCACAAGCCGGAGCAGGCGATGCCGCTGGCACAGGTGCGTGACGCAGTCGTGGCATCGATTCACGCGGACAGGCAGCAGAAAGCGGCGCAAGCGGCAGCCGAAGCACTGGTCAAGGCAGCGCAGGCGAAGGGGTTGGACGCGGCTGCGCGGGAATCCGGACTGGCGGTCAACGAGGTCAACGACCTTGATCGGCGCAGCCAGGCACCATCGGCAGAGGCCGTGGCCGCGTTTTTCAACCTGCCGCGCGCGCGCGGTGGCGTGCTGCCGGTTGGCATGACCCGCGCTGGCGGCGGTTACCTGGTGTTCGCCGTGCGTGCGGTGCGTGATGGCGACCTGACCCAGATCACCCCGCAAATTCGTGCCAAGCAGCGCAAGGAAGCGTCGGACATGACAGGCCAGTTCGCGCAGGATGCCTTCGTGCGCGCCATGCGCGGCAATTACAAAATCGAAGTGGCGGAAGACCGGCTGTAGGTTGCTTCGGCCCAGGCAACGAAAACGCCCGGCAGTGCCGGGCGTTTTTCGTTGCGGCAACGCGCGTTGCGGTCAGTCGATGCCGCTCATGCCCATGATGTTGTAGCCGGCATCGACGTAGGTCACTTCGCCGGTGATGCCTGCGGCCAGGTCTGAACACAGGAACGCGGCGGCGTTGCCCACGTCCTCGATGGTCACCACCCGGCGCAGTGGCGCCGCGGTCTCGAACTGGCTGAGCATCTTGCGGAAATTGGCCACGCCGGACGCCGCCAGGGTGCGGATCGGGCCGGCCGAGATCGCGTTCACGCGGGTGCCCTCCGGGCCCAGCGCCATCGCCATGTAGCGCACGGTGGCTTCCAGCGAGGCCTTGGCCACGCCCATCGTGTTGTAGTTGGCCAGTGCGCGTTCGGCGCCGAGGTAGGACAGGGTGAGGATGCTGCCGTTGCGGCCTTTCATCAGCGGGCGCGCGGCCTTGCCCAGCGCGGCCAGCGAGTAGGCGCTGATGTCGTGGGCGATGTGGTAGCGCTCGCGGTTGATGCCGTCGAGGAAATCGCCCTCAATCGCTTCGCGCGGGGCGAACGCGATGCAGTGCACGAGGATGTCGAAGCCGTCGCTCCAGTGCTTGCCCAGTTCGGCGAAGCAGTTGTCGATCTGCGCGTCATCGGCCACGTCCAGCGGCAACACGATGCTGCTGCCGTACCCGGCGGCGGCGTCCTCGACGCGCGACTTGAGCTTTTCGTTCTGGTAGGTCAGCGCCAGTTCCGCACCTTCGCGGTGCATGGCATCGGCGATGCCGGTTGCGATTGAACGCTGGCTGGCGATGCCGGTGACCAGCGCGCGTTTGCCCTGCAGGAATCCCATGGTGTCTCCTTGAATGATGCGCGTGGGGCGCTTCGAGCGAATGCTCTAGTGTGCCTTGCGCGCGGGTTTGCGGCCAGTGTGGCGCGGCCGGCAATCAGGCGCGAAAGCCATCCTTCCAGGCACGCAGCGCGCCGAACACCATGCTGTCGTCCAGCAGCGGCTGGCGGGTCTGGTGCTGCGCCGCCGCGCGCACGGAGGGCGCAAAACAACGCAGGAACGGGTTGCAGGCGCGTTCGTCCACCAGCCGTGTGGGCAGCGTGGGGACCTGCGCCTGATGCAGCGCGAGGACTTCCCGCACGCGCGCCTGCAGGGAGGGATTGTCTGGATCAACGGCGTGCGCGAATGCGGCATTGGCCTGCGTGTATTCGTGCGCGCAGCAGACCCACGTCGCGTCGGGCAGGGCGGCCAGGCGTTGCAGGGATGCGTGCATTTGCGCAGGCGTGCCTTCGAACATCCGCCCGCAGCCGAGGCTGAACAGCGTGTCGCCGCAGAACAGCAGGCCTTCGCCGTGATAGGCGAGGTGGCTGCGGGTATGGCCGGGAACGGCGATCACATCGAACCGCCATGCGCCGATCTTGATCCGCTCGCCGTCGTCCACGCGCACGCTGGCGCGAGCGATGCGCTCGTCGCGTGGCGCGATGACGGGGGTGCCCGGCCAGCGCGCCAGCAATGCGGGCACGCCGCCAATGTGATCGTGATGATGATGGGTCAACAGGATGGCATGTGGCGGCGGGCCATCATCCAGTGCCGCCAATACCGGACCTGCATCGCCCGGATCAACCACCAGCGCGCGGCCGCCGGCATCGCGCAGCAGCCAGATGTAATTGTCCTGCAAGGCGGGAATCGGCAGTAGATCCATTTGTCCAGCCGTGACGGCGCGCGAGGTTTCCCGCAAACTGCCGATCATGCCGCTGTCCTCGACCAGATCACAACCCGATGCCGTGGCAGCCGATGCCTGGTTTGCCGGTGCTGCCGGACAAGCCGTGTTGGCCAGTGAGGCCGGCTGCATCGGCGAAGCGCTGCGGCAGCGGCCGGGGCAGCCGAGCCTGTGGCTGGGGCCGGCCTCGATGGCGCTTCCCGGGCAGATGGGCGGTGCGGCGGTGCTGCGCCTGCACTGGGCGGAGGGGGCGACCTTGGGTGGCGGCCTGCGCTGCACCCTGCCGCTGCCGGTGGCCAGCGAGTCCTGCGCGATTGTCGTGGTCCAGCATGCGGGGGATGCCGGCTGCGACCCGCGCGCGCTGCTTGAGGAGGGCGCACGGGTGTTGCTCCCGGGCGGCTGGCTGTGGCTGTTGGCACTCAACCCGATCACCCCGTATCGGCTGCGTTGGCGCGGCCACGCCCTGCGCGCGCGTGAGCCGGTGACATGGCGACGGCTGCTGCGCAGTGCCGGGCTGCTGCCGGAAGCCATCTCGCAGGGGCTGGGGCCAAGCTGGAACGTCACCCCGGTGCCGCGCTTGCAGGCAGGGGTCGGGCTGCGGGCAGCGTTCCTGCTGCGTGCCGAAAAACGCAGGTGGCCACTGACGCCGTTGCCGACGCCGCGCGTGCTTGGCTGGCAGGCAGGAACACCGGCATGAATGCGTCGCAAAAGCGGGTCGAAATCCATACTGATGGCGCCTGCCTGGGGAATCCGGGGCCGGGTGGCTGGGCTGCGCTGCTGCGCTGGCGCGGGATCGAGCGCGAGCTGGTGGGCGGCGACGCCCAGACCACCAACAATCGCATGGAGTTGATGGCGGCGATCGCGGCCCTGGAAACACTGCGCGAACCCTGCGAAGTGGTGCTCACCACCGATTCGCAGTACGTCCGCCAGGGCATTCTGGAGTGGATGGCAGGCTGGATCCGGCGTGGCTGGAAAACCGCAGGTGGCGCCCCGGTGAAAAACCGTGACTTGTGGGAGCGCCTGCATGCTGCGGCATCCAGGCACGTGGTGGACTGGCGCTGGGTCAAGGGTCACAGCGGCGACCCCGACAACGAGCGCGTGGACGCGCTGGCGCGCGATCAGGCAACGGCATACAAGGGGCAGGCAGGCTGATGCGGCAAATCGTTCTGGATACCGAAACCACCGGGCTGGAGTGGAGAAAGGGCAATCGCGTCGTCGAGATCGGCTGCGTGGAATTGCTGGAGCGTCGACCAACCGGGCGCACGTTCCATCGCTACCTCAATCCCGATCGTGCGTTCGAGCAGGGCGCACAGGAAGTCACCGGGCTCAGCCTGGAGTTCCTGGCCGACAAGCCGCGCTTTGCCGACATCGCCGGCGAATTCCTGGACTTCATCGAAGGCAGCGAACTGATCATCCACAACGCCGCATTCGATCTGGGTTTTCTGGATGCCGAGTTGGCGCGGCTGGAGGGGCGCGGGAAAGTGCTTGATCGCTGCACGGTGGAGGACACCCTGCAGCTTGCCCGGCAGCGCTACCCGGGGCAACGCAATTCACTGGATGCGCTGTGCAGGCGGCTGGGGGTGGACAACTCGCAGCGCCAGTTGCACGGCGCGCTGCTGGATGCGCAGATCCTGACCGATGTCTATCTGGCGCTGACTTCGGGCCAGGGGGAGATCGGCTTTGGCACTGAGTCGGCGGCGACGGTGGCGGCTGCAGAACGGATCGCGGTACGGGTTGGCGATGTCGCATCGCGCCCGCGCGTGCGCATCGGGGAGGGTGAAGCGGAGGCGCATGCCGCGAGGCTGGCGGCGTTGCAGAAGAAGGCGGGTCGCTGCGCGTGGCTGGAACTGGACGTCAGCGGAGGGTGAGTCACCCGGCCGGCTGCAATCAGTGCCGGCGCACCAGGATGACGGTCACGTTGTCGGAGCCGCCACCATCCAGCGCGGCAGCCACCAGGCCATCGACGCATTCCTGCGCGCTGCATTCGCAGTGGGCCAGCACTTGCGCGATGTGGTGGTCATCGACTTCCTCGGTCAGGCCATCGCTGCACAGCAACAGCTGCATGCCGGGACGCAGCTCGCCGGCCAGGGTTTCCACATTCAGCTGCTGCGGGTCGGTCACGCCCAGCGCCTGGGTCACCACGTTGCGGTGCGGGTGGCTGCGCGCCTGGTCGGCGCTGATCGCGCCCTGTGCAATCAGTTCCTGCACATAGCTGTGATCGTGGGAAATCTGGGTGAGCGCAGCGTCGCGCCACAGATAGACCCGGCTATCGCCCACCCACGCCACCTCGAAGCGATTGCCGTTCACCCGCGCGGCCACCACGGTGGTGCCCATCGGCAGGCTGTCGCCGCGACGCTTGGAGCAATGGATGATTTCTTCGTCGGCCACCCGGATTGCGCCGGCCAGGCTGTTGCCGGCGCGCACCTCGCGGACGATGGTCTCGCGCGCCAGCGCGCTGGCGACCTCGCCATATTCATGACCGCCCATGCCGTCGGCGACCAGCCACAGGCCAAGCTCGCTGTCGCCGTAGTACGTGTCTTCGTTCAGCTCGCGGCGCAGGCCGACGTGGGTCAGGTGTCCGAATTCGATCATGCGTGCGGCAATCGTCGTGGCTTGTGGAAGGAAACGCAGGGATGCGGGCAAACCGGACGCAGTGGCCTGATGGGCCATGATGCCGCAGCGCAAGCGGCTTCGGCCTGTGTCGAAAGTCCAGCAAAGGTTGATGGATGTCTCGACTTGGGCGCTGCCGTGGCTGGACTGGAAGGCGCCCTGCGTTGCGTCCCGCACAGACGAAAAACGCCCGCAAGGGGCGTTTTTCGTATCTGGCGGAGAGGGGGGGATTCGAACCCCCGGTAGGCTCACACCTACGCCTGATTTCGAGTCAGGTACATTCAACCGCTCTGCCACCTCTCCGAAAACCTGGGTGTACAGCGGCCGCACATCATACGGGGCGGCAGGTGTGCGAGCAAGGCGGCTACACTGAAGGCCCGTCCTCAGCCCGGTGCCCCGATGTCCGAAATCCTCGTCCCCGTCTCTTTCGGCGAACTTCTGGACAAGATCGCGATCCTGCAGATCAAGTCGGAGCGCATGAGCGATGCCGCCAAGCTGGCCAATGTGCGCGCGGAGCTGGAGGCGCTGGAGCGCACCTGGGCGGCGCATCCGGCCTCGCAGCAGGATATTGCCGGGTTGCGCGCCGGGTTGAAGGCGGTCAACGAACGGTTGTGGGTGATCGAAGACGAGATCCGCCTGCAGGAGCGGGCGCAGGCGTTCGATGCCGACTTCATCCGGCTGGCACGCAGCGTGTATTTCGAGAACGACACCCGCGCGCGGATCAAGAAGGACATCAACCTGGCGCTGGGCTCGGCCTACGTCGAGGAGAAGTCGTATCAGGACTACGGTTCGGGAAGCGGTGCCTGATCAGGCGTGGCGCGCGCGGAAGCGTTCGAACGCGGCGATCGCATCGGCCACGGTGACCAGGTCCATCACGCCATCGGCTTCGATCTTGGTTCCCCATTTCAGATCCGAGCCGGGCATGCCGCGGTACTTGCGCGCCGCGTCGTCATAGCGGTTCACGCAGAAGCGGCGGTCGGAGTAGGGGCCGCTGCGTTCCGGGTTGGTGGCGGCATGCAGGCCCAGCACCTTGCTGCCCATCGCGTTGGCGATGTGCATCGGGCCGGAGTCCGGCGTCACCAGCAGGTCGGCGCGGGCCAGCAGTGCCGGCAACTGTTTCAGCGTGTCCTTGCCAATCAGGTCAAGCACGCGGCCATGCTCGCGCATGGCGGCCAGGATGGCAGTGCCTGTGGCCCGTTCGAGTTCGCTGCGCCCGCCGCACAGCACCACCCGCCAGCCCTGGGCGATGGCATGGTCGGCCAGCGCGGCGTAGCGGTCTGCCCGCCAGTTGCGCAGCGCGTGGCTGGAGCAGGGCGACACCATCAGCGTGTGCCGGCCGTCCTCATCCCACTGCGCGTGCGCCCACGCATGCGCCGCTTCGGGGACGGGCAGTTTCCAGCTGACATGCGTGCGGGTCAGCCCCAGCGGCTCGCAGAAGCTGCCGATCGCATCCAGCACGTGACCGCCGGACCGGTCGGGAATGCGCTCGTTGATGAACAGGCCGTGGCCTTCCTTGCTGCGCGCGCGGTCGTAGCCGATCCGCCGTTGCGCAGGGACGAATGCGGACAGCAGGTTGGCGCGTGCCGACACCTGCAGCTGCAGCAAGGCATCGAAGCGCTGGCCCAGTTCGCGGCGAAGGGTGCGCATGCCGGCAAAGCCCGAAGCCTTGTCGTATTCGACGAAGCGCACGCCGGGCAAGCCCGCCAGCAGGCGGTGCTCGGCCTTGCCGATGATCCAGCTCAGTGCCACGTTGGGCCAAGCGTCGCGCAGGGTGTGCAGCAACGGCAGCACGTGGGTGACGTCGCCCAATGCCGATAGGCGCAGCAGGCAGATGGAGCGCGGGGCATGGGCTTTTTGCACGCGATTGCTACACTCGCAGAAATGACAGGATTCGACGCCAACGAGCACCTGACGCCGTTCCGCGACACGCGCGGCTATGGTGCGATTCTGTTCGACCGCACCCAGTTGCGGCAACCCGAATCTGCCTGGTTCGACTTGCAGCACTGGGGGGGCGCGGCGCAGCCGGTCTCCGAAGGCGGGCGCGGTGGCGCGTGGTTCATCGATTTTGGCCAGGGGGATGCGCTGCTGCGCCACTATTTGCGCGGCGGGCTGGCGGCGAAGTTCAGCCGGGACGCGCACCTGTGGCGCGGGATCAACCGGGTCCGCAGCTTTGCCGAGTTTCGCCTGCTGCGCGTGTTGCGGGCGAAGAACTTGCCGGTGCCAATGCCATTCGCGGCCTGGTATCGCCGCGAAGGCATGCATTATCGCGCTGCGATCTTGATGCAGCGCCTGCATGGCGTGCGCTCGCTGGCGGCGCTGGCAGACGCGGGTGAGGCGCCGTGGGAGGCGACAGGCCAACTGATTGCCCGTTTCCATCGCGGCGGGCTGGACCACGCCGACCTCAATGCCTACAACATCTTGTTCGACGAACACGGGCGCGGCTGGATGATCGACTTCGACCAGTCCTGCTTGCGCATTCCCGCGACAGGCTGGCGCGAGGGCAACCTGCAACGCCTGCTGCGTTCACTGCGCAAGCTGCGCGGGCAGCAGGCGGAGGCAGGGTTCGAGCAGTTGCGCGCGGCGTACGACGCTGCCTGGAAGCTGGGGTACTAGCGCCATCCAGCTCGTCCGGCCTGGCCGCGCCGGTCAAAAGTGCCTGGCTGGAAAGGTGGCGGCCCCGCCGGCTGACCTCGGCGCCCGCATCAGTCGATACCGTTGCTGCCTTCCGGCCCTGGCGGGATTTTCGACCTAGCGTCGCGAGGGGCCGACGGGGCCACCATAGACGGTGTTGCAGAGCCGCATGTCGCGAACTCCCGCGCACGCGGCGCTTGGGCGACTCTTGCGAGTCTGCGGCGGGCGCATGGCGCTACGTCGCGAAGTGTTAGTTTACATGTTTTCGGCGCGTGCAGCCCCGGTGGATGCGGGGTCGGATTCGCACGACGGCGAGCATTGCGGGAGGTTTTCGTCCGATGTCGCGGCACAAGCTTGATTCCAGCCAGTTCGCACCGGACGTCATTCCCTACCTGCTGGTCACGCTGTGCGAGCGAGTCGCCGCCTTCGGCATCGCACCCGAGCGCCTGTACGCAGGGCTTGGGCTGGACGTGCAGGCGTTGCGCGCGGGCGCGCTGGTGTCCAACCGGCAGGCGTGGAGGATGATCCGTCGCGCGCTGCAGCTGACTGCGCGGGCCGATCTGGGGTTGGAGATTGGGCTGGGGCAGGGCTTGGCCAGCTTCGGGCTGCTGGGGCAGGCATTCGTGACTGCGGCGACCGTTGGCGAAGCGGTGCAGCTGGGGGGGCGGTATTACCCCGCCGGCGGCGCGCTGGTCGATATCGAACTGGTGCCGTCGGCGTCCGGCGCGATGCTGGAAGTCCGACCGCGCCTGCGAGACGCGCAGGTGGCGATGTTCTTGATCGAGGAGCTGCTCGCCAGCGTGCTGGAGTTGTTTCGCGTCGAGCTGGGCGAGCCGGTGGTGCTGCAGTCGCTGGAGCTCGCCTACCCGGCGCCTGACCACCTCCACCGTTACCGTGAGCTGTTTGGCTGCGAGCCGCGCTTCGGCAGCCGTCGCAATGTGCTCGTGATTGCCCCCGGCTGGCTGGACAGGCCGATGCCGCGTCACGACGCCGCCCTGTCGGCGCAGTTGTGCGCGCAACTGGAGCGGCACGCACAGCTGGAGGCGCTGGGCACGGTGGCCGCTGTCGAGCAGCTGCTGCTGCGGCCGGGCCAGCAGCGGCTGTCGGTCGAGCAGTTGGCGCGCGCGCTGGAACTCAGCCCCAGGACCCTGCGTCGGCGGTTGAGCGAAGCGGGTGCCTCGTTTCGCGGGATTCGCGACCGTGTGCGTGCACAGGCGGCGCGCGACCTGCTGGAGAACGCGGGGGTGACCGTCGCCGAAGCCAGCCGACGCCTCGGGTTTTCCGATGCTCGGGCGTTCCGACGTGCGTGCAAGCGCTGGCTTGGCCAGGCGCCGGGCGCGCTGCGCCAGGCACGCTAGGCGCCATGTCGCCGGAATTGGCCGCCGCAAGCCCCTGTCCCTTCGCTGCGGTGCATGGTGAAGTACGGCCAACGCTGTCCGGGCTTCTCTCTGATGCTGCCATTCTTCAACCGCCCCTTGTTTGCGCTCGCGATGGTGTGGGCGTTGCTGCTGCCAGTGACGGGGTGCCAGGAAAAAACGGCAGTCGCGGCGCAGGCCCCGCCGGCGCTTGCGGCCGAACTGCAACCGATCTATGCGCGAAGCTGCGCCACCTGCCACGCCAATCCGGCGAGCGGTGCGCCGCTGGCGGGTGATCGTGGCGCGTGGGCGCCGCGCATGGGCAAGGGGCGCGAGATGCTGCTGGAACACACCATCAACGGGTTCAACGGGATGCCGCCAATGGGCGCATGCGCAGACTGCAGCGAGGAACAATACGCCGCCTTGATCGGCTACATGTCCGGCACGCGGCTGGAGCAGTGACCTGATGAAATCGACGCGCCGGGAGTTGATCAAAGGATTGGGAGCCCTGGGGCTGTTGGGTCTCCTGGGGCCGGGGAAGGCGAACGCGGCCCGGCCGATACCGTGGCGCAACTGGTCGGGCGCGCAGTCCTGCCTGCCGGCAGCGCGAATCGCACCGGCCACCGAGGCGCAGCTGGCCGACGCCTTGCGCAACGCCCCCGGCACAGTGCGGCCAGTGGGGTCCGGCCATTCGTTCAGTGCGCTGGTGCCCACCGACGACACCGTGCTGTCGCTCGGCAACCTGCAGGGAATGCTTCGCCACGACGCCCAGTCCCGGCAGTCGGAATGGTGGGCAGGCACGCCGATGTCGCAGATGGGCGCCCCGTTGGCGCAGGCGGGCTTGGCATTGCCAAACATGGCCGACATCGACTACCAGACGCTGGCCGGCGCCATTGCCACCTCGACACACGGCACCGGGCCACGTTTCGGCTCGTACTCCGACCAGGTGGTGGGCCTGCGCCTGCTGACCGCGAGCGGCGATGCCATTGACTGCGACGCGCAGCGCTATCCGCACGTGTTCGACGCTGCGCGCTGCTCGCTGGGCGCGCTCGGCGTGGTGACGCGGGTACGCCTGCAGAATCGCGCGGCGTTCAAGCTGCATCGCCGGGAGTGGGTGCAACGCTACGAAGAACTGCTGGAGGACATGCCGCGCCTGCTCCGCGAGCACGATCATTTCGAAATGAATGTGCTGCTGCATTCGGATGTGGCGGTGGCGATGACCATGGATGAAACCGCCGACCCGCGCGTGTTGTCCAAGCAGCCCGGCGGCGATGTGGACAAGGTCGCGCTGCTGCAGCGCGTCCATCTCGAGTGGCAAAATTCGCCGCGCGTGTATGCGCGAATGCTCAATTTCCTGGTCAAGTACGCGGTGTCGTTCCCCGATGTCATCGACGCTTCATACAGGGTGTTCGCCAACGTGCGCGACGTGCGCTTCAACGAAATGGAGTACGAGGTTCCGGCCGAGGCGGGGCCTGCCTGCCTGCGCGAGATCATGAAGAAGATCCGCGACGAAAAGCTGGACAGCTTTTTCCCCATCGAATATCGCTACGTCAAGCGCGACGACGCGATGCTGTCCATGTTCCAGGGGCGCGATGCCTGCGCGATTTCGGTGCATCAGTACTATCGGATGGACCACCATGATTTTTTCGCCCGGATCGAGCCGATTTTCTGGAAATACGACGGTCGCCCGCACTGGGGCAAGCTGCACACGCTCAATGCGCGCCTGCTGGCGCCGTTGTATCCGCGATGGAAGGAGTTCCTGGCCGTGCGCGAGTCGCTGGACCCGGCCGGCAAGTTCCTCAACGCACACTTGCGTTCCGTGCTGGGCGTGGGTTGATGGCCGGCGCTCACGGGCGCAGTGGCCGATGGCTTGCGGCGCGCAGTGTGCCGTGATGGCGCGAAGGGAGGTGGAATGAAGCGTCGCAAGTTCGTGGCTGGCGCGCTGGGTCTGGGGGCGATGGCGCTGTGGTGGGCAAAGCCTGGCGACCATGGCGAACCCTATTCGGCATACTTCCGCGCGCTGAACGCGGAGCTGAGGCGCAACGGGCCGATGCAGCCGGCGATGGTGATCGACCTCGACCGGCTCGACGCCAACCTGGAGCGCGTCACCCGCACCCTGCGCGTTGCCGGCAAGCAATACCGCATCGTCGAAAAATCATTGCCGTCGCCGATGCTGATCGAGTACATCGCACGCCGCGCGCAAAGCAACCGGCTGATGTCGTTCCACCAGCCGTTCCTCAACCATGATGCCGCGTTGTTTCCGCAATTCGATGTGCTGATGGGCAAGCCGCTGCCGGCGGCGGCGGCCGCGCGCTTCTACCGCGGGCTGAAGGGCCCGTTCAACCCGGCGCGGCAGCTGCAGTGGTTGTTCGATACGCCACAGCGCCTGCGCGAGTACGCCGAACTGGCGCGCGGGCTGGGCACGCGAATGCGCGCCAGCCTGGAGATCGACGTCGGCCTGCACCGTGGCGGCGCACGCGGCAATCGCGAATTGAAGGCGATGCTGGACGTGATTGCGGCGCACCCGCAGCAATTGGAATTCAGCGGATTCATGGGCTACGACGCGCACGTGGGCATGGGCGTGCCGTCGATGCTCGGCTCGGCGCAGGAATTGCTGGGCAAGGCCATGGCGCGCTATCGCGGTTTCGTCGATGTCGCGCGGCGCGATTACCCGTCGCTATGGCGCGACGACCTGACATTGAATTCCGGCGGCAGCCCCAGCTACGCCCTGCACGCGCACGAAACCGTGAGCAACGACATCAGCGTGGGCACCGCGCTGCTCAAGCCCACCCATTACGACATCGAGACGCTGAAGGAGCACGTGCCGGCCGCATTCATCGCCACCCCGGTGCTGAAGAAGACCGGCCCGATCGAACTGCCGGCGCTGGATGACCGCTCGCGCGTGATGTCGTGGTGGGACCCGAACCAGCGCGAAACCTTCTTCATCTACGGCGGCTGGTGGCTTGCCGATTACGCGTCGCCAAAAGGCCTGCAGTTCAACGAACTGTTCGGGCACAGCGCCAATCAGGAGATCGTCAACGCAGCGCCAAGCGTCGGGCTTGGCGTGGACGATCAGGTTTTTTTCCGCCCGCAGATCAGCGAAGGGGTATTGCTGCAGTTCGGCGACCTGGTGATCGTGCGCGGCGGCAGAATCGTGGATCGATGGCCGGTGTTTGCGGCGTAGGCGGAAGCGCGAGCGGGGCATCGCGATCCGGGGGATAGACTCGGGCCATCCATGGCCCTCGCCCTGCGGGCAGCCTGCGGCTGTCCGCATCGGCAGGACTGCCGATGTGTCGAACCCCGGCGGGGGACTACTCATCCAGCCTCTCTCCGCCAGACATGAAAAACGCCCCGCAAGGGGGCGTTTTTCATGTCTGGCGGAGAGAGGGGGATTCGAACCCCCGAAGCGCGGTTTAGACGCTTACACACTTTCCAGGCGTGCTCCTTCAACCGCTCGGACACCTCTCCGGAACCGCGCATTCTATCCATCGCGGGGCGGTGCCACAAGGGAGTCGTGAGGGCTTGCCGGTTTGGCCTGGGCAAGGGCCGGGGCGAGTCGCGGCGGCGTGGCAGAATGGGGCATGTCCTATCTCGTCCTCGCCCGCAAGTGGCGCCCCAAGCGTTTCGCCGAATTGGTCGGGCAGGAGCACGTGGTGCGCGCGCTCACCAACGCGCTGGAAACCGGCCGCGTGCATCACGCCTTCCTGTTCACCGGCACCCGCGGCGTGGGCAAGACCACCATTGCCCGCATCTTCGCCAAGTCGCTGAACTGCGAGCGCGGCACCTCCGCCGAGCCCTGCGGTGAGTGCGAGACCTGCCAGGCCATCGACGCCGGCCGCTATATCGACCTGCTGGAGATCGACGCCGCCTCCAATACCGGCGTGGACAATGTCCGCGAGCTGATCGAAAACGCGCAGTACATGCCGTCGCGCGGCCGCTACAAGGTCTACCTGATCGACGAAGTGCACATGTTGTCGAAGGCGGCGTTCAATGCGCTGCTGAAGACACTGGAAGAGCCGCCGGAACACGTCAAGTTCCTGTTCGCCACCACCGATCCGGAAAAGCTCCTGGTCACGGTGCTCAGCCGCTGTTTGCAGTTCAATCTCAAGCGTCTGGATGAGCAGCAGATCCGCGGGCAGATCAGCAGGATCCTGATTGCGGAAGGCATTGACTGCGATGAGGATGCGATAGCGCAGTTGGCGCGCGCCGCCGATGGCAGCCTGCGCGACGGCTTGTCGCTGCTGGATCAGGCGATTGCCTATTGCGGTTCGGCGGCGGGCGGCGGCGGGCTGGACGGCATCTCGGTGGCGGCGATGCTGGGCACGGTGGATCGCAGTCGCGTGCAGGCACTGCTCGCGGCACTGGCGGCTGGCGATGGCGCGCGTCTGCTGGACGAGGCCGCGCAGTTGGCGGACTTTTCACCGGACTGGGGCGGCGTGCTGGATGCGTTCTCGCAGGCGCTGCACCGCATCCAGGTCAAACAGCTGGTGCCCGCTGCGGATGTCGGCAGCGATGCCATCGACGTCGATGCACTGGCGGCGGAGCTGCGCCCCGAGCTGGTCCAGCTTTGGTACCAGATGGCGCTGAACGGTCGTCGTGACCTGGGCTATGCGCCAAGTCCGCGCAGCGGCTTCGAGATGACCCTGTTGCGGATGCTGGCGTTCCGGCCCGACGGCGACGCGTCGCAGCAGGCTGCCCCGCGTCCGCACCCCGCTGCCGCGCACCGTGCGCCGCAGCCTTCGCAGGCGCGTGCCGATGCCGCCGCCCGCGCACGTGCGACGATGGCGGAGGCGACGCCAGAACCGCAGCAGGTGCCGCCGCCGATGCCGGCCCCTGCGCCCGATACGGCACCCGCGCGCGTGGAAACGTCGCCGCCCGCCACGCCACGCGTGGTGGATGCAGTGCCGGCGCCCAACGCCAACGCCTTTGTGGGCAGCGCGCTGCTGGTCACCGATAGCGAACACTGGCTGGAGCTGGTGGCGCGCTGTGGGCTGCGTGGCGCCCCAAAGTTGCTGGCGGAAAACGCCGCGTTCGTGGCACACACCGACGGCGTGCTGCGGCTGGCGCTGGCGCCGGAACAGGAGCACTTGCGCTCGCCAAGCCTGGTACTGCAGCTTTGCGATGCGGTGGGGCGGCAGCTGGGAGGGGATGTGCAGATTCGCTTCGAAGCCGGCCAGCCGCGCAGCGAGACCGCCAATGCGCGCAACGCGCGCAATCGCGATGTTCGCCAGAGCGAGGCCGAAAGCGGTTTCGTCACCGATCCCGGCATCCAGCGCCTGGTGCAGTCACACGGTGCGCAGATCGTGCCGGAGTCCATCCGTCCGCTCGACGCACCCTGATTACCCGGGTTCCATCAACCTTTGCAGCACCGCAACAATGGAAGCAACGACATGCGTGGAAACATTGCCCAGCTGATGCAGCAGGCGCAGAAGATGCAGGAAAACGTGCAGCGCGCACAGGAAGAAGTGGCTGCGCTGGAAGCCACCGGCAGTGCCGGGGGCGGCATGGTCAGCGTCACCCTGGGCGGGCGCATGGACTGCCGCAAGGTGCGCATCGACCCGGCCGCGCTGGCCGACCCGGAGATGGCTGAAGACCTGATCGCCGCAGCGTTCAACGACGCGGTCAACAAGATCAATGCCGCCTCGCAGGAAAAGATGGCTGCCGCCACCGCCGGCATGCAGTTGCCGCCCGGCATGAAGCTGCCGTTCTGATTTTCTCCCTCCCTTTCGCGCAGCGAAGGGGAGGGCCGGGGAAGGTGCTCGATGCGGTTCCTGGCGCGCATGCTTCTCCGGACAACCCCCACCCAGCCTCCCCCTGCGCTTGGCGCAAGGGGAGGGGCATGAAGCGATGACCGTCTCCCTCCTCGAACAACTCATCGACGCCTTGCGCGTATTGCCCGGCGTGGGCCAGAAGTCGGCGCAGCGGATGGCCTATCACTTGCTGGAGCGCCAGCGTGATGGCGGGCGCAGGCTGTCCGATGCACTGGCGCAGGCGATGCAGCGCATCGGCCACTGCAAGCGTTGCCGCGACTTCAGCGAAACCGAGCTGTGTTCCACCTGCGGCAGCAGCGCGCGCGACGCGCAATTGCTGTGCGTGGTGGAAACCCCGGCGGACCGGCTTGTCATCGAACAGGCCACCGGCTTTCGTGGCCTGTACTTCGTGTTGCAGGGCCGGCTCAGCCCGCTGGACGGCATTGGCCCGCGCGAGCTGGGCCTGGATCTCCTGGCGCAGCGGCTGGAGGAGGGTGAGGTGCGCGAACTGATCGTGGCCACCAATCCCACCGTGGAAGGCGAGGCCACCGCGCACTACCTGGCACAGCTGGCGCGCGCGCGCGGCGTCCAGCCCAGTCGCTTGGCACACGGCGTGCCGCTGGGTGGTGAGCTGGAATACGTGGATCGCGGCACGCTGTCACACGCGTTCGGCAGCCGCATCGAAATCCCTTCCTGAATTGCAGCCCTGGAGCCCGCCCGATGAGCGAGACGATTTTCCACAAGATCATGCGCCGCGAAATTCCCGCGGATGTGGTGTACGAAGACGAGCATTTGATTGCATTCCGCGACATCGCGCCGCAGGCGCCGGTGCACGTGCTGTTCGTGCCAAAGCAGGACTTCGCCACGCTCAACGATGTCGGTGAGGACAGCGCCATCGTGGTCGGCCGACTTGCCACTGCCGCAGCGCGTTACGCCAAGGCGCAGGGGCTGGCCGAGGCTGGCTATCGCATCGTCATGAATTGCAATGCCGACGCGGGCCAGACCGTGTTCCAGATCCATTTGCACCTGCTTGCCGGTGCGCCGCTGGGACGCTTCGGCACGCCGTGACCGGCGCCGTCCATCGGTGGCTCGGGGCGGCTCAGGGGCGATGCTGGCGCAGGTCGCGCAGCAGGTCGCGCAATCGCTCGCGGCTCAGGGACGAGGCGTAGCGCGCTTCGGAAAAGCGCTGGCCGAGTTCGGCCAGGTGCCTGCCCGCGCTTGGGCGGTCGGCAGCCACCCGTGCAGCCCAGGCCAGTGCCGTTTCGTGTTGCGCGCGGCCGCGCCCCAGTGTGCGATAGCGCGCGTCCAGCGCATGCCACGCTCGCAGCAGCGGGTCGCGCTGGCGCTCGCCGCGCGCGATCCACCACGCCATCCAGCCCAGCGCCAGTGCGGCGATGGCGGCAAACAGCACGACCAGTGCGCTGGCGCCCAGCGCGCCCAGCCCTAGCGGCTTGAGCAGGTCCTGCTGGCGCTGCGCGTTGAAGCCCAGCACGAAATCATTCCAGCCCCGGCGCAGCCAGTCGCTGGCGTTGAAGACCGAAACCAAGCCGTCGAATCCGCCAATCCTGCCCGGCTGGCGGTCGGCGATGGTGTCATAGACGCGCTCGGGCGCCACCGCGGCGGTGGGGTCGAAACGTACCCAGCCGCGCTTGGGCAGCCACAGTTCCGCCCACGCATGGGCATCGGACCTGCGCACCAGCCAGTAACCGCCGATCGGGTTGCGATAGGCGCCGGCATAGCCGGTGACCACCCGCGCCGGAATGCCGGCCGCGCGCATCAGCACCACGAAGGCGGAACTGAAATGCTCGCAATAGCCTTGCCTGCGATCAAACAGGAAATCATCGATTTCGTTGCGGCTGGCCAGCGGCACGTTCAACGTGTAGGCAAAGCTGTCGTGAATCATGCCCAGTGCGCGCGCGGCGATGGCGGCGTCTGCGCGGCCCTCGGCATCGTGTCCGGCGGCGCGTCGCCATTGCCGGCCCAGCGCGAGGGTGCGCGGGTTGTAGCCCTGCGGAAGCGCCAGTGCGCGCTGCCGCAGTTGCTGCGGCAGCTCCGGCTCGAAGGCGGCCGCCGGCGCCGAATGCATCCGCCAACGGGAGACGTTGTACTGCGGCGCGTCCGTGGTCGTCGTGTAGTCGATGCTGAGATGCGCGCCGTCTGGCAGCCGGGTGGGCAGGTCCAGCGCGATCAGCTGGCGGTCCTCGGTTGGCTCAAGGTCGATTCGATACTCCCAGCCGGGACCGGCCGGGCGCATGGGTGCCGCCGGGAGCGCCTGCAGGCCGCGCGCCTGTCGCCAGCTGCTGCCATCAAAATCCCACAGCACCGGGCCGCGCCAGTACATCTGCTCGGGAGCAGGCACGGCGCCGAAGAACTGCACGCGCGCGGCCGGGCTGTCGTCCAGCAGCAGATCGGCCATGCCGCCCGGCGTCATCGTGTCGGACAGCCCCGGCGTGGCGATGCTGCGCCCGGGCAGCCCCCACAGCGGCGTTGGCAGGCGCGGGAACAGCCAGAACGCGGACAGCGCCAGCGGCAGGCCCAGCGCGACCAGTCGCAGCACGCCCTTGGCGGCCAACCAGTGCGGGTGGTCCGCCGCCGCCATGATCTCGCCTTCTTCGGCGGCCAGGCGTTGCAGCGCCAGCAGCGCCAGCAGCACCGCCAGCAGTGCCAGCACCAGGCTCAGCGGGCCTTGGTCGAGCAGGAAGGTGGCGAACGGCGCGAACAGGCCGAAGCCGACCAGGCTGCGGCCGTCGCGCAGGGAGAAGGTCTCGACGGGCTTCAGCGCCAGCATCGCTGCCAGGACCGCACAGGCGGTGTCGCGGCCGATGCCGGGCGCCACCGCTGCCACCGCGAGCAGCGCGCACACGCCCAGCAGCAGCCGCAACACACTGGGCAGCGGGTTGCGCCAGGCCGCGGCGGTCACCGCCAGCGCGCCGATGCCGAAGCCGATTCCCAGCGTGGCTGGCAACTGCAGCAACAGCGGCAGCAGGCAGGCTGCTGCGGCCAGCCGGACCTGCGTGCGGGTGGCGGGCGTCATCGCTGGCGATGGTGTGTCAGCCATGGCCGGCCTCGCCCGGAAGCAGCGCCAGAGCGCGCAGGCAGCGATGGCGGTGCTGCTCGCCCTGGCCGGTGGCAATGAGCGGGTGGGCGGGAAGCTGCAGCGCGTAGCGGCGGCCATCGCGCTCGGCATCGTCAACCCAGCGCGCCAGCCGGCGGATGCGCTGCTCGTGCGGCAGGCCGCTGGTGTGTTGCCAGTCCAGCAGCAATTCGCCGCTGCGCTGCTGTTCGTAGTCGCGCACCAGCAGGTTGTCGTGGCGGGCGGACGCTTTCCATGCAACCGAGCGCGGCGCATCGCCAGGACGGTAGCCGCGAAGGTGATGCGGGTCCTCGCCGGCACGAGTGACCTGCGGATGCCCCTGGCCGCCGATCGGAACCGGCAGTGGCGGTGCCTGCGTTTCCGGCGCCGGATACACCAGCAGCGCCTGTGCCGGCCACACGTAGGCCCAGGCGCGCGCCAGCCCCAGCGGTTGCACGGTGGACAGCTGCAGCCGCGGGAGTGGCAACAGGCCGCGCCGGGTGGTGGGGAGGCGCAGCTCGATGGTGGCGCCATGCGCATCGACCCGGGCGTGCGTGCAATTGCCGGCATGCGCGATGCGCAAGCCGCGGCGGACGCGGGCATCCACCGCATCCAGCGCGATGCGCAGGCGCAGCTCCTCGCCGGCGGCCACCGGTTCGGCGGCGATGGCGTTGACGCGCAGCCCCGACAGCTGCAGGTGCGCGGCGATCAGGCTGGCCTGCACCGCGCCGGCCAGCAGCAGCGCCAGCAACAGGGCTGGATTGTTGTTGAAGTTGAGCGCGCCCAGCAGCATGGTGCCCAGCAGCAGCCCGAAGAACAGCCCGCTGGCGGTGGGCAGCACGTAGATCCGGTTGCGCGTCATCTGCGCCGGCAGTGGTTCCGGTGCGCGCGGGCGCATCCACGCCTGGGTGCGTCGACGCAACGCCGCCAGCATCTCAGTCCACCGCGACCGCGTGCAGGATCGCCTTCGCCAGGCTCTCGGGCGGGGTATCCGCGTCCGCCACCAGACGATGTTCGGCCACCGCCGGGAACAGCGCCTGCACGTCTTCGGGAACGACATGGCTGCGTCCCAGCAGCAGCGCATGCGCCCGCGCGGCGCGCAGCAGCGCCAGCCCGGCGCGCGGCGACAACCCCACGCGCACGCCCGGCTGTTTGCGGCTGCGCCCGATCAGCGCCTGCACGTAATCCAGCAGGGCGGCATTTGCATGCACCGCCAGTGCCGCCTGGCGCAGCGCCAGGATGCGCGGCGCATCCAGCAGCGGCGATGCCTGTGCAATCAGGTCACGCCGGTCGACGCCTGCCAGCAGCGCACGTTCCGCCGCGGCGTCGGGATAGCCCAGCGCCAGCCGCAGCAGGAAGCGGTCGAGCTGCGAATCGGGCAGCGGATAGGTGCCGGACAGGTCCACCGGGTTCTGCGTGGCGATGACCAGGAACGGATCGGGCAGTGGCCGGGTCTGCCCGTCGATGCTCACCTGGTGTTCGGCCATGGCTTCCAGCAGCGCGCTCTGCGTGCGCGGCGGCGCGCGGTTGATCTCGTCGGCCAGCAGCACGTGGGTGAACACCGGGCCGGGGTGGAATTCGAAACGCCGCGCCTGCGCTTCGTAAATCGAGACGCCGAGGATGTCCGATGGCAGCAGGTCCGAGGTGAACTGCACGCGCGCGAATCCCAGCCCCAGCGTGGCGGCCATCGCGTGCGCCAGCGTGGTCTTGCCCAGCCCGGGCAGGTCTTCGATCAGCAGGTGGCCGTCGGCCAGCAGTGCGACGAAGGCCAGGCGCACCTGCATCGGTTTGCCCAGCACCAGGGTGTTCACCTGCGCCTGCGCCTCGCGCAGGGCTTGTTGCAGGGCGTCGGGTAGCATCGCGTCGATTGCCGGGGATTTGGACATGGGGGCCTCGGTCAGGTTCAAGCCAGTGTAGCGAGGTCGCAAGTCGATGCGGGATGGACGGGATGCAAACAGCGCCAGGCGCGCGTTCATCGGCCTGTGGCTTGTGCTACTGGTGCTGAAACTGGCGCTGGCGGCGCACTTGCCGCTGTTCGTCGATGAGGCGTTCTACTGGCAGGAAGGCCGTCACCTGGACTGGGCCTATTCCGACCTGCCCGGCTTGACCGCGTGGCTGGCGCGATTGGGCGATGCGCTGGCGCCCGGCAGCCTGCTGGCGCTGCGGCTGCCGTTCCTGTTGCTGGCGGCGCTGATTCCGTGGCTGCTGGTTCGGCTGGGCGCGCGCGAGTTCGATGCCTGGGCCGGCTGGTGGGCGGGCGCGCTCTGCCTGCTGCTGCCGCTGTCCGGCACGTTGGGACTGATGGCGCTGCCCGATGTGCCGCTGCTGCTGGCAAGCGTGCTGTGCCTGGACGCCGGTCTGCGGATGCTGCGCAAGGTGGATGCCTGGGCTGCGGGCGAACTGGCGTTGGGGCTGGCGCTGGGCGGGCTGGCCCACTACCGCTTCGCCGCCGTGATCGTGATTGGTTTCGCCGCGCTGCTGGCGTTGCGCGATGGGCGGCGCGCGCTGCGCGGTCCGCTGCCATGGTTGGCGATTGCCATTGGCGCCGTGGCGTGGGCGCCGCTGCTGCTGTGGAACCTGCAAAACGCCGATGCCGGGCTGCGCTTCCAGTTGCTGGACCGGCATCCGTGGAGCTTCAGTGCGCAGGGGCTTCGCTTGGGGCTGTTGCAGCTATTGCCGGCGACGCCGCTGCTGTTGCTGGCGATGGCGTTGGCGGCGCGCGCTGGCCTGCGTGATGCGCGCCCGGCATCGCGCTATCTGGCATTGAACGGTGCGCTGGTGCTGGCTGCATTCCTCGTGCTCGGCTTCTTTGCAGACCGGCAGCGCGTCAGTTTCCACTGGCCCTTGCCCGGCATGGTGGCGCTGCTGCCTCTGGTGGCAATGCAGTTGGCGGGCTGGAGGCGCGGTTGGCGCATGGCCACGCTGGCGACGACAGCGCTTGGGCTGGCGCTGGCGCTGGGCTATCTGACGATGGCCGCGCTGCCGGGGTTGCGCCTGCAAGCATCACGCGGCGGCGTATATCCGTCCAACTTCGCGGGCTGGAGCGCGTTGGCCGATGCCGTGCGGGCGCGGCGCGGCGCGCTGCCGCCGGGCACGCGGCTGCTGGCCGGGGATTTCAAGATCGGCGCCGAGCTGGGTTTTGCGCTGGGCGAGCCAGACATCCCGGTGTTGGCGCATCCGCTCAATGACAAGCACGGTCGGGCGGCGCAGTTGCAGCGATGGCAGCTGCAGCGCGATTCGCGCGCCCAGCTGGGTGGTGGCGCGCCGCTGTTGCTGGTGGCCAGCCCGTCACACGCGGGCTTCGATGATCCGCCGGCCTATCTGCGCCGGTTGCAGCAGCAGCTTGGGCCGTTGCCGCCGCCGCAGGTGCTGGAGATTGACGGCGGTCGCAAGCGTTTCTGGTTGTTCGTGCTGGACGCGCCGATCACGGCAGGCTGAAGCCGGCTCGGCGCAGCAGGCGCGCGGTCGCGATCAATGGCAGCCCGACCAGCGCGGTAGGGTCGCGATTGTCGATGGCCTCGAACAGGCTGATGCCCAAGCCCTCCGACTTGAAGCTGCCGGCGCAGTCGAACGGCTGTTCGGCATCGACATAGCGTTCGATCTCGGCCTGGCCAAGCGTGCGGAAGTGCACTTCGGTCAGGTCAACGTCGGCCAGCAGGCGGCCATCGGCATGCGCCAGGCACAGGGCGGTGTGGAAACGCACGATCTTGCCGGACATCGCCCGCAGCTGCGCGATGGCGACCTCGCGCCGGCCCGGCTTGCCAAGGGCCTGCCCCGCGCATTCGGCCACCTGATCCGAACCCAGCGCCCATGCCCCAGTGCCGCGCTGGACAATCGCCCGGGCCTTGGCCTGGGCCAGGCGGATGGCCAGCGCCCGTGGCGCTTCGCCGGGCAGCGCAGTTTCATCCACCTCGGGACGGGCGACGTCGAACGGCAGCCGCAAGCGTTGCAGCAGCCCGCGCCGATAGGGCGAGGTGGAGGCGAGGATCAGTGGCGTCATGGTCATGGTGTTGCGCTGCGTGCTTGTTCGAGCTGCCGCAGTTGCTGGTCGAGGCGGCTGCTGGCGACCTGCAGTGCGTCACGCACGCCGTCCAGCTGCGCGATGCTGGCGGAGTGGGCGTGCTCCTGCAGCCACAGGCGCTGGCGCAGGAGGTCCTGCATGGCGGCGCGCACCGGGTTCTCGTGCTCGCCGGCAATCGCCTCGATTTCGCTGCGTGCAGCGCGCAGCCTTGCTTCAAGCGAATCAGCGGCATCCAGCAGGCGGCTGATGGCCAGCTGCCGGGTGCGGCGCTCATGCAGCAGGCGCCGCCCCTGCCACAGGGCCAGGGCGGCAAGCGCGGCAGCGATCAACAGGGCGAGTGTCATCCCGTCAGTCTGCGCGAGGCGGTGGCGGGGGTGCAAATCCGGCAGATTGCCTCGCGCATGGATTTGACACGGACACGGCGGATCTTTAACATTCGCCGGCTATGTCCGAACCGTCAATCAGCCGAGTTCCAGAAAGCGTTGACGCTTGGCGCATGGTCGCGGCGCAGCGTGAGTTCGAGGGTCGAATTCCCCTGGCGTCGTTGGATCGGCTGCGCGGCAGCCTGGTGGATTGTGAAGGCGAGGTGCGCTTTTCGATCAGCTTCGGCACCGATTCGCTGAAGGTTCCGTTCGCGGAGCTGCGCATCGACGCCGAGTTGCCGCTGGAATGCCAGCGCAGCCTGCAGCGGTTCTTGCTGCCGGTGCAACTGGTGCAGCGGCTCGGGCTGATTCAGGACGAGGCTGGCGAAGCGGCCTTGCCGCCCGGTTACGAGGCGTTGCTGGTGGACGCCGACGGCATGCTGAAGCCTGTCGAGCTGGTGGAAGATGAGTTGATCCTGGCGCTGCCGGTGGTGCCGGTATCGCCCGAAGCCGAAGCGGTTGAGCGCGATTTCGCGCCCACCGTGGAGGAAGTGGCCCAGGCCAACCCGTTCGCGGCGTTGTCGGGCCTGACATTGGAATAAGTGCGACAATGTCGCGTTGAGTCGTTCGTCATTTCGCTTTTGCAAAGCATTTCCTTGGAGTTGTTCCCATGGCCGTTCAGAAGTCCCGCGTTTCCCCGTCCCGCCGCGGCATGCGCCGTGCGCACGACACCCTGTCCGCCAAGCAGCTGGCGACTGACCCGACCAGTGGCGAGACCCATTTGCGTCATCACGTGACTGCTGACGGTTACTACCGCGGCAAGCAGGTCATCGCGCCGAAGACCTCGGTCGCCGACCAGGAGTGATCGCAGCCCGCAAGGCTGCGCTATCCGCATGACGCCCGGCCGCGCCAGACAGCGCGGCCGTTGGCGTTTTTGTCGTTCAGGAATCGGGGCAGGTGAGTCGTGCGTTGCGCCCTGCGGCTGCGTGCCGTGGTCGCGATCGGCTACCCTTGCCGGATTCGCCAGGGAGTTTGCAAGCGCATGAGCCAGTCCGATAGCCGCGTTTTCGCCCGCATTGCCGGCACCGGCAGTTACCTGCCACAGCAGGTGCTGACCAACGATGACCTGGTGAAGCGCGGGGTGGAGACCAGCGACGAATGGATCGCCACGCGCACTGGCATCCGCCAGCGGCATGTCGCCGCAGAGGGCGAGACCACCAGTGACCTGGGCTACCGTGCCGCGCTGCGAGCGCTGGAAGCCGCCGGGGTGGAGGCAGCGGAGATCGACCTGATCGTGGTCGGCACCACCACGCCCGACCTGATCTTCCCGTCCACCGCCTGCATGATCCAGCACAAGCTGGGCGTGGCGGGATGTCCCGCATTCGATGTCAACGCGGCGTGCTCGGGGTTCATCTACGGGCTGACCATCGCCGACAAGTTCATCCGCTCGGGTGCGGCGAAAACCGCACTGGTGATCGGCGCGGAGACGCTGACCCGGATGCTGGATTGGGAGGATCGCGGCACCTGCGTGCTGTTTGGCGACGGTGCGGGCGCGGTGGTGCTCAAGGCCGCTGCCGAGCCCGGCATCCTCAGCACGCACATGCACGCCGATGGCAGCAAGAAGGAACTGCTGTGGAACCCGGTGGGCGTCTCGGTCGGCTTCAAGCCCGGGGAGAAGAACGCCGGGGTGCGCGTGCAGATGGCGGGCAACGAGGTGTTCAAGCACGCGGTCAAGGCGCTGGACGCGGTAGTGGACGAGGCGTTGCTGGCCAATGGCCTGGATCGCTCCGCGCTGGATTGGCTGGTTCCGCACCAGGCCAATCTGCGCATCATCGAGGCCACTGCCAAGCGTTTGGCGATGCCGATGGAGCGGGTGATCGTCACCGTGGATCGGCATGGCAACACGTCTTCCGGCTCGGTGCCGCTGGCGCTGGACGAAGCGGTGCGCTCCGGCAAGATCCAGCGCGGCCAGTTGGTCCTGCTGGAAGCCTTCGGCGGCGGCTTTACGTGGGGCTCCGCGCTGCTGCGCTATTGATCCGGGCGGGCCCGACTGCGGTCGGGCGAAGCGGGAGCAAGGCGCCCGCATACGCCTCGGTACAGACACGTTAGAGCTATTGCTCGTATCATGTCCGACCATTTTGGGCAGGCCTTTGGTCGCATCGGGAACCACGTGAGCGAAACCAGCGCATCCCCACAACTTGCCCTGCTGTTCCCGGGGCAAGGTTCACAGTCGATCGGCATGCTGGCCGAACTGGCGGAGCTGCATCCGTCGGTCAAGGCGACCTTCCAGGAAGCCTCGGACGGCGCCGGCGCCGATTTGTGGGCGCTGTCGCAGGGCGGCCCCGAGGACATGCTGAATCGCACCGAATACACACAGCCCGCATTGCTGGCCGCCGGCGTGGCGGTCTGGCGGCTGTGGCAGGCGCAGGGGGGCGTGCAGCCGGCCGTGCTGGCGGGACACAGCCTTGGTGAATACACCGCACTGGTTGCGGCGGGCGCGTTGTCCTTGCGTGATGGCGCGCATCTGGTGCGCATCCGTGGTCAGCTGATGCAGGACGCGGCCCCGGCCGGCACTGGCGCGATGGCCGCCGTGCTCGGTGCGGAGGATGTGCTGGTGGAAGCCGTCTGCGTCGAGGCCTCGGGCGCGCAGGTGGTGGTGCCGGCCAATTACAACTCGCCCGGGCAGATCGTGATCGGCGGTGACGCCGCGGCGGTGGATCGCGCGCTGGCGCTGCTGCAGGAGCGGGGCGTGCGCAAGGCGGTCAAGCTGGCCGTCAGCGTGCCGTCGCACACGCCCTTGATGCGCGAAGCCGGCAATCGCCTGGCCGACACCATGGCCGGCCTGGACTGGCGCATGCCCGCGCTGCCGGTGGTGCAGAACGTGGATGCGCGGGTGCATGACAGCCTTGATGCCATTCGTGACGCACTGGTGCGCCAGCTGTATTTGCCGGTGCAGTGGACGCGCTGCGTGCAGGCATTGGCCGGGCATGGCGTCGCGCGCATCGGCGAATGCGGGCCGGGCAAGGTGCTGGCCGGGTTGGCCAAGCGCATCGACAAGACACTCGACGCACGCGCGTTGGGCACGCCCGGAGAGTTTGCCGGCGCCATTGAGGATTGGAAAAACGCATGAGCGAGCAGATGTCGAATAGTGCGGTTTTGAAGGACGAAGTGGTGCTGGTCACCGGCGCCTCGCGCGGGATCGGCGCGGCGATTGCCGATGAGTTGGCTGCGCTGGGCGCAACAGTCATCGGCACCGCGACCTCGGATGCCGGCGCGCAGGCGATCGGCGCGCGTTTGGCTGCCAGGGGCGGGCACGGGCGCCGCTTGAACGTGAACGAGGCCGGCGCCATCGAGGCGCTGGTGGACGCGGTGTCCAGCGAGTTCGGCCCGGTGTCCATCCTGGTCAACAACGCCGGCATCACCCGCGACAACCTGCTGATGCGGATGAAGGACGAGGACTGGCAGGCCGTCCTCGACACCAACCTGACTTCCGTTTATCGCGCCTCGAAGGCGGTGCTGCGCGGCATGATGAAGGCGCGCAAGGGTCGCATCGTCAACATCGCCTCGGTGATCGGCGTGACCGGCAACGCCGGCCAGGCCAACTATGCCGCGGCCAAGGCCGGCATCATCGCGTTCAGCAAGTCGCTGGCGAAGGAAATCGGTTCGCGCGGGATCACCGTCAATGTGGTCGCGCCAGGCTTCATCGCCACCGACATGACCGCCGATTTGCCGGACGCCGCGCGCGATGCGTTGCTGGGGCAGATCGCGCTGGGCCGCCTCGGCGCGCCTGCCGACATTGCCCGCGCGGTGGCGTTCTTGGTCGGCCCGTCGGCGGCCTACATCACCGGCGAGACCCTGCACGTCAACGGCGGCATGTACATGCCTTGATTTCCCCGCCGGGCGGCGGCTGTTGGCAGCGCCTGGCTTTCACGTAAACTTGTCAATTGAACCCGATTCCCGGGAGGAGCAACCAGACATGAGCAGCATCGAAGAGCGCGTCAAGAAGATCGTCGTCGAACAATTGGGCGTCAAGGAAGAAGACGTCACCATCAGTGCGTCGTTCGTGGACGACCTTGGCGCGGACTCGCTGGACACCGTGGAGCTGGTGATGGCGCTTGAAGAAGAATTCGAGTGCGAGATCCCGGACGAAGACGCCGAGAAGATCAGCACCGTGCAGGCCGCGATCGACTACATCAAGGCCCACGTCAAGGCCTGATGGTCGTCCCCGCGGGGACAACTCTGCGGGGTGCCCGGCACACGGCCGGCGCATCCCTGCAGCAGCACCGGGGCCGCTTCTGCGGCCCCGCGTGTTATGCACCACCGCAACCCGGTAATTGATGGAGGAGCCACCATGTCGAAGCGACGCGTTGTTGTGACCGGAATGGGCATCGTCTCGCCGCTGGGCCACGATTTGGCCAGCAACTGGGACGGCATCGTCAACGGCCGTTCCGGCATCAGCATGGTCGAGGGCTTCGATGCGTCCACGTATCCCACCCGCATCGCAGGCGAAGTGCGTGATTTCGACATCACCCGCTGGGTGAGCCCGAAGGACGCCAGGAAGATGGACCACTTCATCCACTACGGCATGGCCGCTGCGCTGATGGCCAGGGACGACGCCGGGTTGGAGGTGAACGAGGCCAACGCCGAGCGCATCGGCGCGCTGGTGGGCGCCGGCATCGGCGGCATCTGGGGCATCGAGGAAACCGCGATCAAGCTGCATGAAGGCGGGGTGCGCAAGATCAGCCCGTTCTACATCCCCAGCACCATCATCAACATGATGCCGGGCCAGCTGTCGCTGGCCACCGGGATCAAGGGCCCGACCTTTTCGGCCGTGTCCGCCTGCGCCACCGCCAACCATTCCATCGGCATGGCGATGCGCATGATCCAGTACGGCGATGCCGACGTGATGTTCGCCGGTGGCGCCGAGCGCGGCAGTTCGCCGACCGCGATGGGCGGCTTCTGCGCGATGAAGGCGATGAGCACCCGCAACGACGATCCCGCCCGCGCCTCGCGGCCGTGGGACGCCGGCCGCGACGGCTTCGTGCTGGGCGACGGCGCCGGCATCCTGGTGCTGGAGGAATACGAGCACGCCAAGGCGCGTGGCGCGCGCATCTACTGCGAGCTGGTCGGCTTCGGCGCCACCTCGGACGCCTTCCACATGACCGCGCCCAGCGAGAACGGCGAAGGCCCGGCGCGCTGCATGGCGATGGCGTTCCGCGATGCCGGCATCAATGCCGACGAGGTGGGCTATCTCAATGCGCACGGCACCAGCACCCCGCTGGGCGACCTGGCCGAGACGCTGGCGATCAAGCGTGCGTTGGGTGAGCACGCCTACAAGACGATGATCAGTTCCACCAAGTCGATGACCGGCCACCTGTTGGGTGCAGCGGGCGGGGTGGAGGCGATCTATTCGATCAAGGCGCTGGAAACCGGCATCATTCCGCCCACCATCAATCTGGAACATCCGGGCGAGGGCTGCGATCTGGATTACGTGCCGAACACCGCGCGTGAAGCGAAGGTGGACGTGGTGGTGTCCAACGGCTTCGGCTTTGGCGGCACCAATGGCACGCTGGTGTTCAAGCGGATCTGACCGCCCACTCCCTCCCTTGCGCAGCAGGGGAGGGCTGGGGTGGGGTGCACTTCACCAATGATTGCCGCAACCCTTCCCGCCGACGTCGACCTGCTCGCCCTGCATCGGCTCGACCCGGCGCGCTATCCGGTGCTGCTGGAATCCAGTGCGGCTGGCGCGCATGGGCGCGTGGACATGCTGCTGGCGCATGCCGGCGAAGGTTTTGCCCTGCATCGCGATGGCGTCGTGCGCACGCTGGCGGGCGAGCGCATCGAAGGCCGCTTCCTCGATGTGCTGGACGCGCAGTGGCAGGCGGTTCAAGTGCAGCGGCCCGCCGACAGCGCGCTGCCGTTCCGTGGTGGCTGGGCGTTGTTCCTGGGCTACGAGCTGGCCCGGCAGGTCGAGCCGGTGCTGCGGCTTCCGCCACCTGGCGGGTCGTTGCCGATCGCGGTGGCGCTGCGCTGCCCTGCGGCCATCCTGCGCGATCGCGCCAGCGGCCGTTGTTCCAGCGTGGCCGAGCACGCGTTCGCGGATTGGCTGGATCGGATCGAGGGCGACGTCGGGCGTGCCGCCGCGCTGCCGCCGCTGCCTGCATGGCAGGCGCCGCTGCGTATCGATGAAGACCTGCCGCAGCGGTATGTCGAAGGCGTGCAGCGCGTGTTGGAGTATCTGTCGGCAGGTGATGTCTTCCAGGTCAATCTCTCGCGCGGCTGGCGCGCGGCGTTCGACCGCCCGCTGGATGCCGCGGCGCTGTTCCAGCGCCTGCGCACGCACAACCCCGCGCCGTTCGCCGGCATCTTCCGCCTTCCGGCTGGCAGCGTGGTCAGTGCGTCTCCGGAGCGGCTGGTGTCGGTGCGCGCCGGCACGGTCGAAACGCGGCCGATCGCCGGCACCAGGCCGCGATTCGCCGGCGATGATGATGCCGCCCGGATCGGCGAATTGGCAGGCAACCCGAAGGAGCGCGCCGAGCACGTGATGCTGATCGACCTGGAGCGCAATGACCTGGGGCGGATATGCCGGGCGGGAAGCGTTCGCGTGGATGAGCTGATGTCGGTGGAAAGCTACGCGCACGTGCATCACATCGTCAGCAATGTGCGTGGCGAGCTGCGTGCCGGGGTGACCCCGGGACAGGTGCTTGCGGCGGTATTTCCGGGCGGCACGATCACCGGTTGCCCGAAGGTGCGCTGCATGCAGATCATTGCCGAGCTGGAAGGCGAGGGGCGCGGTGCCTACACCGGCGCGATGGGGTGGCTGAACCTGGACGGCGACATGGATACCAACATCCTGATCCGCAGCGCGGAGGTCGAGGGAAGCGCGCTGCGGTTCCGCACCGGTGCGGGCATCGTGATCGACTCCGATCCGCAGCGCGAACTGGACGAAACGCGGGCGAAGGCGCGCGGCATGCTGCGGGCGTTGGGGGTCGAATGATGTCGGGTTCGACGCACACCGCGACGATCGGGGAGCGACTGCGTTGAGCCCCGCGGCATCCGCGTCGTTCGAGGGGTCTGCGCCTGTGGACGGCGTTTCCGCCTCCAATCGCGGCCTTGCCTACGGCGACGGCCTGTTCGAAACCATGCGCGTGCATCGCGGCGCGTTGCCGCTGTGGCCACGCCATCTCGCGCGGCTGCGCGAAGGCGCGCTGCGCCTCGGCATCGCATTGCCCGAGCAGGCGTTCATCGAAGCGCGCATTGCCGACGCCATTGCCGGCATCGATGCCGGCGTGCTCAAGCTGCTGCTGACCCGTGGCGACGGCGGGCGCGGTTATGCGCCGCCAATTGATGCGCCGCCTGTGTGGACACTGGCCCTGCATTCGCTGCCGCCGATGCCGGCGACGCTGCGCCTGCACGCTTGCGATACCCGGCTGGCGATCCAGCCCGCGCTGGCGGGCATCAAGCATTGCAACCGGCTGGAACAGGTGCTGGCGCGCGCGGAAGTCGAGCGCGCCGGCTGCGACGAAGGCCTGGTGCGCGACACCGACGGGCGCCCGGTCTGCGCAACGTCGGCCAACCTGCTGGTGTACCGCCTCGGCCGTTGGCTGACGCCGCCGCTGGAACGCTGCGGCGTTGCCGGGGTGCTGCGCGGCTGGCTGCTGGAGCAGGGGCTGGTGGAGGTGGCGGCGCTGGCGCAGGAGGACGTGCGCGATGCCGATGCCGTGGCGCTGTGCACCGCCGTGCGCGGTATCCTGCCGGTCTTGATGCTGGGCGCCCGCACCTGGGCGGCGCACCCGGCGATCCCCGACTTGCAGGCGCGACTGGCGATGGCGTATCCGATGTTTTCCAACCCGGGGATGGCGGCATGAACGCGCGTCGCTTGCTGCTGCTCGTGGTGCTGGCGGCCGTCGTCGCGGGCGGCTGGTACTGGCAGCGATTCCAGTCGTTCGCGGACGCGCCGCTGGCCGGCGTTGCGGCGGACGCGAGCCTGGTGGTCGACCGTGGCGACAACCTCGACAAGGTGCTGCGCACGCTGCGGGCGCAGCGGATTGCCACTGGCGACCGTTTGTACTGGCAACTGCTGGCCCGGCAGACCGGCGCGGCTGGCAGGCTGCAGGTGGGCGAGTACGCGCTGGGCGCTGGCATCACGCCGCGCGAACTGCTGCTGGCGATGCGCGACGGCAAGGTGGTGCGCCGCAAGTTCACCGTTGTGGAAGGCTGGAACATCCGCGACCTGCGCGCAGCCTTGCGCAAGGTGCCGCTGCTGGCGCAAACCACCGAAACGATGAGTGATGCGGCGTTGATGCAGGCGCTGGGGCATGCCGGCCAGCATCCGGAAGGGCGCTTCCTTCCGGAGACCTATGCCTGGGTGCGCGGCGACAGTGACCTCGACCTCCTCAAGCGCGCCCATGCGGCGATGGACACGGCGCTGGAGGCCGCATGGTTGTCGCGGGCCGAGGATCTGCCGCTGGACAATCCAGACGCCGCGTTGACGCTGGCTTCGATCGTCGAGAAAGAAACCGGCGTTGCGGCGGAGCGGGCGCAAATCGCCGGCGTGTTCGTGCGCCGCCTGAAGATCGGCATGCGCCTGCAAACCGACCCGACGGTCATCTACGGCATGGGCTCCAGCTACGCCGGCAACATCCGCCGCAGCGATTTGCAGACCGACACGCCCTACAACACCTATACCCGCAACGGCCTGCCGCCTACACCCATCGCCATGCCGGGCAAGGCGGCACTGCACGCGGCCACGCATCCGGCAGCGGGGGACGCGCTGTATTTCGTGGCGCTGGGTGACGGCAGCGGCCGGCATGCCTTCAGCGCCAGCCTGGATGCCCACAACACGGCGGTGCGCGACTACGTGCAGCGCTACCGCGCCCAGGCCCGCGCCGAGCGTGAAGGGGCGGCATCGAAGTGAGTGCAATCCTGCAATGCCGGCAACGGCTGGTGACCATCGAAGGTGGCGAGGGAGCCGGAAAAAGCACCGTGTTGTCGGCACTGCGCGGGGCGCTGCTGGCCGACGGGTTCGAGGTGGTCAGCACCCGCGAGCCGGGCGGCACGCCGCTGGCCGAGCGCATTCGCGATCTGCTGTTGTCTGCCGGCGACGAGCCGGTGCATGCGCAGACCGAGCTGCTGTTGATGTTCGCCGCGCGCGCGCAGCACGTGCAGCAGGTGATGTTGCCGGCGCTGGCGCGCGGTGCATGGGTCATCAGTGACCGCTTTACCGATTCCAGCTATGCCTACCAAGGCGCTGCGCGCGGGCTTGATCATGACTTCATTGCGTCGCTGGAGCGCAACGTGGTGGGCATCGAGCCGGGCCTGACCCTGTTGCTGGATCTGGGGGTGGCGCATGCGCGCGAACGCACGCGCGGCCGCGACCTTCTCGATGGCTCGGCGCCGGACCGGATCGAGCGGGAACACGACGGTTTCTTCGAGCGCGTGCGCGCAGGGTTTCTTGCGCGCGCGGCGCAGCAGCCACGGCGCATTCGGGTGATCGATGCCAGTCCTGACGCCGCCAGCGTGGCGACCGCCGCATTGGCAGCGCTGGCGGATTATCGGGCGACGCTGGCATGAGCCTGCCGCCGCTGGCGCCGTGGCAACAGCGTGCTTACGCGCAGGCAGCGGATGCCATGGCGGCCGGTCATTTCGGGCATGCGCTGCTGATCGTGGGGCCGGAAAAAATCGGCAAGCGCCTGCTGGCCGAACATCTGGCGCGGCGCGTGTTGTGCCTGTCGCCGCGTGCGGATGGTGAAGCGTGCGGCGCCTGCAAGAGCTGCACGCTGTTCGCGTCGCGCGCGCAGATGGAAACGCTGGAAGTCCGTCCGGACGGCGCGCTTGCGCATCCGTGGGGACACAGCGCGCACCCGGATTTCCTGCTGCTTGGCTATGGGATCAACCATAAAACAGGCAAGCCGCGCGGCGAGCTCGTGATCGAACAAATCCGCAGTCTGTCCGGGGCAATGAATTTGACCTCGCAGCTGGGTGGTGGCCAGGTGGCCATCGTCGATCCTTGTGATGCCATCAATTGGAGCGCGTTCAACGCGCTGCTGAAAACACTGGAAGAACCGCAGCCCGGGCGTTATCTGTGGCTGCTGGCGTCCAATCCGGCGCGCCTGCCGGCCACCATTCGCAGTCGCTGCCAGCGCCTTGAGTTGCACCTGCCGCCGCGCGCCGAGGCACTGGCCTGGCTGCGCGACCGCGGGCATGCGGAGGCACTGGCGAACGAAGCCCTGGATGCCTCACGCGGGCATCCAGGGCTGGCGGATGCCTGGATCGGCGATGGCGGGCTGCAATTGCGCCGCGATGCGCTCACGGATGCGCAGGCGCTGCTGCGGGGTCAGGCCGAACCGGCCGACGTGGCGCAGCGCTGGGTGGCCGATGGGCAGGCGGATGTGCGCTTGCGCCACCTGGCGGAATTGGCCTTGCGCGAGGCGACGGGCTTGACCGATCCTGCCGCAACCCGCACGCTGGCTGCGCGCTTCGATGCGGCCAACCGCGCCCGCGAGCTGCTGCGCAGCACGGTGCGCGCCGACTTGGCGGTGATGGAGGCGCTGTTGGCGTGGCGCTGAATACACAACGTTCGATGGGGAACCGGGAATGAGCAATCCGATGGGCGGCGCGCGGCAGGGCATCTTGTCGCTGGCGATCAAGGACAAAGCATCGCTGTACAACGCCTACATGCCCTTCATCAAGCAGGGCGGCATTTTCGTGCCGACCACGCGTCGCTATTTCCTGGGCGATGAAGTATTCCTGCTGCTGACCCTGCCGGACTCGTCGGAGCGGCTGCCGGTGGCCGGCAAGGTAGTGTGGGTCACGCCCACTGGTGCGCAGGGCAACCGCACGGCGGGTATCGGCGTGCAATTCGCCGATACCTCCGAAGGCGAAGCCGTGCGCAGCAAGATCGAAACCACGCTGGCGGGAACCTTGGGCGGCGATCAGTCAACGCAGACGATGTAGGCGTGCGCGTTGCGCGTTGGCGCGGAGGCAGCGTCCCACAGGGATATGTTCCGCGAGCGATGACTCGTTCTTCATGGCCCTTTTTCCTGCAGAACCGGTTCGCGCAGCACCGCGCTGTCCCAGCCCTTGCGTGGCGCGAAGCGCTCGCCGTACTTCGCGCGCAACGCTTCCAGCCGCGCCAGCAGCGCGTCGGCGCCGGTGGCGCGGATGTGCTGGATCGGGCCGCCGCGGAACGGGGCGAAGCCGGTGCCGAAGATCACCCCGGCGTCCAGCAGGTCGGCGTCGCTGACCACGCCGTCGTGCAGGCAGGCCACGGCTTCGTTGAGCAGCGGCAGGACCAGGCGATCCTCCAGGTCGTCCGGTGCCACGAAGCCGGCCGGCAGCTCGGGCTTGACGGCCTTGCCGTTCTCCCATTTGTAGAGGCCCTGGCCGTCCTTCTTGCCGCGCTTGCCGGCTTCCACCGTCGCCAGCGCCGCCGGCACCTCCAGGCCGAGGAAGGGGGCCAGTTCCTTGCCCACGCTGGCGGCCACGTCCAGGCCCACGGTGTCGAGTAGCTCGATCGGCCCCATCGGCATGCCGAACTTGGTTGCCGCCTTGTCGATCGCCGGGCCGGGGATGCCCTCGGCGTAGGCGGTGGCGGCTTCCAGCATGTACGGGAACAGCACGCGGTTGACCAGGAAGCCGGGCGTGCCGGCCACCGGCACCGGGAACTTGCCCAGCGCCTTGCAGAACGCGGCCAGGCGGCGCTCGGTCTCGGCGGCCATGCCGTCGTGGCGGATGATCTCGACCAGCGGCATCTGCGCCACCGGGTTGAAGTAGTGCAGGCCGGCGAACTGCGCCGGGCGTGCGATATGGCCGCGCAGTTCATCGAGCGGGATCGACGAGGTGTTGGTGGTCAGCAGCGCGTCGGCCTTCATGCGTGGCTCCACCGACTGGTACAGGTCGCGCTTGGCTTCCGGGTTCTCGATGATCGCTTCGATGATCAGGTCGGCCTCGGACACGCCAGCACCGTCGAGGTCGGACTTCAGCCGCGCCGCCACTGCCGGGCGCTTGCTCTCGTCCTTCACCTTCTTCTCGAACAAGGCCTGCGCGCGTTGCAGGGCGCCGTCGATGAAGCGCTGTTCGCGGTCCTGCAGCGTCACCTCGAAGCCCTTGTAGGCGGCGAACGCGGCGATGTCGCCGCCCATCACGCCGGCGCCGATCACGTGCACGCGGGCGATGCCGGACTCGCCCTTGCCCAGCGCCTTCAGCCGCTCGGTGAGGAAGAAGATGCGGATCAGGTTGCGCGCGGTCGGGGTGCCGGCCAGCTTCACCACCGCGCGGCGTTCGGCGTCGAGGCGCGCGCGGATGCCTGCGCCGCCGCTGCGTTCCCAGGTGGAGATCAGCGCGTAGGGCGCGGGATAGAAGGCCTTCGGCGCCTTGCGCGCGACCTGCTTGGCCATCTGCGGCGCCAGCAGCTTGCGCGCCGCGAAGGTATTGGTCAGCCAGCCCAACGCGCGCTGCTTGAACGGGCGCACGGTGCCCTTCAGCGCCAGCGCGGCGGCGGCGTCGATCAGCAGCGCGGGCTCCACCACCTTGTCCACGAGGCCAATCCCGCGTGCGGCCTTTGCGCCCAGCGCGCGGCCGGTCAGCATCATGTCCATCGCCGCCGGCGCGCCGACCAGCCGCGGCAGGCGGGCGCTGCCGCCCCAGCCCGGGAAGATGCCCAGCTGCACTTCCGGCAGGCCGATGCGGGTCGAGGCATCGCTGCTGGCGACCCGGTAGCGGCAGGCCAGCGAGATCTCGGTGCCGCCGCCCATGCAGAAGCCGTGGATGGCGGCGACGGTGGGGCAGGGCAGTGTCGCCAGTTGCTGGAAGGTGTCCTGGCCGCGGCGGATCGCGTCGTTGACGGTGCCTTTGCGGTCGAATTCCTGGAATTCCTTGAGGTCGGCGCCCGCGATGAAGCCGCTGCTCTTGCCGGAGGCGATCACCAGCGCCTTCGGTGGTTCGATGGCGATGCGCTCCAGCGCTTCGCCCAGTTCGATCAGCGCATCCTGCGAGAACGCATTGACCGGTGCATCGGCACGGTCGAAATGCAGCACCAGCACGCCATCCTCGCGACCCTGCGGATGCCAGTGGCGAAGGTGAAGCCCGTCGAAAATAGTTGCGGGGGAGCCTGCCATGTACATGCCATCCATGCGATCGAAGGATGCGGGTATCGTAGCCCGCCAGACATTGAATATTTGTCTAATCGCCAGCGACGGGTTTCCACCGCGTGGAACTTTGCCGGCACATGCTGGTCACACTGCCCGGATGCGTTCGGGCCCCACCTTCGAGGCTGCGGCGCAAATGATGGAGGACAAGGTGTCGCAATCGCTGGATCAGGACTTGGTGGCGCGCGTGCAACGCGGTGACACCGCTGCCTTCGACCTGCTGGTGCGCAAGTACCAGCATCGCGTCGCCGCCATCATTTCGCGCTACATACGCGATTGGTCCGAGGTGCAGGACGTGGCGCAGGACACCTTCATCCGCGCCTATCGCGCGATCCGCAGTTTTCGCGGCGATGCCCAGTTCTCCACGTGGTTGCACCGCATCGCGGTGAATACCGCCAAGAACCATCTTTCATCGCATAACCGCCGCCCGCCGGGCGACGACATCGAACTCGAGGACGCCGAGCAGTTCGAGTCCGGCCTGCGCCTGCGCGACAACGACACGCCCGAGCGCGAACTGATGCGCCAGCAACTGGAACAAACCGTGCTGGCCGCGGTCGAAGCCTTGCCGCCCGACTTGCGCGACGCGATCACCTTCCGCGAAGTGGAAGGCATGAGTTACGAGGAGATCGCCGAACGCATGGGCTGCCCGATCGGCACGGTGCGTTCGCGCATCTTCCGCGCACGCGAAGTCATCGATGCCCGCATGCGCCCCCTGTTGGACCACGACCAAACGCCGAAGCGCTCGCACGCATGAACACTGACACCGACCGCCACTGCATCGACCTCACCCAACTCAGCAGCCGCGAGCAACTGTCCGCGCTGATGGACGGCGCACTGCCGGAAGACCAGACCCGGTTCCTGCTGCGCCGCTTGCAGCACGACACCGAACTGGCCGACAGCTGGGATCGCTGGCGCATTGCGGCCGAGGCCATGCGCGGGTTGGCGCCGGCTCGGCATCTGCCTGCGGATTTTGCGCTGCGCGTATCCGCTGCACTGCATGGCGACAGCGCTGCAGCTGCGGCGCAGCAGGCGGTCCGCAACCCGGGCTGGCTGCGCTGGGGCGGTGGTGTCGGCATGGCGGCGGCGCTTGCCGTCGTGGCGCTGATGGCACGGCCGGCATTGCAGGGCGGCAGCCAGCCGGTCGCTGTGCCTGCCGCGCAGGACGTGGCAAGCGTGCCGGTGTCCGCGCCGGGCCCGATGCCGCAGGTGCCCGCACCAGCGCCCGCATCGCGGATGGATGCGCCTGCCATGCTTGCCGCCACTGCGGCGGTGGCGGTGGCCAAGCCCGTGCGGCGCGCGGCCTTGCGCCCGCAGCCAGCGGCGACTGTGCCGGCTGCCGCCGACGTCGTTGCACCCGCTGACAGGCTTGCGGTCGAGCTTCCCGCAGCCACGCCGCTGGTGTCCGCCATTGCCACGCGCCCGTGGCCACGCTCGATCCTGCCGCAATACAGCGGCAGCAATGGGCTCACCGTGGGCTTCGGCGAGCACGTCTCGCGCGCTGCAGCCACCAATCCCTTTGCGCCACCGGTGTTTTCCGCGCCGCCCAAGCTGCTGCGCGACGAGGAGGAACATACGGACGCGCCGGCGCCCGTACCGCAGACGCCAGCCGAGCCGTCGCCCTGACGCTGCATCTGCACGCAAGCCAGGTTCGTACTCCCGATCCACGAAGAGAGGATTCGTTCGCATGCCCGTGACCAAACTTTCGGTTCTTCGTCCCCTGTTGTTGACCACGGCGCTGGCCGTGGCGGGCGTGGGGGCCTGCAGCGGCCAGAACACCGCGCAAGCGCAATCACCAACCGCGGCGCCGGCAATCGCACCGGCCCCCGATCTGGTGGCCGGGTTGCCGGATTTCACCCGGCTGGTGGAGCAGGTGGGGCCGGCGGTGGTCAGCGTGCAGGCGGAGATCGGCAGCAAGCCGCAGGTGGCGCGCAGCAGCCCGATGCCGCAGAACGATGACGATGAGGGCGGCGACGAGCAGATCCCGGAGTTTTTCCGGCGCTTCTTCGGCCCGGGCATGGGGCCGCTGCCCGGCGGTCCCGGAGCACCGGCGATGCGCCCGCGCGGTACGTCGCTGGGCACCGGTTTCATCATCTCCGGCGATGGCTATGTGCTGACCAACCACCATGTGATCGATGGCGCCGACACCGTGCGCATCCGCCTGGCCGACCGCCGCGAATTCACCGCCAAGGTGGTGGGCAGCGACGAGCAGTCCGACGTGGCCCTGCTCAAGATCAACGCCACGGGCCTGCCGGTCATGCGCGTGGGTGATTCGCGCCTGCTCAAGCCCGGCCAATGGGTGGTGGCGATCGGTTCGCCGTTCGGACTGGATCATTCGGTGACCGCCGGCATCGTCAGCGCGGTCGGTCGCGCCAATCCCGGCGCCGACCAGCGCTACGTGCCGTTCATCCAGACCGACGTGGCGATCAACCGCGGCAATTCCGGTGGCCCGCTGCTGGACACCCGCGGCCAGGTGGTGGGCATCAATTCGCAGATTTTCAGCAACTCCGGTGGTTACATGGGGGTGAGCTTCGCCATCCCGATTGACGTGGCGATGAACGCGGTCAAGCAACTCAAGGCTACCGGCAAGGTCACCCGTGGGCAGTTGGGCGTGCAGATCCAGGGCATGGATCGCGATGCAGCCAAGGCACTGGGGCTTGGCGACGCCGCCGGTGCGCTGGTGGCGAAGGTGGAGCCGGGCAGTCCGGCCGAGCGGGCCGGTATCCAGCGCCAGGACGTGATCCGCAGCGTCAACGGGCAGGCGGTGTATGACGCGAGCGACCTGCCGCCGATCATCGGCGCGATGGCGCCGGGCACCCGGGTCAGCATCGACGTGGTTCGCGACGGCAAGCCGCGCACCCTCAGCGCCACCTTGAACGCGCTGGATGACGCCGTTGCCGGTGCCGATGGCGTGCCGCACGCGGCGGGCAAGCCAGCGGCCAGCGCGCCGGGCAATCCGCTGGGAATCATCGGGCAGGATCTCAGTGCCGAACAGCGCACGCGCCTGGGCTTGCAGAAAGGCGAGGGCGTGTTGATCGCGCGGATCAACGGGCAGGCGGCGCGCGAAGCCGGGCTGCAGTCCGGCGACGTGATCCTGGCGGTGGGGCGCAGTGATGTCGGCAGCGCCAGCGCACTGGATGCGCAGCTCAAGGCGGCGGGTGCCGGCAAGCCGGTGATGCTGCTGGTCCAGCGCGGGGGTGGCACCCGCTACGTCGCGGTGAACCCGGTGCAGGACTGAAGCAATGCGTGGTTCCGCCTTCGCCGGCAAGGCGGAGGCGGGGCTGTGCGATAATGAACGGCTAACTTCCAGACAGGCTGCGCTCCCGCTGCCGTCGCCGCCTACAGCACAGCCCCCATGCAGCACGACTCGATGCGGTTCATCCGCAACTTCTCCATCATCGCCCACGTCGATCACGGCAAATCGACCTTGGCGGATCGCATCATCCAGCTGTGCGGCGGCCTGACCGCGCGCGAGATGGAGGCGCAGGTGCTCGACAACAATCCGATCGAGCGCGAGCGCGGCATCACCATCAAGGCGCAGTCGGTTTCTTTGCCGTACACGGCCAAAGACGGCAATACCTATTACCTGAATTTCATCGACACCCCCGGCCACGTCGATTTCAGTTACGAGGTCAGCCGCTCGCTGGCGGCTTGCGAAGGCGCATTGCTGGTGGTGGATGCGGCGCAGGGCGTGGAAGCGCAATCGGTGGCCAACTGCTACACCGCAGTGGAGCAGGGGCTGGAAGTGGTGCCGGTCCTGAACAAGATCGATTTGCCGACGGCCGACATCGACAAGGTGAAGGAAGAGATCGAGGCCGTGATCGGCATCGACGCCACCGACGCGGTGGCGATCAGCGCCAAGACCGGGCTCAACGTCGGCGACGTGCTGGAAGCGATCGTCCAGCGCATCCCGCCGCCCACGCCGCGCGGCTCCGACAAGCTGCAGGCGCTGATCATCGACTCCTGGTTCGACAACTACCTGGGCGTGGTGTCGCTGGTGCGGGTGATGCAGGGCGAGATCAAGCCCGGCGACAAGATCCTGGTGATGTCCACCGGGCGCTGGCACCTGGTCGACAAGGTCGGCGTGTTCACCCCCAAGCGCAAGGAGATGCCCGCGTTGCGTGCGGGTGAGGTGGGCTGGATCAACGCCAGCATCAAGGATGTCCACGGCGCGCCGGTGGGCGATACGTTGACCCTGCTGGCCGACCCTGCGCCGGAGCCGTTGCCCGGCTTCCAGGAAATGCAGCCGCGCGTGTTCGCTGGCCTGTTCCCGGTGGATGCAGAGGATTATCCGGACCTGCGCGAGGCGCTCGACAAGCTGCGCCTGAACGACGCCGCGCTGCGCTTCGAGCCGGAAAGCTCGGAGGCGATGGGCTTCGGCTTCCGCTGCGGCTTCCTCGGCATGCTGCACATGGAGATCGTGCAGGAGCGGCTGGAGCGCGAGTACAACCTCAACCTCATCAGTACCGCACCGACGGTGATCTACGAGGTGCTCAAGACCGACGGCAGCATCGTGCCGATGGACAACCCGGCGAAACTGCCGCCGATCAACCAGGTGCAGGAAATCCGCGAACCCATCATCCGCGCCAATATCCTCACCCCGCCCGACTACATCGGCAGCGTGATCAAGCTGTGCGAGGACAAGCGCGGCGTGCAGGTCGGCATCACCTACATGGCCAGCCAGGTGCAGGTGAGTTACGAATTGCCGATGGCCGAGGTGGTGCTGGACTTCTTCGACAAGCTGAAGTCGGTCAGTCGCGGCTACGCCTCGCTGGACTACCATTTCCTGCGCTTCGATGCCGGCCCGTTCGTGCGCGTGGATACGCTGATCAACGGCGACCGGGTGGATGCGTTGTCCATCATCGTTCATCGCTCGCACGCGGATCGCCGTGGGCGGGAGCTGACCGAAAAGATGAAGGAATTGATCCCGCGGCAGATGTTCGACGTGGCGATCCAGGCGGCCGTCGGTGGCCAGATCATCGCCCGCACCACGGTCAAGGCGATGCGCAAGAACGTGCTGGCCAAGTGCTACGGTGGCGACGCCACGCGCAAGAAAAAGCTGCTGGAGAAGCAGAAGGAAGGCAAGAAGCGGATGAAGCAGGTCGGGCGCGTGGAAATCCCGCAGGAAGCCTTCCTGGCGGTGCTGCAGGTGGACAACAAGTGATTTTCGCCTTCCCGCCAAGCGGGGAGAATTCGTTTTTCTTGTCCCCGCACGGGCGCACCGGGCGCGTCGGCCGGGAACGCATGAGGGGCAAAGGGAGAGCATCGCATGATGGTGTGGTTTGAAACGATTCTGGTGTTGCTGACCCTGCTGACCGGTTTGATCTGGCTGCTGGACAGGCTGTTCTTCGCCAAACGTCGCGCCGCCGCAGCGGCGGCCGGCGAAGCGAAGGATCCGGCGCTCGTCGATTACGCGAAATCCTTCTTCCCGGTGCTGGCGCTGGTGCTGGGGTTGCGCAGCTTCGTCGCCGAGCCGTTCCGGATCCCGTCCAGTTCGATGATGCCGACCCTGCTGATCGGCGACTTCATCCTGGTCAACAAGTTTTCCTACGGCCTGCGGCTGCCGATCAACAATAAAAAGTTTTTCGCCATCGGCGAGCCGCAGCGCGGCGACGTGGTGGTGTTCCGTCCGCCGCAGCACCCGCGCGAGGATTGGATCAAGCGGGTGATCGGACTGCCTGGCGACCACATCGGCTACCACGACCACAAGGTCAGCGTGAATGGGCAAGTGCTGCCCTACCGGGTGGAAGGCGTGTACACCGGGGTTGGCCAGGGCCAGGGGGAAACCGGCGACAACCAACTGACCGAAGGCCTGCCGGGGCACCCGCATTTCGTGCTGGAGCGCGAGTTCAGCATGGCCGATGGTGACTGGGCGGTTCCGGCGGGGCATTATTTCGTGATGGGCGACAACCGCGGCAACAGCGAAGACAGCCGGTTTTGGGGCTTCCTGCCGGAAGCCAACCTGCGCGGCAAGGCGTTCATGGTGTGGATGAATTTCGATGCCAGCGCCGACCATTGGGTGGACGTTTCCCGCATCGGAACGCGTATTCCTTGATCAAGTCCAGTCAGTCCAACCAAGAGGGGATGCACGAATGAAGAAGTCGCAGCGCGGAATGACCATGGTGGGGTTTTTGCTCACCCTGACCCTGCTGATCTTTTTTGCCTTCGTGGCGATGAAGATCGTGCCGATGTACATCGAGTTCTATTCGGTGAAGAAGATCATGGCGACTGTCGCAAACAACCCGGAAGCCGCAAGCGGCAAGGACAAGATCCGCAGCCTGTTTGCCCGGAGCCTGCAGATCGACTACGTCAAGGTCATCAAGCCGGAGATGCTGAAGATCGAAAGCACCGATGGCGGCTATAACCTGGTGATGGACTACGAGCGCCGCGAGTCGTTGATGGCCAACCTCGACGTGGTCGGCAAGTTCCACGCGGAGCAGAAGCTGGCGCGCGGTGCCGGTGCGGAGTGATGGCGTCCTGAACGCCTTTGCCGGCCACGAATTCGCGGAGCCTGCGCTGCTGCGGCAGGCGCTGACTCACCGCAGTGCCGGCAGCCCGCACAACGAGCGTCTGGAATTCCTCGGCGACGCGCTGGTCAGCCAGTTCGTCGCCGAGGTGCTGTATCGGTGCTGGCCCGGTGCCGACGAAGGTGCCCTGACCCGCGCGCGCGCCGAGCTGGTGCGCGAATCCGCGCTGGCCGGCATTGCCCGCACGCTGGACATCGGCCCGAAGCTGGTGCTGGGGCCGGGCGAAATGAAGACGGGCGGTCATCGCCGGGATTCCATCCTGGCCGATGCGGTCGAGGCTTTGGTGGCAGCGATTTATCTCGACGCTGGCTTTGACGCCTGCCGCGCCGCCGTGCTGCCGTGGTTCGAGCCGCTGCTCGCCGCGCTGCCGGCGCCGAACAAGGTGGGCAAGGATGCCAAGACGCGCCTGCAGGAATGGCTGCAGGGCCGGCAGCACCCGCTGCCGGTGTATGCGCTGCTGCACGAAGGCGGTGAAGATCACGCACGGGTGTTCCGGATCCGCTGCACGCTGGCCACCCCGGCACTGTGCACCGAGGGTGAAGGCAGTTCGCGGCGCGCGGCGGAACAACAGGCGGCCGAGGCCGCGCTCAAGGAAATCGAAGCATGAATGCTCCAGCCCAGCGCAGCGGTGCGGTCGCCGTGATCGGTCGGCCCAACGTCGGCAAATCCACCTTGGTCAATGCACTGGTGGGGGCCAAGATCAGCATCACCTCCAACCGTCCGCAGACCACCCGGCACCGGCTGCTGGGCATCGCCACGTTCCCCGGCGGGCAGCTGCAACTGGTGGATACACCCGGCATCCACGGCGAGCAAGGCAAGCGCTCGGGCAAGGCGATGAACCGAATGATGAACCGCGCGGCGCGCGGTGCGCTGGAGGGCGTGGACGTGGCGCTGCTGGTCATCGAAGCCGGGCGCTGGGACGCCGAGGACGCGCTGGCCTTCGATGCGATGCGCGATGCAGGCTTGCCGGTGGTGCTGGTGGTCAACCAGGTGGACAAGTTCAAGGACAAGGGCGCACTGCTGCCGTTCATCGCGAAGGTGGCGGAAGGGCGCGAGTTCGCCGCCGTGCACCCGTTGTCGGCGCTCAAGCGCAGCGGCCTGGAGGCGCTGGTGGCGACGTTGTTCGACCTGGTGCCCGAGGCCGAGCCGATGTACGGCGAGGACGAAATCACCGACAAGAGCCAGCGCTTCCTCGCCGGCGAGCTGGTCCGCGAGCAGTTGATGCGCCAGCTCGGCGAAGAGCTGCCGTATGCCACGACGGTGGAAGTGGAAAAGTTCGAGGAAGAGCCTTCGCCCAAGGCCGGCGTGATGTACCGCATCGATGCCGTGATCTGGGTGGAGCGGGACGGCCAGAAGGCCATCGTCATCGGCAAGGGGGGCGAGCGCCTGCGCGAGATCGGCAGCCGCGCCCGGCTGCAGATGGAGCGCCTGTTCGATGCCAAGGTCTTCCTGCAAACCTGGGTGCGCGTGCGCGAAGGCTGGAGCGACGACGAAGCCGCCCTGCGCGCGCTGGGTTATCACGACTGACGATGCAGTTCACGGGCGAACCCGCTTTCGTCCTGCACGCGCGCCTCTGGCGCGAAACCAGCCTGCTGGTGGAGGTGTTGAGCGCCGAACATGGCCGCGTCGGGCTGGTGGCGCGCGGCGTGCAGGGGCCCAAACGGCATGCATTGCGGGCGGCGCTGCAACCGCTGCAGTCGATCCGTTTCGATGCGGTGCAGCGCGGCGAGCTGGCGCAGCTGAGGATGGCCGAAGCGACGGATGCCGCCCCGCTGTTGCAGGGTGATGCCGCGATGGCGGCGTTTTATGTCAATGAACTGTGCCTGCGGCTGGCGCCGCGTCACGTGCCGCAGCCGGAATTGGTCGCAGTGTATGCCGACGTGCGCGAGCGCCTGCGCCGGGGCGAGCCCTTGGCGTGGACGTTGCGTCGCTTCGAGCGCGACGTGCTGCAGGCCCTGGGCCTGGGGCTGGACTTCTCGGCGGACGCCGACGGGCAGGCAATCGATGCGGCGGCGCGCTATCGGCTGGAGGCGGAACGCGGGGCGCTGCGGGTGCTCACTGAGCGCGCTGATGAGCGGCGGTTGAGTGCAACCGGCAGCGCGTTGCTCGCGCTGGGGCGGGACGTGCCGCCCGCGTTCCCGGACGAGCTGGCCAGCCTGCGCGTGCCGCTGCGCATGGTCTTTCTGCACCATCTGGACGGGCGCGGCCTGGCGTCGTGGGACATGCTGGGCGAGTTGGGGCGATTGGTGGCCAGCCGCACGTGAGCCACCACACCCCGCGCCGCAACCTCGCCGGTGCGCAAAGCGCAGGCAAGGCCCTCAGCGGTGCAGACTGCCTGCAGCTTCCGGCTGGTAGTGGATCGCCAGCACATGCAGGCGGGCGCTGCGGCCGCCTGGCATCGGCCAGTCAATGCTGCTGCCCACGCGCAAGCCCAGCAGTGCGCTGCCGACGGGCGCCAGGATCGACACCTTTTCGCCGCTACCGTCGGCGTCGCGCGGATAGACCAGCGTCAACTCGTACTCGTGCTCGCCCTGATCTTCGCTGATCACCCGCACCTTGGCGGTGGAATTCATGGTGATCACGTCGGCCGGCACGTCCTGCGGCTCCACCAGTTCCGCACGCGCCAGTTCCTGACGCAGCGCGGCGGTATTCAGCGCGCGGAACTGCGGCAGCTCCAGCAGATCCTCGATGCGCTCCACGTCCACGCGGGACAGCAGCAGGGCGGGGTGTTGGTTGGTGGCGCTCATGTCGGCAAAACTCCTGCAAAGCAATACGGGCGGCGCGGCTGGCGCGTCGCCCGCGAATATCAGTGAGATGGGGAAACATTAGCCGCGAATCAACGCGGCGGCAACCAGGCTGCGCGGGCGGCAGGGGTGGTGTTCAGCCCGCGGCGATCAGGAACCCCGCCACCACCCGGCGGCCTTCGCCAGCCAGCACCGAGTAGGTGCGCGCGGCTGCCGCGTTGTTCATCACTTCCAGACCTACGCCCCGTTGCAGGCAGGCGGCCATCACGGCGCCCGACGGAAAGCGCTGGACGGCCCCCGTGCCGAGCAGGATCATCTCCGGCTGCAGGGCCAACAGCGGATCAAGGTCGGCCGGCGCCATGTCCGCCGCATCCTGCACCGGCCAATGTTCGATCAAGGCATCGGGCGCGATCACGAAGCTGCTGGCCAGCTGGCGGGTGTTGACCAGCGCCCCGTGGCCGTTTGCCCCGCGCAGGAAATACCGGTAATCCGGATGTTCCAGGTTCAGTTGCATGGCGGTCAGGTGCGGGGCAGCACGATCTGCCGCTTGTCCTTGGCCGGACGGTAGAGCACCGCGACATTGCCGATGCGTTGCACCAGCGCCGCATCGCTGCGTTCCGCCAAGTCGGCGATCATCGCATCGCGCAGCTCGCGATCGCTGGCGGCCACCTTGATCTTGATCAGTTCGTGATGTTCCAGGGCGCCGTCGACCTCGGCCACCAGCGCGTCCGTGATGCCCTTGCCACCCACCTGCAGCATCGCTTTCAGGTCGTGTGCCTGCCCGCGCAGGAAGCGGATCTGGGCATTGGTCAGGGCGATGGGCATACGTCACGCAGCGGAATCATGGGGGGCAGCAGGGTATCATGCAGGGGCCGGATGCCGCCCGCGGCTGATATCCGGATCCCACCCCAACCCTCCCCCTTGCGGCGAGGGGGACGACAGGCATGGCCACCCGCAGTAAATCCAGCCAGCGCTGGCTGAAGGAACATTTCTCCGATCCCTACGTGAAAAAGGCGCAAGCCGAAGGCATGCGCTCGCGCGCGGCCTACAAGCTGGAGGAGCTGGTGGAGCGCGATCGCCTGCTCAAGCCGGGCATGGTGGTGGTGGATCTGGGCGCGGCGCCTGGTGGCTGGTCGCAATGGATCCGCCAGGAGCTGGACCGCCTTGATCCGGGCAAGCCCGGGCGGGTGATCGCCAGCGACATTCTGGAAATGCCCTCGCTGGCCGGGGTCGAGTTCCTTCATGGAGACTTCAGGGACGATGCCGTCCTATCCCAAGTGCTGCACATGCTTGGCGGGCAGCCGGTGGATCTTGTGCTTTCCGATATGGCCCCCAATAAGAGTGGTATGGATGCGGTGGATCAGCCGCGCGCGATGCATCTGGCCGAGTTGGCCATGGAATTCGCCGATGGCCAGCTGCGTCCCGGTGGTACGTTCCTGATCAAGCTGTTTCAGGGAACGGGATTCGACGAGTTCGTGCGGGAACTGCGGCGGCGCTATGCCAAGGTGGTGATCCGCAAACCGGCGGCATCGCGCAAGCGCTCGCCGGAGGTGTACGCGCTGGCGCAGGGCAAGCTGGCACAACTGAAGTGACGAAGGCGACATAAGGACGACATGAACGATCTCGCGAAGAATTTGCTGCTCTGGGTGGTGGTCGCCGTCGTGCTGATGGTGGTCTTCCAGAGCTTCTCCCCGAAGCTGGCCGCCAGCCAGGACGTGGTCTATTCGCAATTCGTGAGTGACGTGGAAGCCGATCGCATCAAGGCGGTCGATATCGCCAGCAACGAGCGTGGCATCAGCTTCGAGCGCGCCGATGGCAGCAAGGGCAGCACCACCGCGCCGGTGCGCGACAAGGACCTGATCAACGATTTGATCGAACACAAGGTCGAGATCCGCCAGGCGCCGCCGGAATCGGGGATTTCGTTCTGGTCGCTGGTGCTGAATTTCCTGCCGGTGCTGCTGATCATCGGTTTCTGGCTGTTCATGATGCGGCAGATGCAGGGCGGGGGCGCCGGCAAGGGCGCCATGTCGTTCGGGCGTTCGCGTGCCAAGTTGCTGAATGAGGATCAGACCAAGATCACCTTTGCCGACGTTGCCGGTTGCGACGAGGCCAAGGAGGAAGTGTCCGAACTGGTCGAATTCCTGCGGGACCCGTCCAAGTTCCAGAAGCTGGGCGGCAAGATCCCGCGCGGCGTGCTGATGGTGGGGCCACCCGGCACCGGCAAGACCCTGCTGGCCAAGGCCATCGCAGGCGAAGCCAAGGTGCCGTTCTTCAGTATCTCCGGTTCGGATTTCGTCGAAATGTTCGTCGGCGTCGGCGCCAGCCGCGTGCGCGACATGTTCGAGCAGGCCAAGAAGCACGCGCCGTGCATCATCTTCATCGACGAAATCGACGCGGTCGGTCGCCATCGCGGCGCCGGCCTGGGCGGCGGGCATGACGAACGCGAACAGACCCTCAACCAGTTGCTGGTGGAAATGGACGGCTTCGAGGGGGGCGAGGGCGTGATCGTGGTCGCCGCGACCAACCGCCCCGACGTGCTGGATCCTGCGCTGCTGCGCCCGGGCCGCTTCGACCGCCAGGTGGTGGTGGGCCTGCCGGACGTGCGCGGCCGCGAGCAGATCCTCAAGGTGCACATGCGCAAGGTGCCGTTGGCCGATGACGTGCTGCCGATGACGATTGCCCGCGGCACGCCGGGATTCAGTGGCGCGGACCTGGCCAATCTGGTCAACGAGGCGGCGTTGTTTGCGGCGCGCGAGAACGCCAAGGACGTGCGCATGGCGCACTTCGACAAGGCGCGCGACAAGATCATGATGGGCACCGAGAACCGCTCGATGGCGATGAGCGAGCAGGAAAAAACGCTTACCGCGTATCACGAGGCCGGGCACGCCATCGTGGGCCGGCTGGTGCCCGAACACGACCCTGTGTACAAGGTCACCATCATTCCCAGGGGACGTGCGCTGGGCGTGACCATGTACCTGCCGGAAGGCGACAAGTACAGCTACAACCGCACCGCGATCGAATCCCAGCTCGCTTCTCTTTACGGCGGGCGCGTGGCCGAAGCATTGATTTTCGGTGAGGACAAGGTAACCACCGGCGCGTCCAATGACATCGAGCGCGCGACCAAGATGGCGCGCAACATGGTCACCAAATGGGGGCTGTCCGAGCTCGGCCCGATCACCTTTGGCGAGGAAGAGGACGAGGTCTTCCTGGGCCGCAGCGTGACCCAGCACAAGAACGTGTCCAACGAGACCGCGAGCAGGATCGACGAGGTGGTGCGCAGCATTCTCGATCGCGCCTATGCGCGCACGACCGGGTTGCTGAGCGAGAACCTGGACAAGCTGCACACGATGGCGAAGGCGCTGCTGGAGTACGAAACCATCGACGTGCCGCAGATCGACGCGATCATGGAAGGCCGCGACGTCCCGCCGCCGATGGACTGGGACAAGTCCGGCAGTGGCCGGGCGGGGGGCGGCAGCGTGCCTCCTGCCGCGCCGATTGGTGGCCCGGTGGTGCAGAACTGAGCTGCGCCGTCGGTGGTGCGCGCGTGAAGGCAGGCCGGGCATGTCCCGGCCTTTTCATTGGGCCGGGCCGCGGATTTGCCGATGGCGGACTGTTTCCGGATACTGGGCCGGCACCTGCGCAAGGAGTGGGCTTTGGGCAAGTTTGCGGGACTGATGCAGCAGCTCAAGCGGCGCAATGTACTGCGTGCGGCGGCGCTGTACGTGGGGGGAGTCTGGGCGCTGGCGCAGGGGGTTGCCCAGCTGGCGCCGGTGTTCGATATCCCGGACTGGTCGGTGCGCTGGTTCGTGGCGGCGGGCGCGATCGGGTTCCCGTTCTGGGTGGCGTTTTCCTGGTATTACGAATTCACCCCCGACGGCGTCAGGCGCGAGTCCGAAATCGCATTGGACGAAGGCGCGGAGCGCGCGCGCAGGCGCCGCCTGGACATCTGGATCATCGGCGTGCTGGTCGTCGCCGTGGTGTTGCTTGCGACCAACCAGTTCGTGCTGCGTCGGGATGCCACCAGCCTGGCTGATGCGGCGGCTGCAGGCGATGCAGCCTCTGCTACCGCGCAGAAATCGATTGCGGTGCTGCCGCTGGTGAACGCCAGCGGCGACCCGAGCCAACGGTTCTTCTCCGATGGCTTGTCGGAAAATCTCATCGATGTACTGTCTTCCATCGAAGGGCTGCGGGTGAGTGGCCGCTCGTCCTCATTCCTGTTCCGCAACAGCAAGGACGACCCCCGCACCATCGGGGCCAAGCTGAACGTGTCCTACCTGCTGACCGGCAGCGTGCAGCGCTCCAGCGACAAGATCCGGGTGCGCGCGGAAGTGGTGGATACGCACACTGGGGCGTCGGTGTTTTCCAGACGGTTCGAGCGGCCCGGCGGCGACCTGTTCGCCTTGCAGGACGAGCTTTCCAAGTCGATTGCCGATACGCTGAACGTGGCGCTGCTGTCACCGACTGCCGACGTGATGGGTCATCGCCCGCCCAGCGGCAATCTGGAGGCCTACAACGCGTTTTTGCGCGCGAATTTCCTGGTTGATCTCGGCAACGAGCGCGATACTCGTCGGGCCATTGATGAGTACACGCATGCCACGACGCTGGACCCCCGTTATGCGATGGCGTGGGCACGGCTGTCGCGGTATTGGACAACCCTGGCCGCGCTGTATCTGACGGGGAATGACGCCAGGGCCGCGTATGCGAAGGCCCGCCTGGCGGGTGACAAGGCGCTGGCGCTGGCACCTGACATGGGAGATGCGCACCTGGCACGAGGCTGGTTGCTGGAGAATGAGACTCTGGACTGGGCGGGAGCGGGTGCCGAGTATGAAGCTGCGCAGCAGCTGTCACCTTCCAACCTGCAAACGAAATTCAGCCTTGCCAGCATGAAAGCCCTGCAGGGACAGTTGACGGAGGCAGTGAAGCTGAGCGGTGACGCCATCGCATCGGACCCACTCCAGCCCAACTGGTGGAATTGGTATAGCGCTTACCTGTCGGGACTTGGACGGATCGATGACGCCGAGGCGGCGATCCGGAAGTCCATCGCGCTGAGCCCGCAGGGCAGTTCAACGTGGGCCCAACTTGCCATCATCGAAATCCAGCGCGGCGATGCGAAGGCGGCGCTTGATGCCGCCAACAACGAGCCCGAAGGTGTGTGGCATGACATTGCGCGCGCGATGGCGCTGCAGATCGGCAAGGATCGGCAGGCTGCGGATGCGGCGCTGGCGTTGTTGATCAAGGACTATGGAGACGTTGCGCCGTTCCAGGTGGCGCAAGTGCAGGCATTGCGTCGCGACGACAAGGCCGTGTTCCGGTGGCTGGACAAGGCGCACGAAGTTCACGACCCCGGCATCGGCAATCTGCTGATCGATCCGCTGCTCATGCGCTACAAGCAAGACCCCAGGATGGCGGACTTCTGCAAGACGGTTGGCCTGCCGATGCCCACCACCAGTGAAGCCGTAGGGATCTGATCCATGTTCGATACCTCCCCGCAACTCGACTGCGCAGGCCGCCTCCTCAAGCTCGATCGTCCCCGGGTCATGGGCATCGTGAATGTCACCCCGGATTCGTTTTCCGGTGGCGACGCGCATGCCGATGCGGCGGTGGCGCACGGGCTGCGGTTGGCGGAGGAAGGTGCGGATATCCTCGACATCGGCGGCGAATCCACGCGCCCGGGCGCCAGCGATGTGTCGCTTGAAGAAGAGCTTCACCGCGTGATTCCGGTCATCGAACGGTTGGCGAAAGAAACGACGCTTCCGATCAGCATCGATACCTCGAAACCCGAGGTCATGCGCGCCGCGGTTGCCGCTGGCGCCGGGATGATCAACGACGTGTATGGATTGCGTCGCGACGGGGCGCTGGATGCTGCTGCCGGCCTGGGCGTGCCGGTGGTGTTGATGCACATGCTGGGCGAGCCGCGCTCGATGCAGGACGCGCCGCACTACGATGACGTGGTAGCCGAGGTGCATCGTTTCCTGGCCGAGCGCATTTTCTCCGCCGAGATGGCGGGTATCGACAGAAAACGCATCGTCGTCGATCCGGGCTTCGGGTTCGGCAAGACCACGCAGCACAACATGCAGCTGCTGGCGCAATTGCGCCGCTTCACCGAATTGGGCGTGCCGGTGCTCGCCGGGCTTTCACGCAAGCGCAGCATCGGCGAGATCACCGGGCGCGGCGATCCGCGCGAACGCATGGCCGGGTCGCTGGCCGCGCATGTCATCGCTGCGCAGAATGGCGCCGGTTTCCTGCGCGTGCACGACGTGGCGGCGACCGTGGATGCGCTGAAGGTGTGGAACGCCGTCGCGGCGGTGCCGATGCCGCGCAAGGATGCGGGCAGGCCGGAGATTGTCTGGCCGGAGTAATGGCGCTGGCGCTGGGTTAAAGTGCGGCGGTTCAATCGGAGCGCGCCCATGACCGCCAGCACCCCGCTGCTGATCACCTTTGGCATCTATCTGCTGGTCATGATCGGCATTGGTTTTGCCGCTTGGCGTTCCACGCGCAGCCTGGATGACTACATCCTCGGAGGCCGCTCGCTGGGTGGCTACGTGACGGCGTTGTCGGCCGGCGCATCGGACATGAGCGGCTGGTTGCTGATGGGCTTGCCCGGCGCGTTGTACCTGACCGGGCTGTCGGAAGCCTGGATCGCCATCGGCCTGTGCGCAGGTGCCTGGCTGAACTGGCGCTTCGTGGCCGGGCCGCTGCGCGTCTATACCGAGCGCACCGACAACGCGCTGACCCTGCCGGACTATTTCACGACGCGTTTTTCCGGCGGCGGGTTTGCTGCCAACGGCAAGCTGCTGCGGATCGTGTCCGCACTGGTGATCCTGGTGTTCTTCGCGGTCTATTGCGCCAGCGGCATCGTGGCCGGCGCGCGCCTGTTCGAAAGCGTGTTTGGACTGCCGTATGCCCAGGCACTGTGGTGGGGCGCGGCGGCCACCATCCTCTACACCCTCATCGGCGGGTTCCTGGCGGTGAGCTGGACCGATACCGTGCAGGCCACGTTGATGATCTTCGCGCTGCTGCTGACGCCGGTCATCGTGATCCTCGGCCTGGGCGGCCCCGGTGCCACCCTGCGCGCGATCGAAACGGTGGATCCGGCGCGCCTGCAGTGGATCGGCAGCGGTGGCTGGCTCGCGGTGGTGTCGGCGCTGGCCTGGGGGCTTGGCTACTTCGGCCAGCCCCACATCCTGGCGCGCTTCATGGCGGCCGATTCACTGGCGGTCATCCCGCAGGCGCGCCGCATCGGCATGTCCTGGATGGCGCTGTGCCTGCTGGGTGCGATGGCGGTGGGGCTGGCCGGCATTGCGTGGGCGGCGCAGCATCCGCAGCAGGCGGAACCGCTGGTCGCCAATCACGAGCGTGTGTTCATCGTGCTGGCCAATGCGCTGTTCAATCCGTGGGTGGCTGGCGTGCTGCTGTCGGCCATTTTGGCCGCGATCATGAGCACCCTGAGCTGCCAGCTGCTGGTCTGTTCCAGTGCGCTGACCGAAGATTTCTATCACGGCTTCGTGCGACCGAAAGCGGGCGCTGGCGAGCTGGTCTGGATCGGCCGGACGATGGTGCTGGCGGTGGCGTTGCTCGCGATCTTCATCGCCCGCGACCCGGACAGCCGCGTGCTGGGCTTGGTCAGCTATGCCTGGGCCGGGTTCGGCGCGGCGTTCGGGCCGGTGGTGCTGTTCTCGCTGGTGTGGGCGCGGATGACCGGAGTGGGCGCGCTGGCTGGCATGGTGACCGGCGCCTTGACCGTGATTCTGTGGAAGCAGACCGGCAGCGCGCTGTATGAAATCGTGCCGGGCTTTTTGATTGCCAGTGCCGCCATTGTCGTGGCCAGCTTGCTGTCGCCGGCGCCGGACGACGCCGTGCGGCGTCGCCATCGGCAGGTGCGGCTGAACCTGCGTGAAAGCGGCTACTGATGCGGCACGACGTGCGCCCGCGCGCGATCGCATTGATGGGCCCGACGGCCTCGGGCAAGAGCGCATACGCATTGCGGCTGGCGCAGCGGCTGGATGGCGAAATCGTCAGCGTGGATTCCGCGCTGGTCTATCGTGGCCTGGACATCGGTGCAGCCAAGCCCTCGCGCGCCGAATTGGCGCAGGTGCCGCATCACCTGATCGATCTGCGCCAGCCGTGGCAGCCGTATTCGGCGGCGGAATTCGCCGGCGATGCGCGTGCGGCCATCGGTGGCATCGTGGCGCGCGGCAAGCTGCCGATTCTGGCCGGTGGCACCGGCTTGTATTTCCGCGCGTTGCTGGAAGGCCTGTCGGGGATGCCGCCGGCCGATGCAGCGACGCGCGCGGCGATCTCGGCGGAAGCGCAGGCGCATGGATGGGCGGCGCTGCACGCTGAACTCGCGCGGGTTGATCCCGGCGCCGCGGCGCGTATCCACGCCACCGATGCACAACGCATCCAGCGCGCGTTGGAGGTGTATCGGTTGAGCGGTCGCCCGATCAGCGCCTGGCAACGGGATGCCAGCGGACAACGCCTGCCGCTGAACGTGCTCAAGCTGGTGTTGGCGCCACCGCAGCGGGAGATCCTGCACGCGCGCATCGAGCAGCGCTTCGATGCGATGCTGGCGGCGGGGTTCCTGGAGGAAGTGCGCGCCCTGCGCGCCCTGCCGGAGCTGGCCGCGCACCCGCGGCCGCTGGACTTGCCGGCGGTACGCGCAGTGGGCTATCGGCAGGCGTGGGAGCATTTGAACGGCGACTCTTCCGCCGCCGGGTTCCGCGAACGTGCCATCGCCGCCACGCGCCAACTGGCCAAGCGCCAATACACCTGGCTGCGCGGCGAATTGGATGCGCGTTGGTTTGATCCAACCGCAAGCAGTGAGGCACTGGGCGCCGCAGTGGATGCCTTCCTCGGCAATCCAGCCTCCGGCGCGCGCTGCGCGTGATGATGCGCTACCATCCGGTGGCGCCCTCCGCAGTGCGGGTGGGCGTGGAACCGGGGAGCGCCACGGGCGTCGGTTCACATAGAACAAACAACAATAACGCACGAGAGTCACGGGGAATTCATGTCGAAGTCGCAGTCCTTGCAGGATCCTTTCCTGAACGCCTTGCGCCGCGAGCGGGTGCCGGTTTCCATCTACCTGGTCAATGGCATCAAGTTGCAGGGCACCATCGAATCGTTCGATCAATTCGTCATCCTGCTGCGCAATACGGTCAGTCAGATGGTGTACAAGCATGCGATTTCGACCGTGGTGCCGGCGCGCAACGTGCGCATCAGCAGCACGGGCCAGGACGACGACGCGGAACTGCCCGAGCCGGCCGGCGCGGAATGACGCGGCGGCGCGGGCTTGCAATTGCCGCTTGCCGCCCGCATCTGATAGCCAATGTCGACCCAATTGTTTGAACGCTCACGTGGCGGTGAAAACGCACTGCTGATCCAGCCGCACGCCGGTGGCCCGCCCGGCGAAGGCGTGTTGGAGGAATTTGCCGAGCTTGCGCGGTCGGCCGGTGCCCGCGTGGCGGCGGTGTTGAACGCGCGCATCGACAAGCCCAATCCATCGATCCTGATCGGCAGCGGCAAGCTGGAGGAAGTGAGGGCGGCCTGCGAGGCAACCGGCGCCGATCTGGTGCTGGTCAATCACGCGTTGACCCCTGTCCAGGAGCGCAATCTGGAACGGGCGCTGGAGCGCCGCGTGGTCGATCGTACCGGCTTGATCCTGGATATTTTCGCCCAGCGTGCGCGCAGCCACGAAGGCAAGTTGCAGGTGGAACTTGCCCAGCTTCGCCACGTGGCCACGCGCCTGGTGCGCGGCTGGACTCACCTGGAGCGCCAGCGCGGCGGCTCCATCGGCTTGCGTGGCCCCGGTGAAACCCAGCTGGAGACCGACCGTCGCCTGCTGCAAAAGCGCGTGGAAGTGCTGCAAAAGCGGCTGGAGAAAGTCGAAGTGCAGCACACCCAGATGCGCCGCGCGCGGGTGCGCAGCGAACTGCCTCGGGTGGCCCTGGTTGGCTACACCAATGCCGGCAAATCCACCTTGTTCAATGCCCTGACCGGCGCCGATGCCTACGCCGCAGACCAGCTGTTCGCCACCCTCGACCCGACCGTGCGCAGGATCACGCTGCCCGGCGGCGGCGTGGTGCTGGCCGATACGGTCGGCTTCGTCCGCGACCTGCCGCACGAGCTGGTCGCGGCGTTCCGTTCCACCCTCAGTGAAGCGCGTGAAGCCGACCTGCTGCTGCACGTGATCGATGCCGATGACCCGCTGCGCGATGAGCGCATGGCGCAAGTCGATGCCGTATTGCACGAGATCGATGCCGGCGACATTCCGCAGTTGCTGGTGTTCAACAAGATCGACCGCATCGAAGGCGCCAGCCCACGCATCGATCAGCGCGGCGAAGAGCGATGCGCGGTCTGGTTGTCGGCGCGTGATGGCAACGGGCTTGAGCTGCTGCGTGAGGCACTGGCCGAGCGGCTGGGGCTGCGCCGCATCGTCGGCGATATCCGTTTGCCCACCGATGCCGGTCGCCTGCGTGCGCGCCTGCATGCGCTGGGCGCGGTGCGCGATGAGCAGCATGATGCCGACGGCTGGTCCCTTGCGATCGACCTTGCGCTGGCCGATGCCACGCGGTTGGCGGCACAGGCCGATGGCCTGCCGCTGCGTTCCCTTTTGTCGGCTGCGGAGCCGACGCTTCCCGTAGAATCCCACGCATGACCACACAGAACACCGGCCCGCGCGGGCCAAAAGCGGCCTGGATGGCCTGGAATCGACCGGGCAGCGGCTCCGGAAACCCGGCCGGCGACGGCCTCAGGCGCCTGCTGGACAAACTGCCTGATGTTGGTGGCGGCAGCCCGCTGCGCTGGGTCATCCTGGCGCTGGTGCTGTTGCTGGCCTACAACTGCTTCGTGCTGATCGCCGAACAGCAGCGCGGCGTGGTGCTGCGCTTCGGCAAGTTCGACCGGGTGATGCAGCCGGGTCCCAGCTTCAAGCTGCCGTGGCCGCTGGAGCGGGTGTTCAAGGTCAACGCCACGCAGATCAAGAATTACGAAGACCGGGTGCCGGTCCTGACCCGCGACGAGAACATCGTCGAGGTCGCGGTCAACGTGCAATACCGGGTCGTCGATCCGCAGCTGTACTTGTTCGGCACCCGCGACGGCGATGAGGTCCTCAAGCAGGCGGCGCTGAGCACCGTGCGCGAGCAGGTGGGGCGCTCCGATCTCGATACCGTGCTGGGTGCGCGCGAACAGCTGGCGGTGTCGGCGCGTGAACGCCTGCAGAAATCGCTGGAGGCGTATCGCACCGGGCTGGTGGTGACCGAATTGAACCTGCCCGATGCGCGGCCCCCGCAGCAGGTCAAGCCGGCGTTCGATGACGTCAACAGCGCCCAGCAGGACAAGCAGCGGTTGATCTCCGAGTCGCGCGCCTATGCGGCCAAGATCGTGCCCGAAGCGCGCGGCCAGGCGGCGCGCGTGCGTACCGTCTCGGAAGGCTACAAGACCGCCGAAATCGCCCGCGCCACCGGTGATGCCGAGCGTTTCAGCCTGCTGGTCCAGCAATACAAGGGCGCGCCCGACGTGACCCGCAAGCGGCTGTGGCTGGAAACCGTGCAGGATGTGCTGGCGCGGAATCGCAAGATCATTGGCGGCGACAGCCGCCAGCTGATCTACGTGCCGATGGAGGGCACGGCGGCACCCGCGTCGCCTGCGCCATCGCCCGCGCTCCTGCCAAGCATCGTGTCGCCAGCGGGTGACGCCGGAACGGAAGATGCGGCGCGCCCTGGCCGCAGTGGGCGGCCTGCGACGGGCCGCGAGGAGGTGGTGCGATGAAATTCCCCGCATGGATGGCGACGGCACTGGCGGCACTGGTGCTGCTGATGGGTTCGGTGTTCGTGGTCAACGAAGGCCATACCGCCATCGTGCTCAACCTGGGCCGCGTGTCGCGGGTGAACCTGCAGCCGGGCCTGCATTTCAAGTGGCCGCTGGTGGAGACCGCGCGCATTTTCGACCGCCGCATCCAGGTGCTGCCGGCCGAGCCCGAGCGCTACCTGACGTCCGAGCGCAAGGACGTCAGCGTGGATTTCTTCGCGGTCGGCCGGATCGAGGACGCCCGCGCGTTTTACCGCGCCACCGGCGGCGATGAATCGGCGGCGGTCACCCGCCTGGCGCCGATCATCAAGGACGCGCTGCGCAACGAAATCAACTCGCGCACGCTGCAGCAGGCGGTGTCGGGCGACCGCACCGAGATCGTCAAAAGCCAGCTGGACGTGATCAACCGCGGCGCGGCCACCTTGGGCGTGCGCATTCTTGATCTGCGCATCAAGCAGCTCGACCTGCCCACCGACAGCCGCGTCATCGACGACGTGTACAACCGCATGCGCGCCCAGCGTCAGCAGGTGGCCAGCCGCCTGCGCGCCGAAGGCGAGGAGCAGGCCAATGAAATCCGCGCCGGCGCCGATCGCGACCAACAGGTGATCCTGGCCGAAGCCGAGCGCGACGCGCAGAAGCTGCGCGGCGAGGGCGATGCCGAAGCGGCGCGCATCTACGCCGAGGCGGCCAGCCGGGACCCTGCGTTCTATGCCTTCCAGCGCAGCCTGGAGGCCTATCGCAAGGCATTTTCCGGCGGCGACAGCGTGATCGTGCTGGAGCGCAATGATCCGTTCCTGCAATACCTGCGCAACGACCGCTGATCTTCATGGCAGACCTGTGGGCGGCGCTGTGCCTGGTGGCGATCATCGAGGGGCTGTTCCTGTTTGCAAGCCCGGGCGGCTGGAAGCGTGCTGCCGCGCAGTTGTTGAACCTGCCGGACGAGCATGTGCGCAGGATTGGCGGCGTGGTGCTGATCCTCGGATTGCTGGCGCTGTACCTGGTGCGCGGGGGCTGAAGTCGCCTGGCGGGCCGGAACAGCGTAAAATTTCGAAAAGCCGGGGTTCGCCTCGGCTTTTTCCGTGTCTGGCACCCCGCACTGCCCACGCTGCCCCGATGGCGGCTTGACTCAGGCAGTGCGACGGGCCGGGTGCAATCCATCCAGCGGCCCCGATGGCCGCAAGCAATTGAGGAGTTCAGGCCATGGGCCAGTCGGTCGTGGTGTTGGGTGCCCAGTGGGGCGATGAAGGCAAGGGCAAGATCGTCGATCTGCTCACCGAGGAAATCGGTGCGGTGGTGCGCTTCCAGGGCGGCCACAATGCCGGCCACACGCTGGTCATCAATGGCAAGAAGACGGTGCTGCACCTGATTCCGTCCGGCATCCTGCGCGACGGCGCGCTGTGCCTGATCGGCAATGGGGTGGTGATCTCGCCGGCCGCGCTGCGCAAGGAGATCGAGGAGCTGGAGGCGGCGGGCGTGGAAGTGCGTTCGCGCCTGAAGATCAGCCCGGCCGCGCCGCTGATCATGCCGTACCACATTGCGCTGGACCAGGCGCGCGAGAAGGCCGCAGGCGGCAAGGCCATCGGCACCACCGGGCGCGGCATCGGCCCGGCCTACGAGGACAAGGTGGCGCGTCGCGGCATCCGCGTCGCCGACCTGCACTATCCCGAGCAACTGGCCGAAAAACTGCGCTCGGCGCTGGATTACCACAACTTCGTGCTGACCAAGTACCTGGGCGTGGAGCCGGTGGATTTCGACACCGTGTATCAGGAAGCGCTGGCGTTCGGCGAATACGTCGAGCCGATGAAGTCGGACGTGGCCGGCATCTGCCACGAGCTGCGCAAGCAGGGCAAGCGCGTGTTGTTCGAGGGCGCGCAGGGCGCGCTGCTGGACATCGACCACGGCACCTATCCGTACGTGACCAGCTCCAACACCACCATCGGCGGTGCGCTGGCGGGTGCCGGCGTGGGAGCGGATTCGATCGACTACGTGCTGGGCATCGCCAAGGCCTACGCCACCCGCGTCGGCGGCGGCCCGTTCCCGACCGAGCTGGATGACGACGTCGGGCAGGGCATCCGCGATCGCGGCGCCGAGTACGGCGCCTCCACCGGCCGTCCGCGCCGCTGCGGCTGGATGGACATCGTGGCGCTCAAGCGCGCGGTAGCGATCAACGGCATCAGCGGCCTGTGCATCACCAAGCTCGACGTGCTGGACGGCATGGAGAAGCTGAAGATGTGCATCGCCTACGAATACCGCGGCAAGCGCACCGAGTACGCGCCGCTGGACGCGCAGGGCTGGGAGGAGATCACTCCGGTGTACCTGGAGTTCCCCGGGTGGAGCGAGAACACGCACGGCGTCACCGAGTGGGAGCAGTTGCCGGTGGCCGCCCGTGCCTACCTGCGCGCGCTGGAAGAGCTGGCCGGCTGCCCGATCAGCATTGTCTCCACCGGTCCGGATCGCGACCACACGATGGTGCTGCGCGATCCATACGCCTGAACCCGGGGTGGCCCCAGGCTGACCCGCGTCAGCGGGGTCTGTGGACCCCGCTCAGGCGAGAGCGTCGAACAAGGTGCCGAGCGTGTCCTCGCGGGCGCGGAATGCGGCGGTGCTTGCCGCGAAGTCGCGAGCCGCCTGGTGGGCATCGAGCACATCGGACACGGTGGCTGCGGTGTCGTCGTTGCGCGCCTCGGTGCGCACGACGCGGGCCTGCACGCCGCCCGTCGCTGTCTCCGACTGTTCGACGCGACGGCGCTGGAAGCCTTCGGTGCCACGATTGGCGGTGTTGCTGGCCGCCGCCTGCATCCGCTGCGCCGCCACCTGCATGCCGGAGGCGGCGATGTTCGATGAAAGGCCGGGGATGGTCATGGTCGAGCGCCTTGCCGGAGGTGTCGATGGCGACTGTACGCCGGCGCGCTCGGCGAAATGGTGACCGATGCCGGAAAACCTGCATGTCCCTGTTGTTCGATCCGCGCCGGCATGCGCACTGCATTTCGCGCACAAACGTCTGGAACCCAACGGCAGTGCGGTTGACGGGGATCTTCCGCTGGCAGCGGAAGGGAGTATCCTGCCGCAATGCAGCAAGTTTCCTCAGGCAACAATTTCGTCCTGCATCCGCGCGAAGAGTTCGCCAATGCGCTGACCCACGGGCTCGGGGCAGCGGCGGCGCTGGCGGCGGGCGCGGTGCTGGTGACCCTGACCGCGATCTTCGGTGACGGCTGGCAGCTGGCGGGCGCCATCGTGTTCGTGGTGGCCCTGCTGCTGCTGTACACGGCATCCACGCTGTACCACGCGATCTCGCACCCGGTCGTCAAGGGACGGCTGAAGGTGTTCGATCACTGCGCGATCTACCTGCTGATCGCCGGCACCTACACGCCGTTCACCCTGGTCGGCCTGCGCGGGCCGACCGGCTGGTGGTTGTTCGGCACCGTGTGGTCGCTCGCGTTGTTCGGCGTGGTGTTCAAGCTGTTCTACACCGGTCGCTTCAAGGGGCTTTCGACGCTGATCTACATCGGCATGGGCTGGATGATCATGCTGGCGATCAAACCCATGTTGCATGCGTTGAGCACGGGTTCGCTGTGCTGGCTGCTTGCCGGCGGTCTGGCGTACACGGCGGGCACCTGGTTCTACATGCGCCCGCAAAAGCGCTACGCGCACGCCATTTGGCATGGCTTCGTGATCCTCGGCAGCGTTTGCCATTACGTGTCGGTGATGCTGCACCTGCTCTGACGCAGTTGCGGCAACCATGACTTCCGGCGCTGGGTGAAGCGCGCGCGAGGCAGGATGATCCGGGATCTTCCCCCGCATCACACAAGGTCCCGCCCATGCGTCGTCTCCTCACTTCCGCCATTGCCTTGGCCCTGGCCAGCGGCAGTTTTGCCGCAGCAGCCGAACAGGCCACGCCCGGCAGCATTCCGCAGGAGCTGACCACCTCCCAGTTGCCGCGCACGGTACGTCCCTCGCACTACGCCATCGAGGTGACCCCGCACGCGCAGGCGATGTCGTTTGACGGCAAGCTGAAGGTCGATGTCGATGTGCTGCAATCCACCGACCGCATCGTGCTGCAGGCGATCGACATGACGTTCGCCAACAGCACGCTGACCTCGGCCGCCGGCACGGTCCTGCCGGCCAGCGTGAGCGTGGATGCAGGCGCCCAGACCGCGACCTTTGTCTTCGACAAGGCACTGGCGCCCGGCAAGTACGTGCTGAGCACCGGCTATACCGGCAAGATCGGCACCCAGGCCAATGGCCTGTTCGCGCTGGACTACCCCACCGAATCCGGCAAGCAGCGCGCGCTCTACACCCAGTTCGAAAATTCCGATGCGCGCCGCTTCATCCCGTCCTGGGACGAACCCAATTACAAGGCCACCTTCGATCTGGCGGTCAATGCCCCGGCCGGCCAGATGGTGGTCAGCAACATGCCGGCGAAGGACATCCGCGACATCGGCGGTGGCCTGCAGCGGGTGACCTTTGCGACCACCCCGAAGATGTCCACCTACCTGCTGTTCCTCGGCGTGGGCGAGTTCGATCGCGCCACGCTGAAGGCCGACGACGGCGTGGAAGTGGGCGTCATCGCCGCGAAGGGCAAGGTGGCGCAGGCGCAGTTCGCGCTGGAAGCCAGCCGCGACATCCTGCGCGAATACAACGACTATTTCGGCGTGCGTTATCCGTTGCCGAAGCTGGACAACATCGCCGCCCCCGGGCGCAGCCAGTTCTTCAGCGCGATGGAAAACTGGGGCGCGATCTTCACCTTCGAATACAGCCTGCTGCTGGATCCGGCCACGTCCAGCAACAACGACAAGCAAGGCGTGTTCACGACGGCGGCGCACGAGATTGCCCACCAATGGTTCGGCGATCTGGTCACCATGCGCTGGTGGGACGACCTGTGGTTGAACGAAGGCTTCGCCACCTGGATGGAAGGCCGCACGACCCGAAAGCTGCATCCGGAATGGGATGCCAACGGCGTCGATGCCGCGTTCACCAGTCGCGGCGCGATGGGCGGCGATGGTTACGCCACCACCCATCCCATCGTCCAGCATTTGACCACCGTGGAGCAGGCCAGCCAGGCCTTCGACGGGATCACCTACGGCAAGGGGTCGGCGGTCATTTCCATGCTGGAGGACTATGTGGGCGAAAGCGCCTGGCGCAACGGCGTGCGCAGCTACATCAAGCGCCACGCTTATGGCAATGCGGTCACCGACGAGCTGTGGGAGGAAATGGAGAAGGCGGCGCCTGGCAAGCAGTTCCTGCAGGTGGCGCATGACTTCACCCTGCAGCCCGGCGTGCCGTTGATCAAGGCCAGCAGCGTCTGCACCGGCGGCAATACCGTGCTGAGCCTGGTGCAGGACGAATACACCGTGGATCGCCCCGGCAAAACGCCGCTGCGCTGGCGCGTGCCGGTCAGCGCGCGTGCGGGGCAGGGCGCCATCGTGCGTACCTTGGTCGATGGCAAGGCCAGCCTGACGTTGCCGGGCTGCGACGCGCCGGTATTGGTCAACGTCGGGCAGAAAGGCTATTACCGCACCCTGTATGCGCCGGTGCAGTTCAAGGCGCTGTCCGCGGGCTTTGCCAAGCTGCCGGTGGTCGATCAGATGGGCGTGATGCTGGACGCCAGCGCGTTGTCTGCGGTGGGGCTGCAGCCGGAGTCCGACACGCTGGATCTGGCCATGCAGGTGCCGCTGTCGGCGGCGCCCGAGTTGTGGCAGATGGTCGCGGGCAGCCTGGGTGGCATCGATGACATGCTCAAGGAAGATGTCAAGCGGCAGGCGGCGTTCCGCACGTTTGCGATCGCCAAGCTGTCGCCGAAGTTCGAGCAGCTGGGCTGGAGCAACCGCAAGGAGGATTCGGTTGCCACCCGGCAACTGCGCGCCAGCATGATTTCCATGCTGGGTTCGCTGGGCGATGCCAAGGTCCTGGCCGAGGCAACGCGGCGCTTCGATGCCTCTGCCAGCGATCCGGGCGCGCTGCCGCCGGATCTGCGCCGCACCGTGCTGGGCATGGTGGCGCGCAATGCCGATGCCGCGACCTGGGACCGGTTGCACGCGATGGCGAAAGCGGAGAAATCGGCGATGCTGCGTGACCAGTACTACGGCCTGCTGTCCAGGGCCAAGGACGCGATGCTGGCCCAGCGTGCGCTGGACATGGCGCTGACCGACGAGCCCGGCGCCACCAACAGCGCGGGGATGATCGCCGGCGTGTCGTGGGAACATCCGGAGCTCGCCTTTGATTTTGCCGTCGCGCATCGTGAGCAGGTGGACAAGCTGGTGGATTCCACCTCGCGCGCCCGCTATTACCCCGGCTTGGGCAGCAGCTCCAACAAGCTTGCGATGGCCGACAAGATCACCGCGTTCTCCAGCCAGTACATCGCGGCCACATCGCGCCGCGACGCAGAGCGCGTGGTCAACGGCATCCAGACCCGCGTCAAGCTGCGCGCGCAGCGGATGCCGCAGATTGATGCGTGGCTGAAGCAGCACGGGATCTGAGCTTCATCCTGAAGCGGCAAACGAACAGGCCCCGCATTGCGGGGCCTGTTTCCCATCGCGAGGGATGCCTGGGTGTCGCGCTCGTCAGGCCTCGTCTTTGTAGGCATCCACCGGGATGCAGGCGCACATCACGTTCTTGTCGCCGTGCACGTTGTCCACCCGCGCCACCGGTGGCCAGTATTTGACCTGCTTCAGGCTGTCCAGCGGGAACGCGGCCAGCTCGCGCGGGTAGGCGTGCGCCCACGCGCTGGCCGACACGCGCGCGGCGGTATGCGGGGCGTGCTTCAGCGGATTGTCGGCGCGGTCCAGCTTGCCGTCGATCACGTCCTGGATCTCGGCGCGGATCTGGATCATCGCATCGATGAAGCGATCCAGTTCGTGCAGGGATTCGCTTTCGGTCGGCTCCACCATCAGCGTGCCGGCGACCGGGAAGCTCAGCGTCGGTGCATGGAAGCCGAAGTCGATCAGGCGCTTGGCCACGTCCTCGGCGCCGATGCCGGAGAGTTTCTCCTGCGGGCGCAGGTCGAGGATGCACTCGTGCGCCACCAGCCCGTTGCGGCCGGTGTACAGCGTGGGGTAGTGCGGCGCGAGGCGCCTGGCGATGTAGTTGGCATTGAGCATCGCCACCTGGGTGGCCTTGCGCAGGCCGTCGCGGCCCATCATGGCGATGTACATCCAGCTGATCGGCAGGATGCTGGCGCTGCCGAACGAAGCTGCGCTCACCATCGCGCCGTTGCCGATGCCGGCCGTGCGCACGCTGCTGTCGCCGAAGGCCTTGGGCAGGAACGGCGCCAGGTGCGCCTTGACCGCGCACGGGCCGACGCCGGGGCCGCCGCCGCCGTGCGGGATGCAGAAGGTCTTGTGCAGGTTCAGATGCGACACGTCCGAGCCCCACTTGCCGGGCTTGGCGAGGCCGACCAGCGCGTTCATGTTGGCGCCGTCGGTATAGACCTGCCCGCCGTGGCCGTGGACGATCTCGCAGATTTCCACCACGTCCTCCTCGAACACGCCGTGGGTGGAGGGGTAGGTCATCATGATCGCGGCCAGGTTGGCCGAATGCTTTTCGGCCTGCGCGCGGATGTCGCCCACATCCACGTTGCCGTTGGCATCGCATTTCGTGACTACCACCTTCATCCCGCACATGTTGGCGGATGCAGGGTTGGTGCCGTGCGCCGATTCGGGGATCAGGCAGATGTTGCGGTGGCCCTCGCCGCGCGACGCGTGATACGCGCGGATCGCCAGCAGGCCGGTGTATTCGCCCTGCGCGCCGGAGTTGGGCTGCAGGCTGACCGCGTCATAGCCGGTGCATTCCACCAGCATGGCTTCCAGCCCGTCGATCAGCTCCTTGTAACCTTGGGTCTGCGCTGCCGGCGCCAGTGGGTGGATGTTGCCGAACTCCGGCCAGGTCACCGGAATCATTTCGGCGGTGGCGTTGAGCTTCATGGTGCAGGAACCCAGCGGGATCATGGTGCGATCCATCGCCAGATCCTTGTCCGACAGCATCCGCATGTAGCGCAGCAGTTCGTGCTCGCTGTGGTGGGTGTTGAACACCGGGTGGGTGAGGAAGGCGCTGTTGCGTTCCAGGCTGGCGGGGATCAGCGACGGCGCGGCGGCATCCAATGCGTCGATGGACGGCAGCGTGGCGGCATTGCCGCCGAAGATGCGCCACAGCAGTTCGAGGTCGGCGCGGGTCGTGGTTTCGTCCAGCGACACGCAGAGCGAACCGTTGCCGCGCACGCGCAGGTTGGCGCGGTTGGCCTTCGCGCGGGCCAGGATCGCCGCACCCGCGTCGCCGGCATCGATGCACAGGGTGTCGAAGGCGGTGGCGTGGACGCTGGCATGGCCCAGCTGGCGCAGGCCGGCGGCGAGGATGGCGGTGTAGCGGGCCACCCGGCTGGCGATGCGCTTGAGACCGTCGGGGCCGTGGTAGACGGCGTACATGGACGCCATCACCGCCAGCAGCACCTGCGCGGTGCAGATGTTGGAGGTCGCCTTCTCGCGGCGGATGTGCTGTTCGCGGGTCTGCAGGGTCAGCCGATACGCAGGCTTGCCATCGGCATCGATCGACACGCCGATCAGGCGGCCCGGCATCGAGCGCTTGTAGGCGTCGCGGCAGGCCATGAAGGCCGCATGCGGGCCACCGAAGCCGAACGGCACGCCGAAGCGCTGGGTGTTGCCGATCACGATATCCGCGCCCATCTCGCCCGGCGGCTTGAGCAGGGTCAGCGCCAGCAGGTCGGTGGCCATCACGAACAATGCGCCGTGGCCGTGGATGATCTCCGCGTCCTGCGCCCAGTCCTCGACCCAGCCGCTGGAGGCCGGGTACTGCACCAGCACGCCGAAATAGTCGCCGGCGGCGAGCGCTTCGTTGAAGGCTTCGGTGGAGCGCGCCACTTCGACGTGCAGGCCCATCGGTTCGGCGCGGGTGTGCAGCACTCCGAGCGTTTGCGGATGGGTATCGCCGGCGACCAGGAAGGTGTTGGACTTCGATTTGGACGAACGCTTCGCCAGCGTCATCGCCTCCGCCGCGGCGGTGGCTTCGTCCAGCAGGGAAGCGCTGGCGATGTCCATTGCAGTGAGGTCCGCGACCATGGTCTGGAAGTTGATCAGCGCTTCCATCCGGCCCTGCGAAATCTCCGCCTGGTAAGGGGTATAGGCGGTGTACCAGGCCGGGTTTTCCAGGATGTTGCGCAGGATCACATTCGGCGTAAACGTGCCGTAATAGCCTTGGCCGATGAAGCTCTTGAACAGCTGGTTCTTGTCGGCGATGGCGCGGATGCTGGCCAGCGCCTCGACTTCGGTCAGGCTGGCGGGCAGCGCCAGCGGCACGGCGGATTTGATGCTGGCCGGGACGATGGCGTCGGTGAAGGCTTCCAGCGAATCGTGGCCGACCGTTCGCAGCATCTGCGCGATTTCGGTGTCGTTGGGGCCGATGTGGCGTTCGACGAACGCATCGTGATGCTCGAGCGAGTGGAGTGAAGGTTTGGTCATGGCGGCATCCGGAAGCGCGATTGCGCGTAAAGGGGATGCCCGCTCTGTCCTTCTGCCTGAGAGTTTGGAAGCGCGCGGCGGGGGAGGAGCTCCGCGCAGCTTCGTGCCCCTTCGGCGCCGGCATTGCCACGAATGGCGTGCCGATCTCTCCAGAGTGTGGTCACACGGCGGTCTTGGGCCTGAGCGATTCCGGGCGGTTGCGCCTTCGGCAGCGCTGCGGGACGAGATCCGCGCGCTTCTCCCTCCGTGTGTGCGGGATTATACAGGGCGCCGCGCCGGCAGGTTTGGCCGGGTTCCGTACAATCTGCCGATGCCCGCGAACGCCCCGCCTTCAACTCGCCGTCTGGCCGTGCTGCTGGGTGGCTTGGCGATGTTCGGCCCGTTTTCGATCGACACCCTGTTCCCGGCGTTTCCGCAGATCGGTGCGCAGATGGGCGTCGACAAGCTGGCGATGCAGCAGACCATCAGCGTCTATTTGCTGGCCTACGCCGCCATGAGCGTGGTGCATGGGCCGTTGTCGGATGCGATTGGCCGGCGGCGGGTGATTCTTGCCGGGCTTGGCGTGTTTGCGCTGGCCTCGGCGGGCTGCGCGCTGGCGGCCACGCTGCCGCAGCTGCTGCTGTTCCGCGCCCTGCAGGGGCTGAGTGCGGGCGTGGGGTTGATCGTGGGGCGCGCGGTGATTCGCGACGTGTTGCACGGGCACGATGCCCAGCGCCTGATGAGCCATGTGTCGATGATTTTCGGGATCGCTCCGGCGGTGGCGCCGGTGCTGGGTGGCTGGCTGCTGGGCTGGCAACGCTGGCCGTTCATCTTCTGGTTCCTGGTGGCATTCGCGGTGGTGTTGATGGCCGTCGTCTGGCGCGGCCTGCCGGAAACGCACCCACCGGCGGCGCGGCTGCCATTGCGGCCTGCGTCCCTGCTTCGTGCCTACGCAGGAATCGCGCGCAGTCCGCGTTTCTTGCGCTTGTCCGCAGCTGCGGCGCTCAACTTCGGCGCCTTGTTCCTGTACATCGCGTCGGCACCCGCATTCGTGCTGGATCTGATGCGATTGAGCGAGCGCCAGTTCGGCTGGTTCTTCATCCCGATGATCAGTGGAATGATGCTGGGCGCATTCGTGTCCGGACGAGCCGCGGGGCGCATCGACGGCGCGCGGCTGGCGAATGTCGGGTTTGCCTGCTGTGGCGTGGCGATGGCGTTGAACATCGGCTGCACCCTGCTGGCCGGCAGCCCGTCCGGGCGATGGGCGGTGCTGCCCATCAGCCTGAATGCCTTCGGGATCGCGTTGGCGTTCCCCATCATCACCCTCGCGATCCTCGACATGTATCCGCGCCAGCGTGGCAGTGCGTCGTCGCTGCAGGCGTTCTTCGGGCTGCTGGTGAACGCGATCATTGCCGGCGTGCTGTCGCCCTTGCTCAGCGGTTCGGCCCTGCATCTTGCGCTGGGTGCCGCGGCGTTCGCCGTGGGCGGCTGGTTGCTCTGGTGGTGGGAAACCCATGCCATGCAGCGGGTGTTGCGGGTGCCGCAAGAGCCTGCCGCGCTGGAACCTGTCGTTCCCTGATCACGCGCGTCTGCAGGATGCCCGCGGGCAGCCCGCCAGGAGCGCGTGCGGGTGGTTGCCGGGGCAGCAAGGCCGGCGTGCGCTGGCCTTGCCAATGCTGCCTGCCGGAGCCCGTCAGCCTGCGGTGTGGGCGACAGCCGGTGCGGTGGCGGCCGGGTTCCAGCCGCACTGCGATCCGGCATTTTGTTCCTTCAGCCATTGCTGCAGCGGGGCGAAGTATTCCAACACCGCGCTGGCGTCCATCGTCTCGCCGCCGGTCAACTCCTTCAGCGTTTGTTGCCAAGGCTGGCTGTTGCCCTTGGACAACATCGCCCAGTATTTGTCGCCGGCTGCCTTGCTGCCGTAGAAGCTGCATTCGTACAGTGGCCCTTTGTAGCCGGAGGCACCGCACAGGGCCTTGTAGAACTGGAATTGCAGGATGTTGGCCAGGAAGTAGCGGGTGTAAGGCGTATTGGCAGGGACGTGGTATTTCGCGCCCGGATCGAAGAACTCCTCGCCGCGCGGGGTCACCGGTGCCACGCCCTGGTACTTGGCTTTCAGTTCCCACCAGGCCTGGTTGTAGTGGTCGGGCTTGATCGAGCCGTCGAACACGCCCCAGCGCCAGCGATCGATCATCAGTCCGAATGGCAGGAATGCCACCTTGGTCAGCGCCATCCGCATCTGGGCATTGATCAGCGCGTCGTGGCTCTGCTGCGGTTCGGCCACCAGCCCGACCGAGGCCATGTACCTGGGCGTCATCGCCAGCACGATGGTGTCGCCGATGGCCTCGTGGAAGCCGTCGTGCGCGCCGTTCTGGAACAGGGGCGCCTGCTTGTTGTAGGCCAGGTCGTAATAGAGATGGCCAAGCTCGTGGTAGATGGTGGTCAGTTCTTCCTCGTTGGGCGCGATGCACATCTTGGTGCGCACGTCGCCCTGCATGTTCATGTCCCAGGCGCTGGCGTGGCAGACCACGTCGCGCTCCATCGGCTTGATGAACTGCGATTTCTGCCAATAACTGTCGGGCAGTTTCGGCATGCCCAGCGAGACATAGAAATCCTGCGCACGCTGGGCCATGGCCTTGGCGGTGTCCAGCTGCGCGGCGCGCTGGGCCAGGAAGACGTGCTCGGCGGCCGATGCACCGTTGGCAGCGGGCTTGCCCAGCTCACGCGCAAGGTCGGCGTCGGCCATGCGCTTGAGCGCCGCGTTGATGTCCAGGCTGCCGGCTTTTTTGTAGGGCTGCAGGACGTCCCACAGGTTGCTCCAGTCCTGTTGCCACAGGTTGCCGGTCAGGTGCGCCGGCAACATGCCGCCGGCCACCTCGCCCTTGTCCTTGCCGTATTGCGCGTCCAGCTTGCCGCGCGCGTAGCAGTGCAACTGTTCGTACAAGGGCCTGACCTGGCCCCACAGGCGGTCGCTTTCCGCGGCCAGTTCGGCAGGGCTCATGTCGTAGCCGGAGCGCCACATCTCGCCGGCATCGGCAAAACCCATTTCCTTCGCGCCCTGGTTCACCAATTCGGCGAAGCGGGTGTAGTCCTTGCGCATCGGTACGCTGATGGTGTGCCAGCCCTGCCAGGCGTCCAGCTGGGTGTCGTAGTCGCGGCTCTTGGCGAGCACGTCGCTGAGCTGGCCGATGTCGCGACAGGTCTTGTTGCCGCCTTCGCCGCTGCAGTAGCTGCCGGCGCCATACATGCCTTCCATGCGGCTGGCGATCCGGGTCAGTTCTTCGAGCTTGTGCGGATCCTTGGGCGCCGGCATCGCGGTCCACAGCTTGAGCAGCTTGATGGCGCGCGCCGTCTCCGGCTTCATCGGCGTCCCGTTGAAGCGCCTGGACTGCTCGATCCAGAGATTGAGCTGCGTCAGCCAGCGCTCGTTGGCCTTGGCGGCGACCAGTTCGCTGTCGCCGTTGATGTAGGTATTGGACAGCCACTGCGCCGAGTTCAGTTCGGTGCTGAACTTGCGCACTTCTTCATTGACGCGGGCGACGAACTGGTCGGCGGTTTCGCCGCCTGCCGCCGGTGGCGCGGGCGTTGCCGGTGCCGCCGGCGTGGGTTCGCGCTTGCAGGCCGGCAGGCCGAGGGTGCCGATCACGGCGGCAGCGAGCAGGGCATGGCGAAGCTTCACGGGGCGATCCTTGGCGGCAGGCAGGCGAGGCAGCAAGGCTATCAGACTGCCCGCCAGGGTTCGGTCCGGGGCTTGCTGGAGATGGCGGGCGGGGTCAGGACGTCGCCGACAGCGCGCCGTGATCGTCAATCAAGCCCCGTTCGCGCAGCCATCGCCACGCGTGCTCGGCGTCCTGCTCCACGTAGGCACGCGCCGAGCCGAGGCGGAAGGTATAGCCCCAGCTGTCCATGTCGGCCCACACCTGCGCGCGGCCAACGCCGGGCAGGGCATCGCCCAGCAGGCCTTGCAGCACGCAGACGGCGTCCTCTTCCGGAACCGAGTCGGTGGCATCGGTATGCACCAAGGCGCGGCGTTCAGGCGGCAGCACGATCAGGTGGCCGGCTTCATGCAACAGCGAATGCACCGGCGTATCCGCGCGCGCATGCACCGTGCTGCCGATGATGCCGGCTTCGGCGCCGCCCCAATAACTGCCGGGAATCTCTGCGCCGTCGGCCACGCGCACCAGCGACAAGCCGTAGCGCGCCAGCAAGCTTGCCGGGGCCTCGAAGCCGATGTCAGCAAGCGTCAGCATGGCGCGCAGGCGCCGCGGTCACGCGCCGGCAGGTGCGGCACCGCGTTCCGGCAGTGACACCGAGATGTCGAGCACGTCATGCTCGCCGTCCTTGACCACATCGACCTTCACCGCGTCGGTGTCCACGTTCACGTACTTGCGGATCACCTCAAGGATTTCCCGCCGCATCAGCGGCAGGTAGTCGGGCGCGCCGGCCGAGCTGCGCTCCTGCGCGATGATGATCTGCAGGCGGTTCTTGGCGGTCTGCGCGGTGTTCTTCTTGGGCTTGAGGAAGTCGAAAATGGACATGCGTCAACCCCCGAACAACTTGCTGAAGAAGCCCTTCTTCTCCACCGTGGTGAAGCGCAGCGGGCGATCTTCGCCCAGCAGGCGCGCCACCGCATCCTCATACGCCTGGCCGGCGATGGATTCGGGGTCCATGATCACGGGTTCGCCCTTGTTGGATGCGTTGAGCACGTCGCCGGATTCCGGGATCACGCCGAGCGTCGCCAGGCCCAGCACTTCCTCGACGTCCTTGATCGACAGCATTTCGCCGTTTTCCACGCGCTGCGGGCTGTATCGGGTCAGCAACAGATGCGCCACCACGTCCCCCTCGCCGCGTTCGGCGCGGTGGGTCTTGGAAGCCAGCAGGCCCAGCACGCGGTCGGAGTCGCGCACGCTGGAGACCTCCGGGTTCACCACCACGATCGCCTTGTCGGCGAAGTACATGGCCAGGAACGCGCCTTTTTCGATGCCGGCGGGGGAGTCGCAGACGATGTAGTCGAAGCCCTCTGCCGCCAGGTCCTTCAGCACCTTCTCCACGCCTTCCTTGCTCAACGCATCCTTGTCGCGCGTCTGGCTGGCGGCCAGCACGAACAGGTTGTCGAAGCGCTTGTCCTTGATCAGTGCCTGCTTGAGCGTCGCTTCGCCATGGATCACGTTGACGAAGTCATACACCACGCGGCGTTCGCAGCCCATGATCAGGTCGAGGTTGCGCAGGCCGACGTCGAAGTCGATGACCGCAACCTTCTTGCCGCGGCGCGCAAGGCCGGTGGTGATGCTGGCGCTGGTCGTGGTCTTGCCAACGCCGCCCTTGCCCGAGGTGACTACGATGATTTCGGCCAAGTTGGCGTCCTCCGTCTTGTTGTTTGCAGTGCCGGGCAAATCCGGCTGGATGGGCGGAGCAAGCTCCGTCCCGCATGGTGTTGGTGTCAGTCGAGCGCCGCGAGCTTGAGTTGGCCCTGCTCCAGCCAGACCTGGACGGATCTGCCGCGCAGCTCCGGCGGGATGTCCTCCAGCACTTTGTAGTGCCCGGCCACCGCCACCAGTTCCGCATGGAACTCGCGACAGAAGATACGTGCTTCTTCGTTGCCTTGCGCGCCGGCCAGCGCGCGCCCGCGCAGGGCGCCATAAATATGGATGCTGCCGTCGGCGATGACCTCGGCGCCTGCGCCAACCGTGGCCAGCACGGTCAGGTCGCGCTGGTCGGCAAAGACCTGCTGCCCGGAACGCACCGGCGTGGTCTGGATATGCCCCGGCGCGTTGCCGGAAGGCGGTTTCGCCGCCGGCGCCGGCTGGGCCGCGGCGGGCGTCGGGGTCTCCGGCAGCGATGCCGGGGTTGGCGCTGTGGTGGCGCTTTCGTACTGGGCGCGGAATTTCGCCAGCAGCGGCAGGCCAAGCTGTTGCGAAAGCGCGTCGATTTCCCTGGTGCCGTATGCCAGTGCCACCGGCAGCACGCCGGCATTGCGCAGACCCTCAAGCAGCGCTTGTGCGTCTTCGGCGGACGGGGTTTTGCTGAGCCCGCCGAAGTCCAGCACCACCGCTGCGCGCGCAAACAGGTTGGGCGCGCGCTGCACGCGTTCGCGCATCTCCTCGGCCAGCTGCGCCACGTCCAGGCTGCGCACCCGCAGGTTGGCGATGCCGACCTGGCCAAATTTCAATTCGCCGGCCTGGGCGTAATCCATCCGCGTGCTCATGCGCAGGTTCCGAGGGTGGGGGTTGCGGCCACGTGGCTGCGCGGGCGCTGCAGCCAGGCGACATCCGGCAGGGCATCGCCATACGTCTCGCGAACCCAGGGGTAGCTGCACAGGGTTTTCATCAGCATTGCCGCGCGCACGTCGTGCTGCGTCATCACGTGCTGGCCGACCTCGCGGAAGCCGAAGCTGCCGTGGAACAGCAGGGCATGGTCGGCACCATGTTCCAGGAACACCTCGCAGGCCAGTTGCGGGTAGCGCAGTTCGGCATAGCTCTGCACATCCGCGTACAGCGCGCGGCCCACGCCGCCGCCGCGACGACGGCTGGCGACCACCACGCGATCGATGTAGAAAAAATCCGGATAGCGCTCGCGGAACCAGGCGAAATTGCTGCTTTCGTGGGCCGCGTGCGAACCGAAGCCGATCAGGAAGCCGGCCATCGCGCCATCGCGCTCGGCCACGCGGAAATATTCGGCGCTGTCGAACAGTTGGCGCAACCGGGCCGGATCCAAGGGGAGGATCGCAGGGCCGGCCGCGTTGTTGAGTGACAGGACGGAATCCAGCTCGTGCTCGCGCACGTCGCGGATGGCGATCGACATTCCAGAAAACTCCGTTGACTGCCTGCGGACAGACCCGAGTGGCGGGCCAAGTCCGGATTATCGCATGCGCGGCGACCGCGCGACCATGACCTTCGGTGCAGGGCGGTGTGGCACGGGAGGCGGTATAAGGCTGCATGTTTGCACGCATTTCACACACGCGATTGTTGCGCTACGCCGGCCTGTTCACCTGGGCGATGGTGGGGTTGCCGCTGCTGTATTCCTGGCTGAAGCCCAGGCTGGCCGAGGAGTTGGCGGAACTGGCGCTGCGCGCAATGCCGTGGCAGGGCTGGCTGGCTTACCTGGCGTTCGGTGCTGGCTATGCGTGGTTGACCCGTGACCTGGGCGGCCGCGGGCGCAATGCGCTCGATTACCTGCTGCTCGTCGTGCTGACGTTGGCGGCGCTGGGCGTCAGCTATTTCAATGGGTCGGGGCTGGGGAGCGTGCTGTTGATGGTGGCCGCCTGCGTGCTGCCGTGGCTGCTGCCGTTGCCGCTGGGCGCTGCCTGGCTGCTGATCAGTCAGTTGGCAGTGGCGCCGGTGTTCATCCGCTGGCTTGGGTTCCCGCCGCTGGAAGCGTTGATGCAGTCGATGCTGTATGCGGGGTTTTCCGGCTTCGTGTTCGTGGTTAGTCTTGTTGCGCTGCAGCAGGCGCAGGCGCGGGAGGAGCAGCGCCGGCTCAATGCCGAGCTGCGCGCCACCCGTGCGCTTCTCGCCGACAGTGCGCGGGTCAACGAGCGCACCCGCATCTCGCGTGAGCTGCACGATCTGCTGGGCCACCACCTGACCGCATTGAGCCTGAATCTGGAGGTGGCCAGCCACCTGTCCGACGGCCGGGTCAAGGAGCATGTGCAACAGGCGCATACGCTGGCACGCCTGCTGCTGACCGACGTGCGCGAAGCGGTCAGCCAACTGCGCGAGGGCGGGGCCATCGACCTTGCCGCAGCGCTGCGCCCGCTGGCCGAAAACGTCCCCAAATTGATGATCGAGATGGACATCGAGCAGCCACTCACCGTCGATGACCCCGAGCGCGCCCATGTCCTCCTGCGCTGTGCGCAAGAGGCGATCACCAATGCAGTACGGCACGCGGACGCCAGCTACCTGTGGCTCAGCGCGCGCCGCGAGGGCCACAATGTGGTCTTGAGGGTGCGCGACGATGGCCGCGGCAGCGATCAGGTCAGCCCGGGCAATGGCCTGCGTGGCCTGGGCGAGCGCCTGCGCCAGCACGGCGGCAAGCTCGAGATCGCCAGCCGGCGCGGCCAGGGGCTCCAGCTCACCATCACTTTGCCGGTGGCCCCCAACGCCGCCGCCTGCTTGCCAGAAGGAGTCGTTGCATGATTCGTGTCTTGTTGGTCGATGACCAGACCCTCGTGCGTCAGGGGATTCGCTCGCTGCTGTCGCTGGCGGAGGGCATCGAGGTGGTGGCCGAATCGTCCGATGGTCGCCAGGCGCTGGAACAGATTCCGCAGGTCAAGCCCGACGTGGTGCTGATGGACATGCGCATGCCGGTGATGTCCGGGCTGGAGGCGTTGCAGGCGATGGGGCGGGCCGGGACGCTGCCGCCCACCATCATCCTGACCACCTTTGACGATGATGCGCTGGTGCTGGCCGGGATCAAGGCCGGGGCCAAGGGCTATCTGCTCAAGGACGTGTCGCTGGAGCAGCTCGTCGATGCCATCCAGGCCGTGGCCGGCGGCGGTTCGCTGGTGCAACCGGCGGTGACGCAGCGGCTGTTGTCCGGGCTGGAACACATGCGCAACGAGTTCGTCAGCCTGGATCGCCCCGACCCCCTGACTGACCGCGAAACCGAGATCCTGCGGCTGATGGCGAGCGGGTTTTCCAACAAGGAAATCGCCAATTCGCTGGGGGTGGCAGAGGGCACCATCAAGAACCACGTGTCCAACATCCTGAGCAAACTCGGCGTACGCGACCGTACGCGGGCAGTGCTCAAGGCTTTCGAACTGCAATTGGTCTGAAGGCATTGTCCGGATTGGTGCGGGCCGTCGCGATTTGCGTGCGATTGGCCCTCGCCGCCGGGCGCTGCAGTTTGTTACGATGTCGGGTCTGTGCGGCTTGGGGCCGCCTGCGGCCTTCCCCGGAGATTCCTGAATGACTCGTTTGCTCGAGATCCTGATTTCCCTCGTGATCGTGACCCTGCTCTACGTGATCGTAGGTCTGGTGCTGCCTTCTTCGCGCCATCTGGTGGAGAAGACGGAGACCAATCGCAAGATGACCATCGTGTTCGATACCCTCAACAGCTTCCGCCGCTTCAAGGACTGGAATCCGCTGGTGCTGCGTGATCCGCGCATGCAGCTGACCCTCTCCGGCCCGGAAGAAGGCGAAGGCGCGCAGCTTGATTACAGCTCGAAAGAGAAGGGCCTGGGCAATGGCTCGTGGAAAATCGTCGAGAGCGTGCCGCGCGAGAAAATCGCCATTGCCATCGACAACATCGAGCGTGGCGACAACAAGCGCACCGAGTTCCGCTTCAAGCCCACCGGGCGCAACAACCGCAACGTCGAAATCATCCAGACCTACGATGTCGATTACGGCTGGAACCTGCTGGGCCGCTACGCCGGCCTGTACGTCAGCCGCCACGTTGGCGACGACATGAAAATGGGGCTGGCGCGCCTGACCACCGTGCTGGCATCGGTGCCGAACATCGATTATGCGGAGAAGGGCAGCACCCTGGCCGGGATGAAGATGGTCGATCGCCCGGCCGAGGACGTGCTCGTTGTGAGCGCGGGCGCCGTGGATCGTTCGAATGCCGCGATCCAGTCGTCGATCAATTCCAACGCCGAGTGGATCAAGCGCGTGATCGAAGCCAATGGCCTCGAAGCTGTCGGCCCGCTGCGCATCGTCACCACCGATCTGGGGCGTGAAACCTATACCTTCGACGTGGTGCAGCCGGTGCGTCGCACGGGCGGCGGGACGATCGGCAAGGTGAACACCCAGGGGCCGGTGAAGTTCGCCAACAACCCGCCGTCCAAGGCGGCGATGGCAACCTTCACCGGTTACATGGCCGGGCTGGAGAATGCACGTAAAGCCCTGCATGCATGGGCGGCGACCCATGGCCACGAGGTGACCGGTCGCGCCTTTGAAGACTACAAGTCGGGTGTGGCCGGCGCGTTCACCGAAAACGGCCAGTTCGATGTTTACTGGCCGGTGAAGAAGTAACCCTGCCGCCGGCTCCGCCGGCGACCGGAAGCATCCAGCAAGCGCCGCGTTTCGACGCGGCGTTTGCATTTGCGCCAGCGCTTGTTGGCACAATACCGGGATGAACGTTTCCAGCACGCCTTTCGTCGTCGTTTATCGGCGCTACCTCGCCTCCATCGGCAGCCTGGTTGCCGGTCTGTCCGTGGCACTGGCGGCCTATGCCATGCACGCTGCCGACCCCGCTGCACAAGGTCGCTTGCTGCAGGCGGCCGTGTTCGCCTTTGCCCACGGCCTGGCCTTGACCGCGCTGGCGCCGCTGGCGCAGCGACCACTGGCGCTGTTGGCGCTGGTGATGTTGTTGCTGGGCGTGTTCCTGTTCTGCGGCAGCCTGCTGGCGGCGGCGTTGCTGGGGCTGGCGCCCGCGCTGGCGCCATTCGGTGGCACGCTGATGATCAGCGGATGGCTGCTGCATGCTTGCGACCGCCTGCGCAGTTGATCGACAGGCAACGCGACGATGCCACGGCAAGCACGCGGATTCGACCCTGAGGCGGCGTTCGCATACCTGTGCAAGCGCGACCGCAGGCTGGGGGCGTGGATGCGCAGGCTCGGGCCGATTCCGGCTGACCCGCGCTGGCGCAAATCCTTCGACCCGGTGGACGCGTTGGCCCGCGCAATCTTGTACCAGCAGCTCAGCGGCAAGGCCGCAGCGACCATCGTTGGCCGGGTTGAAGCGGCGATTGGCAGTGATCGCTTCCACTGCGACACGCTTGCCCGCATCGATGATGCCGCGCTCCGCACCTGCGGCGTGTCGGGCAACAAGGCGCTGGCATTGCGCGACCTGGCGCGGCGCGAGCAAGCGGGCGAAATCCCCGGCCTGCGGCAGATGGCGATGATGAGCGATGACGCCATCGTTGCCGCGCTGGTGCCGGTGCGTGGCATCGGGCGCTGGACGGTGGAGATGATGTTGATGTTCCGGCTTGGCAGGCCTGATGTATTGCCGGTGGATGATCTTGGCATCCGCAAGGGCGCGCAGGTGGTGGACAAGCTGGAAGCGATGCCGACGCCAAAGGCGCTGGCTGCGCGTGGCGACGGTTGGGGGCCGTATCGCAGCTACGCCAGCTTTTATCTTTGGCGGATCGCGGATGCTGCAAGTCCCGCGAAGCAGGCAACGGCCCGCTCGCAGGATTGAGTCATTCGTCGAGCACGGCGCCTGCTTCCGCCAGCAGCTTGCGCAGCTCATGCCGGTGGCAATGTTCTTCCTGCTCGCAGTAGCAGCCCACGCTGAATGCCGTGGCATGCGAAAGCGCGGCCAATAGCGCGATGGCATGCGCCGATTCCGGTTTTTTCATTTCGCTGCGGTAGCGACGGAAGAAGGCCGTCCACTGTGCCGGCGTGCGTGCAGCGTGGGCGATATCCATCGCTTCCTGGCTGGGCGCCACGCTGGGAAACCAGACGTCATAGAAATCGCGGCTGGCGAATTCCGCTTTTGCAACCCCGCGCGGCGGGCGCCGCACGGTGCCGATGCGCAGCCCCTCGCCGTCGGCGCGCGGGGATCCCAAACGAACGATGCGGATAGCCATCGCGTAGTGCTCCGGAAGTCGTCGTGATAGCGGAAGCATCCCACGGATCAGCGCGGCGTGCGGTTGCATGTTCAGGCGGCGGTTGAACTTGCGTCGCCAGTTGCCGTCACACTCCGCTTCCCCCACGGTGCGAAGGAGTCGACGGATGCGGAATACCATGCTGGTGATGGCGGTGGCGGCGGTGTTGTGGTCGGTGCCGCTGCATGCGCAACAGGCAGGACAGGCACCGGTGCCTGTTCCGGCAGCGCCCGCCAGCGACGGCATCCGAACCGAGGCAGCGGTGGTCGTCGAGGGCGAACAGCCCGGGCCCGGGCTGTGGCTGGTGCGCAGCCCGGATGCTCGGCATGAGCTGTACATTCTCGGAACCCTCAGCCCGCTGCCGGCAAAAATGCAGTGGCAGTCCCGGCAAGTGGAGCAGGTGGTTGCCGGTGCGCAGGAGGTGATTCGGTCGCCTTACGTGACCCTCGACGTCAAGACCGGCTGGTTCAAGGGATTGTTGCTGTTGCCGAAGTTGCTTGGCGCGCGCAACAACCCGGACGGCAAGCGTCTGCAGGACGTGGTCGCGCCGGCATCCTATGCGCGCTGGCTGACCCTCAAGGGGCGGTACATCGGCAGCGATGGCGGCGTGGAGAAAATGCGCCCGCTGTTCGCCGTGCAAGAGCTGTATGGCAAGGCGATGAAGAAGAACGACCTGGACAGCGGCAAATCGATTTGGCCGGTGATCGAAAAGGTGATTGAAACGCATCATCCGGTCGTGACCGTGGTGAAGGAGGAAATCCCGATCACGGATCCGAAACCGCTGCTTGTCGAATGGTCGAAAACCACGCTGGACGACAGTCTGTGTTTCGACAACACCATGACCCGGATCGAGACCGATATCGACGCGATGCGCGCCCGCGCCAACGCCTGGGCCACGGGCGACATTGCCGGGTTGCGGACGCTGCCGCCGGCTTACCAGTGGGAAGCGTGCCGGGCCGCCATGACCGAAGTCGGGATTGGCAAGCGGGTGGGGTTTGGCGATGCGCAATCGCGCGTGCAGGCGAAATGGATGGCCGCTGCCGAGACTGCGCTCGGGAAAAACGCGGTGACCTTCGCCATGCTGCCCCTCAACGACTTGCTGGGCCAGCATGGCTACTTGGCCAAGCTGCAGCAGAAGGGTTACACGGTCATCGCGCCGGACGAATAAGCCGGCGCGGATTGCTCAGGACGCCGCTGCGCGCGGTACCGCGGTGGCCACCAATTCCGGCCACCGCCCGAGCAGCGCCGCGCGGATGCCGGCCGCATCCAGGCCGGCGTCCTGCAGCAACTGTTCGCGGCTGGCGTGATGCTGGAACGCATCCGGCAGGCCGAGGTGCAGGATCGGCAGGGTGATGCGTGCCTCGTGGAGCAGTTCGGCCACGCCGCTGCCGGCACCGCCGGCCACCACGTTGTCTTCCAGGGTGACGAAACCTGCGTGGGTATTGGCCAATTCGAGGATCAGGGCGCGGTCCAGCGGCTTGACGAAACGCATGTTGACCACGGTCAGGCCGAATTCCTCGCCCGCTTTTTCCGCCGCCGGCACCAGTGCGCCGAAGGCCAGCAAGGCGATGCGGCTGCCGCGCCTGCGCACGTCGGCCTTGCCCACGGGGAGCGTGTCCAGCGTCGGCTGCACCGCCACCCCCGGCCCCGTGCCGCGCGGGTAGCGCACCGCGGCCGGGCCCTCATGGCGAAATCCGGTGCTGAGCATCTGCCGGCATTCGTTTTCGTCGGCCGGCGCCATCACCAGCATGTTCGGCACGCAGCGCAGGTAGCTGAGGTCGAGGTTGCCGGCGTGGGTGGCGCCGTCCGGGCCGACCACGCCGCCGCGGTCGATGGCGAACAGCACGTCCAGCGCCTGGATGGCGACGTCGTGCACCAGCTGGTCGTAGCCGCGCTGCAGGAAAGTGGAGTAGATGGCGACCACGGGTTTCGCGCCTTCGCAGGCCATGCCGGCGGCCAGCGTGACCGCGTGCTGTTCGGCGATGGCGACGTCGAAGTAGCGGTCCGGGTATTCCTGGCTGAAGCGCACCAGCCCCGAGCCTTCGCGCATCGCCGGGGTGATGCCGAGCAGCTTGGGATCGGCGGCGGCCATGTCGCACAGCCAGTCGCCGAACACGTCGGTGTAGGTGGGCTTCTTCGCGGCGGGCTTGCCGACCACGCCGATGGACGGGTCGAACGGCGACACCGCGTGATAGCCGATCTGGTCGCCCTCGGCCAGTTCGTAACCCTTGCCCTTGGTGGTGATGATGTGCAGCAGCTGCGGGCCCTTCAGGCCCTTGAGCGTCTTCAGCGCCGCCAGCAGGGCGTCGGTGTCGTGGCCGTCGATGGGGCCGGTGTAGTGGAAGCCCATCTGCTCGAACAGGGTGGAGGGCACGAACATGCCTTTCCAGTGCTCTTCCCAGCGCTTGACGAAGCGCGCCGGGGGACTGTGCTTGTCGCCCAGCAGTTTTTTGCCGCCCTCGCGCAGTGCGTTGAGTGTGCGGTTGCCGGTCATGCGCCCCAGCATTTTGGTCAGCCCGCCGACGGCCTCGCTGATCGACATCCGGTTGTCATTGAGGATGACCAGCAGGTTGGGCTCTTCGTCCATGCCGCCAGCGTGGCCCAGTGCTTCCCAGGCCATGCCGGCGGTCATCGCGCCGTCGCCGATCACGGCCACGATCTTGCGGTCGTTGCCGGCGCGCGCATTGGCGATCGCCATGCCCAGCGCGGCCGAGATCGAGGTGGAGGAATGGCCGACGCCGAAGGTGTCGTACTCGCTTTCCTCGCGCTTGGGGAACGGCGCCACGCCGTCCTTCTGCTTGACCGTGTGGATGCGGTCGCGGCGGCCGGTGAGGATCTTGTGCGGATAGCACTGGTGGCCAACATCCCAGACGATGCGGTCGTCGGGCGTGTCGAACAGGTAATGCAGGACGGTGGTCAGCTCCACCACGCCCAGCCCGGCACCAAAATGCCCGCCGGATTTCCCGACCGATTCGATCAGGTAGGCGCGCAGCTCGTCGGCCACGGCGCGCACCTCCGATTCGGGCAACTGGCGGAGGTCGGCGGGACTGTCGATCTGTGACAGGCGGGGGTAGCGGGAAGCGTCGATCATCCCGGTATTGTCGCGCTGGTGGCGGATGGGGGCAACGCAGGCGCCGCGCCCGATGCGGATGCGGCCTCGCACGCAGGTTTTGAAAGTCCGCTTTCACTGTGCGGCGGTGCGCAGGCCGCAGGACGCACAAGGCCCGCAATGCGGGCCCAGGCGTTGAAAACAAAGACGCGCGGCGGTCAGCTGCAGCTGCCGCAGCAGGTGGTGCCCTCGGGATGCTCCGGGGCCAGCGTGGCCGGGAAGCCGGCGGCGCGCAGGGCATCGCTGATGTCGTTTTCCTTCAGATTGCCTTCCACCAGCAGGCGACCGCGTTCGAGATTGGCGGTGATCTTGGCCTGGGGGTCCAGTGCATGCACGGCAAATGCGATGGAACGGGCGGTGTTTTCGTCGACCAGACCGAGGACATCGAACAACATGGGCAACTCCGAAGGGGCAGGATGCGCGGTGCGCGGTGGCGACATGGTCGGTCGCGCGCGGTCAGGCTGCCTTGATCGGGATCAGGCAGCGGGCGTTTTCGCCGGATCGTTCACGGCGCCGGTGGCCGGTGCCGTGAACGGGATGCTGTCGGGTGCCACCGCGCCACCGCTGATGATGAAGCTCATGGCCTGATCCACGGTCCAGTCGGTGGGGGTGAGTTTTTCCACCGGCACGATTTCCAGATAGCCCGAGGTCGGGTTGGGGGTGGTCGGCACGTACACCGCTGCCAGCTCGCGCCCCGTGCCCTGTTCACGCATGACCCGGGTGACGAAACCCAAGGTCTTCATTTCAGGGTGCGGAAAGTCGATCAGCACCACGCGCTGGGCGCCATCCGGCTTGGTCTGCAGGATGTCCAGCAGCTTGCGCGCGCTGCCGTAGATGGTGCTGGCCAGCGGGATGCGTGCCACCAGCACCTCGAACCAGCGCAGCAGGCGTTGCCCGATCACGCGCCGGGTCAGCCAGCCTGCCAGCAGGATCACGGCGACCGTGGCCACCAGCGCGATCGCGTTTTGCACCCACGGCTCCACCAGCCAGCCAAACGTGCGTGGGTTGCCTTCCGCCATGCCTTGCAGGCCCGGCTCGACCAGCGGCTTGCTGAGCCCGCCCAGCAGCACGAACACGAATTTCACCACCACCCACGTCAGCCAGAGCGGCAGCAGGGTGAGCAGGCCGGTCAGGAACAGGCGTTGCAGGCGTTGGGTAAGCGAAAGAGGGGGCGTCATGTGCGCATTCTAAGGCAGCGCCACCCTCAACTCGGGTGCCGCCGTGCCGTTAACCGAAGGATGACGGCCGAGCCTGCCTGGTTCGCCGCACACATTCCAAACGGGAGTCGGAACATGAGTGAGGCCGCGAGTACGTCCGTGATGCCATCCGCCAGCACATCGACGCCGCGAGCGGGCCGCCCGCTGTCACGCAAGGAACTGCTGGAGCAGCCGATCACCGATCGGGAAGTGGAATTCCGCGACGGTGAGCTGATCGTGTCGTGTACGGACCTGCGCGGCATCATCACCTATATCAACGAGTATTTTTGCGAAATCAGCGGCTTTGCCGAGGACGAACTGCTGGGCCGGCAGCACAACGTCATCCGTCATCCGCACATGCCAGCGGTGGCGTTCGCCGACCTGTGGATGCAACTGCAAAGCGGTCATCCCTGGGTGGGCATGGTCAAGAACCGTTGCAAGAATGGCGACCATTACTGGGTGGATGCCAATATCACGCCGATCCTGGACGCCGCCGGCAAAATCACCGGCTACATGTCGGTCCGGCGCAAGCCGACGCGCGCGCAGGTGGCCGAGGCCGAGCGCGACTACGCTGCCATGCGCGCAGGCGCGCTGAAGAATGTGAGGCTGCGCAACGGGCGGATCGAGCCGGTGCCGGTTGCGGAGAAGCTCAACCCGCTCTGGAAGTTGCCGCTGACCACGCGGCTGTACCTGTTTTCCGCCTTTGGGCCGGCGCTGGCGGCAGCGGTGCTGCTGGCGGGGAGCCGCAGTCTTGTGGCGTGGGGGCTGGTGCTGGCCGGCCTCGCGTTTTCCCTGTATTCGGCCTGGTGGCTGTCGCGCGATGTGGTGGGGCGCTGCGACGACGCGCGCCGCGCGCTCCAGGCCATCGCCGGCGACGTGTTCACCCACGGCATCGATACCGCCCGCGATGATGAAATCGGCGGCATCCTGCTGGGCATCAAGTCGATGCAGATCCGGTTGGGCTTCCAGGTGGAAGATCTGCGCCGCGAGCGCGCGATGACGCGCGAGGCGATGGCGTCGGCGGCGACGAACATGATGATCGCGGACTCGAACCAGAAGGTCGTGTTCGCCAATCGTGCGATGCTGGAAACGTTCCAGCGCCGCCAGCCGGCACTGGCTGCATGGAACCCCCAGTGCCGGGCCGACGCCATCGTCGGTGGCAGCCTGGCGCGGTATCAAATCATCCCCGCGCGATGGGCGGATTCCGGCAGTGCCGGGATGGGCGCGCATGTCGCGCGGCTCTCGCTTGCAGGGGCGACGTTCGATGTCAGCGTCTCCCGCGTCCAGGGCGACAACGGCAGGGTCATCGGCTATGTGGCGGAATGGCAGGATCGTACCGACGAACTGGCCATCGAAAGCGAGATCGAGCAGTTGGTCACCGGCGCCATGCATGGTGAATTGGATGGGCGGATCAACGAGCAGGGCAAGCATGGGTTCCATCTCGCCTTGGCGCGTGGCCTCAATGGCATGCTGGGTGGCGTCAGTACCGCCTTCGGTGGCATCCAGCGGGTGCTGAGCGCGCTGGCGCAGGGTGATTTGACACAGCGTTCGGAAACCGGGTTGCGGGGCGCCTTCGGGGACATGGCGGAAAGCGTCAACGAAACCGGCGACCGGCTGGAAGAAATGGTCGGCAAGATCCAGGAGATGGTGGCGGTCATCAGCGCGGCGGCCGCGGAAATTGCCGCTGGCAACGACGATTTGTCGGTACGCACCGAGCAGCAGGCGATCAGCCTCGAAAAAACCGCCTCCTCGATGGAAGAACTGGCCTCCACCGTGCAGAACAACGCCGACAGTGCGCGCAATGCGCGTGCGCTGGCGGAAGGCGTCTCCACCATTGCCGAGCAGGGGAGCGTGGTGGTCGCCGCGGCGGTGAACACCATGCAGCGCATCACCGAGGCGTCGCACAGGATCGAGGAAATCATCAGCGTGATCGATGGCATCGCCTTCCAGACCAATATCCTTGCGCTCAATGCGGCGGTGGAGGCGGCGCGCGCGGGCGAGCAGGGGCGCGGCTTTGCGGTGGTTGCCGGCGAAGTGCGCACGCTGGCGCAGCGGTCGGCGGGTTCGGCGAAGGAAATCAAGGCGCTGATTGACGCCTCGGTGCAGGCTGTCAATCAAGGTGCGCGACAGGTGCACGAAGCGGGCGGGACCATTCGTCAGCTGGTTGGCGAGGTGGGCAAGGTGTCGGGCGTGGTGGCCGAAATCAGCGCCGCGACCGACGAGCAGGCGACCGGGTTGAACGTGGTCAACGAGGCGGTGACGCAGCTGGACGGCACCACCCAGCAGAACGCGGCGCTGGTGGAAGAAGCAAGTGCCGCGGCGCGCTCCATGGCGGAGCAGGCGCGGCTGCTGAACGAATTGGCATCCAGGTTTCGCTTGCGCAGTGCCGGCTCAGTCCACCCGCGCCAGGCGGATGCCGACGTCGTCATAGCCGCGTGAGGCATCAAGCGGCTGCGGTTTCCCGCTGACCATGCGCTGCTGGCAGGCGTGATCTGCGCACAGCGACACCCAGCTTGCGATCGATTCCGGTTGGTTGCGCAGCTCGCCAGCGCTGGGGATGCGGTAGCGATGGCCATCCTGCGCGCCCAGCCAGGCGGCGTAGGCCAGCGCATCGGCCATGGAGACGCAGACCACTGGCCGGCGCTCGCCGCCGGTATTGTTCCATTTCAGGGTGCGCCCGAAGAAGCCTTTGCCGCATTCGGCGGCGCCGCGTCCGGCGGCTGCCGCAAAGCGCGCATAGTCGGCGCGCTGCACGGTGATGATCGCGGTTGGCGCGGTGGCAACGGGCGCTGCCGCAACGCGTGCCGTTGTCGCAGCGGGCGGCGGGCCGCCGGCCGCCAGGATGTGCGCCTGCAGCGCCCGCTGGCGGTCGTCGCTCAACCCCAGCCAGGCCATTTGTCCCAGCAGGATCGAGGCTGTCCTGCGGGTGTCGGGTCTTGCCAGTTGCAGGTTCAGGCGATCTTCCAGCGCCTTGTCCAGGCGTTGGCGCAGCAGGGTGATTGCGGCTCCGGTGCCGCCGCGGCGCTGGTCCAGCGTTTGCGCGTGCTGGAACGCCAGGCGGCTGGTGGCAGTGTCGCCGCCGCGCAGCGAGCGATCGGCCAAGTCGCCGAGCGCATCAAACAACAGGGCAGTCAGTCGCAGCGTGTCGGCATGCGTTGGGTCGGCAAGCCGTGCGGCTTCCACACTGTCCCAGGCATTGGCATTGGGGGGTGTCAGCAGCCGGCCGGTGCGCAGCTGGTCTTCGGCATTGGCAACATAGGCGCTGAGCCCGCTGGTGAGATGGGCAGCGTCGGTGACGGGCGTCAAGCCGGGCTGCGCGCCGTCGGCTGGCGCAACGCTCACGGTATCCGCCATACCCGCCGTATCCGCCACGGCAGGCGCGGCGATCGAAGTGCCCGCGGGCGCCGTGGCTTCCCGGCCGGGCATGAACTGCAGCAGGCCCAGCGCCAGCGCGGCCAGCGCGGTGATGCCCAGCGCCAGCCAGGCCCCGCGCGAAAGTCGCGGCTGGCGCGCGGCGGGTGAAGACGGCGTGCCTTCGGGAACCTCCACGACGGCAAATGCCTTGCCGGCGCGCTGTTCCAGTGCATCCAGCGCGGCCAACATCTCGTGCGCGCTGGAGAAACGCTGCCCGGGTTGCTTGGCCATCGCCTTGTCGATGAAGCCCTGCCAGTGCTTCAGCGGCGGCGGCAGGCGGGGCACCGGTTCCTGCACATGCTTGACCGCCATCGAGAGCGAATCGCCGGCGTTGTAGGGCAGCCGGCCCATCAGCATTTCCCAGGTCAGCACGCCGATGCTGTAGAGATCGGCGCGACGGTCCACTTCCTGGCCGCGCGCCTGCTCCGGCGGCATGTAGGCGGTGCTGCCCACCGCAAGGCCGGCGTTGGTCAGGCGCGGGTTGCTGCCGCGTCGCAGCGCGATGCCGAAGTCGGCCAGCATCGGCCGGTCGCTGTCGTCGAACAACACGTTTTCAGCCTTGACGTCGCGGTGCACCACCCCGCGCACATGCGCGTAATCCAGTGCCTGCAACAGGCTGCGCAGGATCGCCGTCACCTTGGGCTGGTCGCCGGCCAGCTTGCGCTGCGCCAGGTGGCCATGGGACAGGTGCGGCATCGAATAGAACGGCAAGCCGTCGGTGGTGCGCCCGACTTCGAAGATGCCGACGATGTTGGGATGTTCCAGCCGGGCGATGATGCGCGCCTCGTTCTCGAAGCGCGCGCGGCTGATTTCATCGGCCAGCGCATCGGCCAGCATCACCTTCAGCGCCACCTTGCGCTCCAGCGATGCCTGTTCGGCCAGATACACGGTGGACATGCCGCCGTGGCCAATCACCCGCAGGATGCGGTATCCGTCGATGCCGGGATTCGTCTTGTCGATCACTGTGCTGTTTGCTTCCCCAGGCCCGCCCGGAGCATACGACGTGGGCGCGGCCCAATGGAACACTCAGCGGTGCGGTTTGCGACGGACATAGAGCTGTTTGCGTACCCGCGCCACCACTTGACCCTGGCTGTCCACCACGTCGTTGTGGAACCAGCGCAGCGCTTTGCCGTCGCTGGCAGCCAGGCGCAGTTCGTCCAGCAGGCCGTCTTCCAGTGCGAAATGCGTGTGGACGGTGCCGCGCCTGGGGCTCACGAATTCGATTTCAGCGGCCTTGTCCCAGACATAGTGGTCGCGGCCCAGATGATGCAGCACCATCAGCATCCAGAACGGATCGGTCATCGCGAACAGACTGCCGCCGAAGTGGGTGCCGACATAATTGCGATTTCAGGGGCGCATGCGCAGCTCCACCCGCGCATGCCGATAGTTGTCCGCGAGCTCGGTCAGGTGGATGCCGGCAAACAGGAACGGCGGCCACAGGTTGAGGCCGTGGCGGAACAGGCCGGCGCGCACGGTCAGACCAGCAGCAGCGCCGACATCTGCCGGCGCACGCGGCCGACCAGGTCGTCGTCCTCGACCACGCGGAACGCGTCGATCAGCGATTTGCGCGCCAGCCCGTCAGCGTAGGCGCGGTCGCGGCGCAGCATCTCGATGAACTGCGCCAGCCCGGCCTCCGCGTCGCCGCCCACCAGCCGGCGCACGCCCAGCAGGTGGCGCGCGCGCAGGTCGCCCGGATCGGCGGCGATGGCCGCTTCCAGCACGTCCGCGGGAGGCGCGTCCTTGAGCAGGGCGGAAAAACCGAGCCGCGCACGCGCCTTCACGGTGCGGTCGTCGGTGGCGAGGTTGGCCGGCAGTTTGTCCAGCAGCTGTTCGGCTTCCACCGCGGCGCCGGTCTGCAGCAGCGCCAGCGCCAGGTCCAGCTTCAGTTCGTCCTTGTCCGGTTCGGCCTCGATGGCCTTGCGCAGGCGCATCACGTCCTCGTGTGGATCGACCGGCGCGGCGGCTTCGGGCACGGCCTCCTCCGCCGGCGCGGCCGCAGGCTCGATGCCCACTTGCGCCAGCATCTCGCGCAACTGGCCTTCCGGCAGCGCGCCGGGAATCGCGCCGAGCATCTGCCCGTCCTTGAACAGCACCATCGTCGGCACCGAGCGGATCTGGAACGCGGCGGCCAGTTCCTGTTCTTTTTCCACGTCCACCTTGGCCACCACGAACGCGCCGTGATACTCGGCCGCCAGCTTCTCCAGGATCGGCCCCAGCGTCTTGCACGGCCCGCACCATTCGGCCCAGAAGTCCACCAGCACGGGGGTTTCCACGGACTTGCGGATCACTTCGTCCTCGAAACGGGCGGCAGTGGCGTCGAATACGTGGGGATGGAGGGCGTCGGTCATGGCGTCGTCAGGTGGGGGTATGCCCAAGTAGATGGCGACGAAGGGCGCATTCGCAAGCCGATGTAAAAAATAGTTGACATCAGGAGACCGCGATGTAAATTGAACATTACATTTAGTCCGCTGGAGTTGACATGATCATGGGCTTGTCCCCGCGTACCCGTTTCATTGGTTGGCTGGTGGTGGCCGGCATCGGGCTGGCGCTGTTCTTCAGCGGCGACTACCGCGACATTCCGTTTCCGGTGGGCTGGCTGGGCACGTGCCTGTTCGTCGCGGCGGTGTGGTTCTCGGTGGCCCGGCTGCACGATGTCCCGCAGAGCGAGGAGGAGGCGCAGGTCGCGCCGGGCGAATGGCAGGCCTGGGTCGGCGTTGCCTTCGTCGGTGCGGTGATCGCCGCCAGTCTGCTCAAGGCGCATCTGTTCCTGCCGGAGGTGCCGATCGGCCGCAACCCCGAGGCCGCCCCGGCCGGCCGCGCCATCGGCACCCTGTTCGTGGCCTGGCTGGTGCTGTCGCATGTGCTGAAGCAGCGCTGGGCCGGCAAGGTGCTGGCCGACGAGCGCGACGCGCGGATCGAACTGGTCGCAAGCCAATGGGCGCGCGGCGCCACCGCTGTCTGCGTGATCGGCATCGCGGTGATGCTGGGTTTTTCCGACACCGAGCGGCTGCGCCAGTTCAGCTATCCCTTCATCGCGCAGATGCTGATGCTGGCGCTGCTGTGGGGCCTGTGGTTCGACCAGGCGGTGGCGGCGTTCCTTTACTGGCGCGACCGCCGTGGAGTGCAGGCATGAACCTGCTGGGGCGGAGACTGGCCCGCTCCGACGCGCAGGCGTTCGGCGAACGCTTCGCGTGGCGGATGGCGGCGATGTTCGCGGGCATGGCGCTGTACCTCCTGTTCGGCGCGGTTCTCGATGGGCGCGAAATCGGCATCGTCGCGACCCTGATCGCGCTGCCGTTGACCTACGGCTTCCGCCTTCGTGCAGCGACGGAGGAACGCAGGCGCGGGGAGACGATGGAGGACGAGCGCGATGCCGCGATCCGCGCGCAGGCCGACCGCGCCTTCCGCATTGCCGCCTCCTGCTGGGGTGCGCTGCTGGCGCTGGCGCTGTCTTTCGATGTCGGGCGCGAAGCGCTGTCGGCGAACCATTGCATGCTTCCCGGCCTGCTGTTGCTGGGCGTGGTGGTGGCCAACATTGGCGGGCATCTGACGGTGGCGATGCTGTATCGCCGCGATCGCCAATGACCGGCACGACGATCAGCAACGACATCAGGCGCCTGCGCTTCGCGCGCGGCGAGTTGACCCAGCAGGCGTTGGCCGATGCCTGCAAGGTCACCCGGCAGACCATCATCGCGCTGGAGGCCGGCAAGTACGCGCCATCGCTGGAGCTGGCGTTCCGGATTGCCGACGCGCTGGGCGTGCGCATCGAAGAGGTGTTCCACTGGAGTCGTGCGTGATGAAGGCCAATCGCCGCGTGGTTGCATGGAGCCTGCTTGCCACGGCCTCGTTCGTGCTTGCGGTGCTGCTGGCCGGCTACGGCCTGCCCGGGTATTCCCACCGCCTCCACCCACTCGCGTTGCGCGGGGCGTCGGGCTTGCCTTGGGCGATGCTGTTCAATGCCGGCGCGTTTTTGCTGCCTGGCGTGTGCCTGTTGCTGGTGGCGCAGTCCATGCGCGATGCGTTGCACCGTCACGGCTGGTCGGCGCGCATCGGGCTGGCGCTGGCGCAACTGTCGGCGCTTGCCTACGGCGCGCAGGGCCTGCTGCCGATGACGTTTGGCGAAATCGACAGCCCCGCCAACCGGCTGCATGTGTTGGCCTGGATGCTGTGGTGGATCGCGTTCGTGCCGGCCATGCTGCTGCTGGCGCTGGGCGCGCGCAGGGGCGCGCTGTTTGCCTCCACATGCGTGCTGGCGGGCGTGCTGGTGCCCCTGCTGGCGGTGCTGGCGCCGATCGGCCTCTGGGTGGGTTTGGCGCAGCGGCTGGCGTTTGGCCTGTGGTTCGGCTGGTGGCTGTGGGCCGCGTGGCGGCTCACCCGTACTTCAGTTTCAGCCGCAGGATCGTCGCCGCCAGCAGGAACGTGACCGCGTTGGAGGCGATCATCGGCCACGAATCCAGATGGATGCCGTAGCCGAACCAGCACACGATGCCGACGGTGAAGACCAGGTACATCCACAGCGAAATGCCGCTGGTGTCGTGGCTGCGGATCGTCTTGACCGCCTGTGGGACGAACGAAAGCGTGGTGCAAGTGGCGGCCAGGTAGCCCAGCCATTCCGCAGTCATGGGGGTGTGCCGAATTGGGGTGGACTGCAGATCATGGCGGGCTTTGCTGCGCTGCGGTAGGCTGCCAGTCCCGATCCCAGCGTTTTCAGCCGTGTCCGAGCCAGTTTCCTACGATCCCCGCACCATCGAGTCCGCCGCCCAGTCGTTCTGGGCCAATACCCGTGCCTTCGAGGTCAGCGAAGACAGCGGCAAGCCCAAGTACTACTGCCTGTCGATGCTGCCGTATCCGTCCGGCGCGCTGCACGTGGGCCATGTGCGCAACTACACCATCGGCGACGTGATCAGCCGGCACAAACGCATGACCGGCCACAACGTGCTGCAGCCGATGGGCTGGGACGCCTTCGGCCTGCCCGCCGAGAACGCCGCGATCAAGAACCGCACGGCACCGGCCACCTGGACTTACGCCAACATCGAGCACATGCGCAGCCAGCTCAAGACCATGGGCTATGCGATCGACTGGAGCCGCGAGTTCGCCACCTGCAAGCCGGACTACTACGCCCACGAGCAGCGCATGTTCGTGCGCCTGCTGAAGAAGGGCGTGGCCTACCGCAAGAATTCGGTGGTGAACTGGGACCCGGTGGACCAGACCGTGCTGGCCAACGAGCAGGTCATCGACGGCCGCGGCTGGCGCACCGGCGCGCTGGTGGAGAAACGCGAAATTCCGCAATGGTTCCTGCGCATCACCGATTACGCGCAGGAGCTGCTGGATGAGCTGGGCACGCTTCCCGGCTGGCCGGATTCGGTCAAGACCATGCAGCGCAACTGGATCGGCCGCAGCCAGGGTCTGGAAATCCAATTCAAGGTCGATGGCGAAGCCGAGCCGCTGACGGTGTTCACCACGCGCCCGGATACGCTGATGGGCGTGACCTTCCTCAGCATCGCCGGCGAGCATCCGCTGGCGCTGAAGGCCGCGCAGGGCAATCCGGAGCTGGCTGAGTTCCTCGCGGGCCTGAAGCAGGGCGGCGTGTCCGAAGCCGAGCTGGAAACCCAGGAAAAGCGCGGCATGGCCACCGGCCTGTGGGCGATCCATCCGGTGACCGGCGACGACGTGCCGATCTACGTCGCCAACTTCGTGCTGATGGGCTACGGCACCGGCGCGGTGATGGCGGTGCCGGCGCACGACCAGCGCGATTGGGAATTCGCCAAGGCCTACGGGCTGCCGGTCAAGCCGGTGATCGTGGATGCGGCCACCCGCGATGCACTGGAGGAAATGTCCGCGCATCTGAAGGACCACGACGATCCGATGGCGGTGGCACTGGGTAGCCACGCGCCGGTGGACGTGTTCGAGATCGATGCCGCCGTGTCGATGGTGCGCGAGTACCTGCGCCTCATCGAAGAGGACGGCGCGCACACCGAACGCGGCTGGCTGATCAATTCGGGCGAGTACAACGGCATGGACTTCGACGCTGCCTTCGAGGCGCTGGCGGCGAGGTTCGAGCTGGAAGGCAGCGGCCAGCGCCGGGTGAATTTCCGCCTGCGCGATTGGGGCGTGTCGCGCCAGCGCTACTGGGGCTGCCCGATCCCGGTGATCCACTGCACCGCCTGCGGCGCGGTGCCGGTGCCCGAGGACCAGCTGCCGGTGGTGCTGCCGGAGGACGTGGCCGATGCCTTCGCCAGCGGCGACGTGCACTCGCCGATCAAGTCCGACCCCGAGTGGCGCAAGACCACCTGCCCGCAGTGCTTTGGTCCGGCCGAGCGCGAAACCGACACCTTCGACACCTTCATGGAATCGAGCTGGTACTACGCCCGCTACACCTCGCCGGGCGCGGCCGACATGGTGGACGAGCGCGCCAACTACTGGCTGCCGGTGGACCAGTACATCGGCGGCATCGAACACGCGATCCTGCACCTGATGTACTTCCGCTTCTACCACAAGCTCATGCGCGACGCGGGGCTGGTGCACAGCGACGAGCCGGCCACGCGCCTGCTGACCCAGGGCATGGTGATTGCCGACACCTTCTATCGCGAACAGGAAGGCGGAGCGAAAGAATGGATCAACCCGGCCGACGTGGTGCTGCAGCGTGACGACAAGGGCCGCGTCACCGGCGCGACGCTGGCTGCCGATGGGCTGCCGGTGAAGGTTGGCGGCACCGAGAAGATGTCGAAGTCGAAAAACAACGGCGTCGATCCGCAGATCCTGGTGGACAAATACGGCGCCGACACGGTGCGCCTGTTCTCGATGTTTGCCGCACCGCCGGAGCAGTCGCTGGAGTGGAGCGAGGCGGGGGTGGAAGGCATGGCGCGTTTCCTGCGCCGGCTGTGGCGCGACCTGCATGCGCATGTCGCCCAGCCCGACCATCCCCCGGTCGATCCCGCAGCGCTCGACGCCGCGCAAAAAACGCTGCGCCGGCAGGTGCACGAAGCAATCCAGAAAGTGGGCGACGATTACGATCGCCGGCACAGCTTCAACACCGCCATTGCGGCGCTGATGGAGCTGCTCAACCATGTCGGCAAGTTCGGCGACATGAGCGAGCAGGGCCGTGCAGTGCGCCACGAGGCGTTCGAGGCGATCGTGCTGCTGCTCAACCCGATCACCCCGCATGTTTGCCATGCGCTGTGGCAGGCGCTTGGGCACCCGGAAACCCTGCTGGAAGACCTGCCGTTCCCGCAGCCAGACCCCGCCGCATTGGTGCGCGATGCCGTCAAGCTGGCGGTGCAGGTCAATGGCAAGCTGCGCGGCACGCTCGAGATCGGCGTGGATGCGTCACGCGAGGCGATCGAGGCCGCCGCGCTGGCGGAGCCGAACGTGGCCGCCTTCGTGGCCGGACAAGTGCCGAAGAAGGTGATCGTGGTGCCCGGCAAGATCGTCAACATCGTGGTGTGATCGCGCTCGTCATTCCCGCTTTCGCGGGAATGACGGGCAAATGCCTTGCCGTTTTCGCCTAGACTCCCCCACATGAAATCCCGCCTCGCCATCCTCGCCCTGTCCGCCGCGCTGCTGTCTGGCTGCGGCTTCCACCTGCGCAATGCACTCAACCTGCCGTCCAACCTGGGGCCGGTGCGGGTACTGGGGGTGGACTCCTTCAGCCCGCTGGCCGATTTGCTGGCCGAGGGCTTGCAGCGTGCGGGCGCGCAGCCGGCATCGGTCGATGCAACGGAAGGCGTCGCTACCCTGCAGGTGCTGTCCGAGCAGTGGGCCGATACCCCCATCAGCCATGACCAGTCCGGTCGCGCGCAGGAATACGCGCTGCGCTACGCGGTGGTGTTCAGCCTGCGTCGCGCGGATGGCAGTACAGCGGTGCCTCAACAGGCAGTGGAGCTGGCGCGCGATTATCTTGCGCCGGCGGTGGATTCCATCGGCAAGACCAGCGAACGCGAGCTTCTGGTGCGCGAGCTGCAGCGCGACATGGCGGCGGCCATCCTGCGCCGGGTGGATGCCTCCTCCCGCCAGGGCGGCGTGCGCTAGGCCTGCGGGCAGCGATCAGCACGATGGAACTTGGCGTCGACCGGCTCCTGCAGCACCTGTCCGCAGAGCCACTGCGCCCCGCTTACCTGTTGGCGGGCAGCGAGCCTTTGCTGGTGCTGGAGGCGGCTGACGCGGTGCGCGCCGCCGCGCGCGCGCAGGGCATCGGCGAACGTGAAGTCCACGATATGGAAGGGCGCGACGCCGACTGGGGCGGCCTCGATGCTTCGATCCACGCCCCCAGTTTGTTCGCCAGCCAGCGCTTGGTTGAAGTGCGCTTGCCGACCGGAAGACCCGGCGCCGAGGGCGCAAAGCTGCTTGCCGGTTTTTGCGCCTCGCCGCCTGCGGATGTGGTGTTGCTGGTGGTGGCGGGGGAATGGTCGAAGGCGCATGCCGGGAAGTGGAGTGAGGCGATTGCCCGTGCCGGCCATGTGGCCGTGGCCTGGCCAGTCAAGCCGCATGAACTGGCGGGCTGGATAGGGCAGCGCCTGCGCAGTCGCGGCGTGAAGGCCACGCCCGACGCAATGGCACGGTTGGCGCAGCGGGTGGAGGGCAATCTGCTGGCGGCGGCGCAGGAAATCGACAAGCTCGCCCTGTTGTTGCAGGGACAGGGTGAAGTGCTGGATGCCGCGCGGATGGACGCGTTGGTGGCAGATTCGGCGCGTTACGACGTGTTCCGGCTGGTGGATGCCGCCCTCAATGGACAGGCGGCGCAGGTGGCGCGCATCGTGGCCGGGCTGAAGGCCGAAGGCGAGGCGATCCCGGCGTTGATGGGGATGGTGGTGAAAGAATTGAATACCGTGGCCGCGCTGGCGCGAGCGCGCAATTTCGCAGCGGAATGCAAGGCGCTGCGGATCTGGGATTCCAAGCAGGCCGTGTACAAGCGTGCGCTGGCGCGGCATTCGCCCGAACGCTGGCAGCGGCTGTTGGTCGAGGCTGGCGGGGTGGATCGCGTCTCCAAGGGGCGGGTGCGGCCCGGCAAGGAATCTTCCGATGCCTGGCAACAGTTGGAGCGACTGTTGCTGGCAGTGGCGGACAAAGGCGCGCTGTGTCTGCTGGCTTCGTGAACCCGAGGCTGCGCGTGTTCTACGGCGGCAGTTTCGATCCCGTGCACAACGGGCATCTGGCCATCGCCCGCGCCGCGCGCGACGCGCTGGCCGCAGACGTGGCGTTGCTGCCGGCACGTGATCCGCCGCACAAGCCCGGGACCGCTGCCAGCGCCGAACAGCGCGCGCAGATGCTCGCGTTGGCGATCGATGGCGAAACGGGGCTGAGGGTGGATCGGCGCGAGCTGGGCCGCTCCGGGCCGTCCTATACCGTGGATACCCTCGCCGAGCTGCGGGCCGAACTTGGCGCGGATGCGCCGATTGCCTGGCTGATCGGCAGCGATTCGCTGCGGCAGCTGGCGACATGGCATCGCTGGCGCGAGCTGTTCGAATTGGGCCACCTCGTCGCCGTGCAGCGACCGGGTGCCGAGGTGGATGTCGTCCGCCTGCGCGAGGCCGCGCCCGCCGTGCTGGCCGAAATCAACGACCGCTGGTTGCCTCCCGGCGCGTTGGTGGAGAGCCCGCTTGGCGGCTTTGCGTTGCTGCCGCTGGCGCACCTGCAGCCGGAGTCATCGACGGAGCTGCGCTGGCGCATCCAGAACAAGGAGCCGTGGCAGGAGTGGGTTCCGCCCAAAGTGGCGGCCTATATCGGCCGCCTCAATCTCTATGCCGGCGCGGCCGTTATACTGAGAACATCACACCAGAGCGATTGCCCTTGACTACTGCCGCCCACGTCATCAAAACCAGCCTGCCCACGCCACCGCCATCGGTGGAGGCCTTGCTGGGGGTCGTCCATGCCGGTCTGGAAGAGCTCAAGGCGAAGGACGCCGTGCAAATCGACGTGCGCGGCAAGAGCAGCGTTTGCGATTTCATGGTCGTCGCGTCCGGCACCTCCACCCGCCACGTGAAGTCGATCGCCGACGAAGTGGTGCGCTTTGCCAAGCAGCTGGGCGTCGCGCCGCTGGGCGTGGAAGGCGAGCGCGAAGCGGAATGGGTGCTGGTGGACCTGGGTGACGTGATCGTCCACGTCATGCTGCCGCGAGTGCGTGAGTACTACGCGCTGGAACGGTTGTGGTCGGTGGGTGACCAGCCTCCAGAGCAGGACCAGTAACCCCGGCTCCCGGTGAAGGCGCGCCTGGTTGCCGTCGGGGAGCGCGCACCTGGCTGGGTGGCGCAGGGATTTGCCGAATACCAGAAACGCCTGTCGCACGGGCTTCCGCTGGAACTGGTGGAAGTGGAGCCGGGCGTGCGCGGCAAGGGGCGCGATACCGCTCGTGCGATGGCGGATGAGGGGGCACGGGTACTGGCCGCGCTGCCGAAGGGCGCGCACGTGGTGGCGCTGGACGGGCGTGGCAGGATGCACAGCTCCGAGCAACTGGCGGTTCGGCTGGAGCACTGGCGCGGGCAGGGCCGGGATCTGGCCTTTCTGATCGGCGGCCCGGAAGGCCACGCGGCCGACGTCATCGCCCGCGCCGATGAGCAGTGGTCGCTGGGGCCGCTGACCCTGCCGCACATGCTGGTGCGATTGATCCTGGCCGAGCAGCTCTATCGCGCCGTTGCGCTGCTGGCCAACCATCCTTACCACCGGGCGTAGGCCCGTGCCGGGGCATTGCCACGCCCGGCGCAGGCATTTGACCCTAAGCCCATGAATCCCCTACAATTCCGCTTCTGCCTTGGCTCGATCCCGGGCAGCTCCGAGAATAACTACAGAAACCAGAGTCACAGGAAGCACGATCATGTACGCAGTTTTGGTCACCGGCGGTAAGCAATACCGCGTGATGCAGGGCGAAACGCTCCGCGTCGAAAAGCTCGAAGTCGAAGCCGGCAGCGAGATCAAGTTTGACAATGTGCTGATGCTTGGCGATGCCGATGGCATCACCCTGGGCGATGCGCTCAAGGGCGCTGCCGTCACCGCGACGGTTGTCGGCCACGGCCGTGCCGACAAGGTGCGCATCGTCAAGTTCCGCCGCCGCAAGCACCATCGCAAGCAGATGGGCCATCGGCAGCACTACACCGAAATCCAGATCACCGGCATTGCCGGTGGCAGCAAGTAAGGAGACGCAGTCATGGCACACAAAAAGGCTGGTGGTTCGACCCGCAACGGCCGCGACTCGAATCCGAAGTACCTCGGCGTGAAGATCTACGGTGGGCAGGCCATCGAAGCCGGCAACATCATCGTTCGCCAGCGCGGTACCCAGTTCCATCCGGGCACCGGCGTCGGCCTCGGCCGCGACCATACCCTGTTCGCGCTGATCGATGGCAAGGTGGAATTCACCACCAAGGGTCCGAACAAGCGCCGCACCGTCAACATCGTCACTGCGCAGTAAGCCAGGGCGATGGTTCGCGAACAGCCCCGCTTCGGCGGGGTTTTTCGTTTGCGTCAGGTCCGACTCCCCACCCGCTTTCCATAACCCTGCACAATCACACTCATGAAACTCGTTGACGAAGCGGAAATCTCGGTCACTGCCGGCAATGGCGGCAACGGATGCATTGGCTTCCGGCGCGAGAAGTACATCCCGTTGGGTGGGCCCGACGGTGGCGACGGCGGCGATGGCGGCGACGTCTGGCTGCAGGCCGACGAAAACCTCAACACGCTGGTGGATTTCCGCCACCAGACCCGCTTCAAGGCCCAGCGCGGCGAGAACGGCATGGGTCGGCAGATGTACGGGAAGGCGGGCGCTGACACGGTGATTACCGTCCCGGTGGGCACCGTGATCCACAACGTCGAGACCGACGAGATCATCGGCGATCTGGCCGAGCACGGGCAGCGCTTGCTGGTGGCCAAGGGTGGCAAGGGCGGGCTCGGCAACATGCATTTCAAGAGCTCGATCAACCGCACCCCGCGCCAGGCCACCCCGGGCAGCGAGGGTGAGGAGCGGGTGCTGCGATTGGAGCTCAAGCTGTTGGCCGACGTCGGCCTGCTGGGGTTTCCCAATGCCGGCAAATCCACCTTCATCCGCGCGGTGTCGGCGGCAACGCCGAAGGTGGCCGACTATCCGTTCACGACCCTGTATCCCAATCTTGGCGTGGTCAGCGTGGAGCCGGGCCGCAGTTTCGTGATCGCCGACATCCCCGGCTTGATCGAGGGCGCGGCCGATGGCGCCGGCTTGGGCAGCCTGTTCCTGCGCCACGTGCAGCGCACGCGCTTGCTGTTGCATCTGGTGGATATCGCGCCGATGGAACTGGAAGGGCAGGTGGCGCCTTCGCCGGTCGAGCAGGTTCGCGCGATCGAGCACGAATTGCGCAAATACGACCCGGCGATGCTGGAGAAACCACGCTGGCTGGTGCTGAACAAGGCCGACCTGATGTTCGAGGACGAAGCGCGCGTGGCGGCTGCAGGCATCGTGGCCGAGCTTGGCTGGACGCAACCGTGGTACCTGGTCTCCGCGCTCGGTCGCGAAGGGACTTGGCCGATCATGCTGGAAGTGCAGGCGTTCTTCGACCAGTTGCGGCAGGAGGCACTGGAGGCGCAGGCGCAGGCAGATGTCTGAGCGCCTGCTGCGGGCAACAAAAAACCCGGCCAAGGCCGGGTTTTCCGATTCAGCGAGGCGCCTGGGCTCAGGCAGCCAGCGCCTTGATTCGCGCAGTCAGGCGAGCCTTGTGACGGGCGGCCTTGTTCTTGTGGATCAGGCCGCGCGCAGCGAAACGATCCAGCAGCGGCTGGGCGATGGTGAACGCGTCGCGGGCAGCGGCGGAATCATTGGCGTCGATCGCCTTGATCACTTTCTTGACGGCGGTGCGCAGCTGCGAGCGCTGGGCGACGTTGCGTTCGTTGCGCACGACGGTCTGCTTGGCGCGCTTCTTGGCGGACTTGATATTGGCCACGGCGGAAATCCTGGAGAGTCTGGGGTTTTGGCTACGGGGAACGCCCGCTGGCACAATGGCCCACGAACGAACGAATCTGGAAGACCAAGAATTATGGACGATTCAATGGCTTGGGTCAACAAAGCGCCCGTTGCCCCGGCCGGGCCGGCGGTGCAGGCATGAATCCAGGGGCAGCGCAGGACGGCGGCAAGCCACGCAGCATGGTGCGCGGGGTGCTGTCGTTCGGCGGCATGACGATGATCAGCCGGGTGTTCGGGCTGGTGCGCGACCAGGTGTTCAACACCACCTTCGGCACCAACTGGATGACCGATGCGTTCTGGGTCGCGTTCCGCATCCCGAACTTCATGCGTCGCCTGTTTGCGGAAGGCTCGTTTTCCACCGCCTTCGTGCCGGTATTCACCGAAATCAAGGAAACCCGCAGCCACGATGCGTTGAAGGCGCTGATGGCGCGTACCGCCGGGACCCTGGGCGGCGTGCTGCTCCTGGTCACCGCGCTGGGCATGATCTTCGCGCCGCAGCTGGCCACGGCGTTTACCCAGGCCGACCCCGCGCCCGGGCAGAACCAGCTGATCATCGATCTGTTGCGGTTGACGTTCCCGTTCCTGCTGTTCGTCTCGTTGACCGCGCTGGCGGCCGGCGCGCTCAACAGTTATCACCGGTTCGGCTGGCCGGCGTTCACCCCGATCATCCTCAACCTGTGCATGATCGCCGGCGCGCTGTGGGGCTCGAAATTCACCGATCCGCCGATCATGGCCATGGGCTGGGCGATCCTGGCCGCGGGTGTCCTGCAGCTCTTGTTCCAGCTGCCGCAGCTGGCCCAGCTTGACCTGCTGGCGCTGCCGCGCTGGGGTTGGCGGCACCCGGACATCCGCAGGGTGATGCGGCTGATGGTGCCCACCCTGCTGGGGTCGTCGGTGGCGCAAGTCAACCTGCTGTTCGACACCTTCATCGCCGCGATGCTGGTGCATGGCTCGCAAAGCTGGTTGTCCACCGCCGATCGGTTCCTGGAATTCCCGCTGGGCGTGTTCGGGATTGCGCTGGGAACGGTGATCCTGCCGACCCTGTCGCGCCACCACGTCAACACCGATCGCGCCGGGTTTTCGAAATCGCTGGACTGGGGGCTGCGCACCACGCTGATCATCATCCTGCCGGCGATGCTGGGCCTGATGCTGCTGTCGCTGCCGCTGGTCGCGACCATCTTCCAATACGGCAAATTCACCGCCGAAGCCGCGCGCATGACCGCGCTGTCGGTGTTTGGCCTGAGTTTCGGCTTGCCCGCCTTTGCCCTGGTGAAAACCGTGTTGCCCGCGTTTTATGCGCGGCAGGACACGCGCACGCCGGTGCGCGCCGGGCTGGTGGCCATGGTGGCCAACATGGCGTTCAACGTCGGCATCCTTGCCCTGCTGTATCAGCTGTGGGTGCCGGAGGCGGCGCGGGATGGCGGAGTACTGGCGACCCTGGCGCGGGTGCCGGGCCTGCATTTCGCGCTGGGCCTGGCGTCCGCACTGTCCAGCTATCTCAACCTGGCCCTGCTCTGGCGCTGGCTGCGCAAGGCCGATGTATTCGACCTGCAGCCGGGCTGGAGGCGCTTCCTGTTGCGTGCGCTGCTGGCCAATGCGGCGATGGCGATGGTGGTGCTGGCGGGGCTGCACCTGGCGCCCGACTTCACCGTGGCCGGGAAATGGCAGCGGGTGGGTTGGTTGGGCGCGCTGGTGGGCGGCGGGGCAGTGAGCTATGCGCTGGCGATGCTGGTGCTGGGCTTCCGCCCACGCGATTTCCGCGAGCACTGACCGGCCCTTATGCTGCACCGCAGCTATACTTGCGATTCACCATGAAGCTCCTGTTTCGCGACGCCACCGGGCAGGCACTGTGCCCGCAAGGCAGCGTGGTTTGCATCGGTGCCTTCGATGGCCTGCACCTGGGTCATCGCGCGCTGGTCGGCCGCGCTGTCGCGCGTGCGCGCGCCCTTGGCGTGCCTGCGGTCGCGGTGAGTTTCGAACCCTTGCCGCGCGAGTTCTTCGCCCGTGAAGGCAAGCCGCCCAGATTGATGCTGCCGCGCGCGAAAGTGGAAGGCCTGCGCGCGCTGGGATGCGATGGCGTTGGGTTGCTGCGCTTTGACGCGAAATTCGCGGCGATGGAGGCCACCGAGTTCATGCGCCGGGTGCTGGTGCAGCGCCTGTCCGCGCGAGAAGTCTGGGTGGGGCCGCAGTTCCGCTTCGGGCATGCGCGTGCCGGCGATCTTGCGCTGATGCAAACAGCGGGCGCCGCGCTGGGCTTTTCCGCGCAGTCCATCGAGCCGGTGTTGCTGGACGGCGAGCGCGTGTCCAGCACGCGCATCCGTGCCGCGCTGGTGGCCGGTGATTTCGCGCAGGCAGCGAGGCTGCTGGGTCGGCCCTACGCGATTGGCGGGCACGTGGTGCACGGCCGGCAACTGGGCCGCAGCCTGGGCTACCCCACCGCCAACCTGCGCTACCGCGGCAAGACGCCCGCGCTGCGCGGCATCTATGCCACCTGGGTACATGGCATCGCCGAGACGCCATTGCCGTCGGTGTCCAGCTTCGGAACCCGGCCCACGGTGAACGGCGTGGAGCCGCTGCTGGAGGCGCACCTGTTCGATTTCGATGGTGACCTGTACGGGCGCCGGATCGAGGTCGAGTTCGTCGCCAAGCTGCGCGACGAAGAAAAATTCCCCGACCTGCCTTCGCTGGTCGCGCAAATGCAGCGCGACGACGCATGGGCCAGGGCACTCCTCAATCAACACGAACCACAGCGAGCCCTGGCGTGAGCGACAACAACGAAAACCCCTACAAAGCCACCATCCTGTTGCCGGAAACCGCGTTTCCGATGCGCGGCGACTTGCCCAAGCGCGAGCCGGAAACACTGGCGCGCTGGGAAGCCGAAGGCCTGTACGCGCAGATCCGCGATGCGGCGAAGGGCCGCCCGCAGTTCGTGCTGCACGACGGTCCGCCGTATGCCAACGGCTCGATCCACCTCGGGCATGCCGTCAACAAGATCCTCAAGGACATCATCGTCAAGTCGAAGACGCTGGCCGGTTTCGATGCGCCCTACATCCCGGGCTGGGACTGCCACGGGTTGCCGATCGAAATCGCCATCGAGAAGAAATTCGGCAAGGTCGGCGTGAAGCTGGATGCGACCGAGTTCCGCCAGCAGTGCCGGGACTATGCCAATGCCCAGATCGACGTGCAGCGGCGCGATTTCAAACGGCTTGGCGTGTTGGGTGACTGGGAAAATCCGTACAAGACGCTGGACTTCCGTTTTGAAGCCAACGAAATCCGCGCGTTGGCCAAGGTGGTGGAAAACGGCCACCTGCTGCGCGGCGTGAAGCCGGTGTATTGGTGCTTCGACTGCGGCAGTGCGCTGGCCGAGGCCGAAATCGAATACCAGGACAAGCTCTCGCCCGCCGTCGATGTGGCCTACGTCGCGCGCAATTCGCAGGCGGTCAGCCGTGCATTCGGCAGCGAGTTGCCGGAAGGCGTTGACGTGGCGGTGCCGATCTGGACCACCACGCCGTGGACGCTGCCGGCGTCGCTGGCGATTTCGCTGGGAGCGGCACTGGAATATGTGCTGGTGGAAGGCCCGGCCAAGGCTGACGGCAGCCGTCGCTGGCTGGTGCTTGCGGCCGATCTGGCGGAGAAAGCGCTCGCGCGCTATGGCGTCGAGGGCGTCGTCCTCCATGGTCGTGCCGTTGGCGAGAAGCTGGAAGGCATGCTGTTCGCGCACCCGTTTTATGCCGAGCGCGATATTCCCATCCTGCTGGGCGACCACGTGTCCGCCGAAGACGGCACGGGTGCCGTGCATACGGCGCCCGGCCACGGTCAGGAAGACTTCGCGGTCAGCCAGAAATACGGGCTGGTCGACAAATACACGGCGGCGCAGTTGAACCCGGTGGATGGGCGCGGCGTGTACCTGCCATCCACGCCTCCTGCCGGTGATGTGGACTTGACCAGTCTGCACGTGTGGAAGGCCAATGATGCGTTGGTCGAGGTGCTGCGCGGCAACGGTGCGCTGCTGGCTTTCAGCAAGCTCAATCACAGTTATCCGCACTGCTGGCGGCACAAGACGCCGATCGCGTTCCGCGCCACCCCGCAGTGGTTCATCTCGATGGACCAGGCCCACCTGCGCCGCGACGCGCTGGCTGCCATCGATACCGTGACCTGGTACCCCGAATGGGGCCAGGCGCGCATCGCCGGGATGATCGAAGGTCGGCCGGATTGGTGCGTGAGCCGGCAGCGCACCTGGGGCGTTCCGATTGCCCTGTTCGTGCATCGCGAAACCGGTGACGCGCATCCGCGCAGCGTTGAATTGATGCGCGCGGTGGCCGACCGGGTGGAGCGGGCCGGCATCGACGACTGGTATGCGCTGGATGCCGCAGAGCTGCTGGGCGATGAAGCCAGGGACTACGACAAGATCACCGACATCCTCGATGTCTGGTTCGACTCCGGCGTGACCCACGAATGCGTGCTCTTGGAACGCGGGCTGGGCAAGCCGGCCGACCTGTATCTGGAGGGCTCGGACCAGCATCGCGGCTGGTTCCAGTCGTCGCTGTTGACCGGCGTGGCCATCGACAGGGCGGCGCCCTACCGGCAGTGCCTGACCCACGGGTTCACCGTCGATGCGCACGGGCGCAAGATGTCCAAGTCGCTGGGCAACGGCATCGAGCCGCAGGACATCATGAAGACGCTGGGCGCGGACATCCTGCGCCTGTGGATTGCCTCCACCGACTACAGCAACGAAATGTCGCTGTCGCAGGAAATCCTCAAGCGCAATGCCGACGCCTATCGGCGCATCCGCAACACCGCGCGCTTCCTGCTCGGCAACCTGCATGGCTTCGACCCCGCGCGCGACCTGTGCGCGCTCGACGACATGGTGGCGCTGGATCGCTGGATCGTGCATCGCGCCTGGCAGGTGCAGGAAGAGATCGCCGCGGCCTACACGCGCTACGACTTCGCCGCAGTAGTGCAGGCGCTGATGAACTTCTGCAGCGTGGACCTGGGTTCGCTGTACCTGGACGTGACCAAGGATCGGCTGTACACGATGCGCGAGGATTCGCGCGGGCGGCGCAGCGCGCAGAGCGCGATGTTCCGCATCGCCGAAGGCTTCGTGCGCTGGATCGCGCCGATCCTCAGTTTCACCGCCGATGAAATGTGGGGTCATCTGCCGGGCGAGCATGCACGCAACGTGCTGCTGGCGACATGGTATGCAGGGCTGGCGCCATTGCCGGAGGATGCGCCGCTGTCGGCCACGGATTTCGACGGGCTGCTGGAGCTGCGCGAGCAGGTGACCCGCGTGTTGGAACCGATTCGCGCGGCCGGGCAGATCGGTGCCTCGCTCGAAGCCGAGATCGAGCTGCGTTGCGGCGTGGCTGACCAGAACTGGCTTTCCCCGATGGCGGATGAGCTGCGCTTCCTGCTGATCAGCGGCGACGTGCGGGTGGTGCCGGATGCCAATGCCAAGGGCATCGAGGTGCTGGCGCAGGCCACCACCAAGCCGAAGTGCGTGCGCTGCTGGCACCATCGCGAAGACGTGGGCGCGGACGCATCGCACCCGCTGCTGTGCCTGCGCTGCGTGGGCAATATCGACGGCGACGGAGAAGCGCGGGCATGGTTCTGATGGCGTCCGCGAAGCCGAATGCACTGCCGTGGTTGGGCGCCTCGGCGCTGGTGCTCGCGCTGGACCAATGGTCGAAAGCCTGGGTGCTCAAGTCACTGCCCGAGTACGCCGCCGTCCCGGTGATCGACGGATTCTGGAACTGGTATCGCACCTACAACACCGGCGCGGCGTTCAGCTTCCTGGCCGATGCCGGTGGCTGGCAGAAATGGTTTTTCGTGGTGCTTGCGTTCGCCATCAGCGGATTGATGGCATGGATGCTGGCGCGCACGCCGCGCGGCGACTGGAGGCAGGCGCTGCCGTTGTCGCTGGTGATCGGCGGCGCGCTGGGCAACGTGGTGGACCGGTTCCTGCATGGCCACGTGGTGGATTTCATCCAGTGGCATGTGGGCGAGCACTACTGGCCAGCGTTCAACATCGCCGACAGCGCCGTGCTGGGCGGGGCGATCGGCATCGGCCTGTTCGGCCTGCTGGCCGGCAAGCCGGCGCGGAAGGAAGGATGACCCACCCATGAGCGTGCTGCTTGCCAACCCCCGCGGCTTCTGCGCCGGCGTCGATCGCGCCATCGAAATCGTCAAGCGGACCCTGGAGATTTTCGGTGCGCCGATCTACGTGCGCCATGAAGTGGTGCACAACAAATTCGTGGTCGATGACCTGAAGGCGCGCGGCGCGGTGTTCGTCGAGGAACTCGACGAAGTGCCGGACGGCGCCACCGTGATTTTCAGCGCCCACGGCGTGTCGCAGGCGGTCCGCGCCGAAGCCAAGCGCCGCGGCTTGAAGGTGTTCGATGCCACTTGCCCGCTGGTCACCAAGGTGCACCTGGAGGTCAGCCGGCAGAGCCGGAGCGGCCGCGACATGGTGCTGATCGGCCATGCCGGGCATCCCGAGGTGGAAGGCACCATGGGGCAGTGGGGCCAGCGTGGCAATGATGGCGAGATCCATCTGGTCGAGGACATCGAGGATGTCGCCGCGCTGCAGCTCAAGCAGCCCGGCAACTGCGCCTACACCACGCAGACCACGCTCAGCGTGGATGACACGCGCGAGATCATCGCCGCGCTCAAGCTGAAGTTCCCGGCCATCCAGGGGCCCAAGCACGACGATATCTGCTATGCCACCCAGAATCGCCAGGACGCCGTGCGCGAGCTGGTGCGCAGCGGCTGCGAAGTGGTGCTGGTGGTCGGTTCGCCGAACTCGTCCAATTCCAACCGCCTGCGCGAATTGGCACAGCGCGAAGGGGCGCGCGCCTGGCTGATCGACGGTGCCGATGAAATCGACCCGGCCTGGGTGGCGGGTGGCGTTCGGGTGGGCGTCACGGCCGGGGCTTCCGCCCCCGAAGTGCTGGTCCAGGGCGTGCTGGCCCGGTTGCAGGAACTCGGCGCCGCCAATGTGCGCGAACTGCACGGCGATCCGGAAAACATGATCTTTGCCCTGCCAAAAGAGCTTCGCCCGCTGGCGGACTGAGCCGGCGGGCGATACAATCGCCGACCTTGCCGGAATAGCTCAGTTGGTAGAGCGGCGCATTCGTAATGCGTAGGTCGTAGGTTCGATTCCTATTTCCGGCACCATGTACCGGTGCCAGGCAGTCCGCACGGACGCCTGACGTTCATGAAACCCGCCATCCAGGCGGGTTTTTGTTGCCTGGCGTCCAGGGGCGCCCCATGACAGCTGCGGCGTGGCGCGCTCGTTCGGGCCTTGAACGGGTCATTGCATGCGGAACACGGCTACCGCTGCGGCGAGGTCGTCGGCCTGTTCCTGCAGCGAGTGCGCGGCCGCCGTGGCCTGTTCCACCATCGCCGCGTTTTGCTGGGTGACGCCGTCCATGTGGGTGATGGTCTGGTTGACCTGCTCGATGCCGCTGCTCTGCTCCTGCGAGGCGGCCGAGATTTCCGCCATCAGGTCGCTGACCCGGCGTACCGACTCCACGATTTCGCGCATGGTGTTGCCGGCCACCGCAACCATTGCCGCGCCTTGGTCCACCCGTTGCGCCGAGCTGCCGATCAGGCCCTTGATCTCCTTCGCCGCCTCGGCGGAGCGTTGCGCCAGCGAGCGCACCTCGCTGGCCACCACCGCGAAGCCGCGGCCCTGTTCGCCTGCACGCGCGGCTTCCACCGCGGCGTTCAGGGCCAGGATGTTGGTCTGGAAGGCGATGCCATCGATCACCCCGATGATGTTTTCAATCTGCCGAGATGCAGCAGTGATGCCGGTCATCTGCTCGATCACCTGGTCCACCGCCTTGCCGCCGCGTGAGGCGATGTCGGCGGCGCCGGTGGCGAGCTGGCGCGCCTGGTTGGAGGACTCGGCGTTGTTCTTGACCGTCGAGGTCAATTCTTCCATCGACGCAGCGGTCTCCTCCAGGCTGGCAGCCTGCTGTTCGGAGCGGGTCGACAGGTCGCTGTTGCCGGCAGCGATTTCGCGGGCTGCGCTGTGGATGGAATCGACCGCGCGGCGCACGCGCTGCATGGTTTCGGTCAGGTGCTCGACGGTCGCATTGGTGTCGTCGCGCATGCGCCCGAACACGCCGTGGTAGTCGGCGGTGATGCGCTGGGTGAGATCGCCTTCGGCCAGCGCACCAAGCACGCGCTGCACGTCGGCAATGGTCGCGGCGTTGGTGTCCAGCATGCTGTCCACGCCCTCGGCGAGGTGGAGGAAGAAGCCGTTCTTGCCGGCAAGATCGATGCGTCTGGACAAATCGCCGGCGGCGGCGGCCTCGATGACCGCACCGACTTCCGATTCCACCGCGACTTCCTGGCTGCGATCGCGCCACTCCACCACCACGCCCAGGCGTTCGCCGGCCGGGGAGATGACGGGCGCGGCGGTCTGCACAAAGACGGCATTGCCGAACACCAGCTCGCGCTGTTCGATCGCCTCGATGCGGCCCAGATCCGTGCTGCTGGACGGCTGCAGCAGTGCCAGCGGCTGGCCTTCCAGCTGCTTGAGGTTGGCCCGTGGCAGGTGGCGCGCAAGGATTTGGCGGTGCAGCCCGAGCAGGTTGCGCATGGCCGGGTTGGCGTAAGCCACGTGACCGTCGGCGTCCGCGATCAGCATCGCGGTGCCGGCATTGTCCAGGGCGATGCGCACGCGCAGGTTCTCGGCGGCAATCTTGCGTTCGGTGTCCAGGCGCGCTTTCAGATCGGTCTGCATCTTTCGCAGCGCGCGCGACACCTGGCCGACTTCGTCGTCGCCACCGGCGGCGATGGGGTAATCCAGCTGCCCGCCGGCCACCGCGTTCACGCCCTGCACGATGCCGCGCAGGGGGGCGCCAACCAGTGTGCGCAGCAGCACCGCGACCACCAGCACCAGCACCAGCACGCTGAGCGCGCCAACCAGCAGCGCCCGGTTGCGTACCTGCGCCACGCCCGCCATCACCGTATCGACCGGGGCCGATACCATCAGCACGAAGGCGTCCGGCGCGTGACCCACGGTGACCGGCACATAGACGCGGAACACCTCACTGCCAACCACCGCGCCGAACTCGCGTTGGCGCACGGTCTTGCCTTCGGCCACCGCCGCCAGCACGGCGTCCAGGTTTTGCTTCCATGGTTTGCCCAGCAATTCTTTTTCCGGCGCGGCCAGCACCAGCCCCTTCGGCGACAGCAGGCGCACCACGCCGCGCTGGTAGGGGCGCACTTTCGCCAGGCTGGCCTGGATCGCATCCAGGCTGATATCGGCGCCGGCCACGCCGCGGAAACGGCCGTCCAGCTTGAGCGGCACCATCAGGCTGGTCATCAGCACCTGTTTGCCCGAAACATCATCGGAATAGGGCTCGAACATCAGCTCGTCGCCGCGCTCACGCACCGCAGCGTAATATTTTTCGGCGTCCGGGCCTTCGACCTTGAGATCGTTTCCGCCGCCCACCGCATCCTGCAGCGAGACTTCGCCTGCAGCAGAACGGGTCCAGTACACCGACATCCGGCCGGCGTCGGTGCTGACTTGTTGCCCCGGTTGCAGCGTGGCGACGAAGGCTTTCAGTCCGTCGGCGTCGGGCTCGCCGTTGGGCCAGCTGCGCGCGAATTTGGCATCCTGTCCGTCGAACCCGTTGGGCTCCAGTTCCAGCCAGTAGCCCAACACCGCCGGGTCGGATTCGGCAAAACGGCGCACCAGCGCAGAGGCCTCGCCACGCTCGCCGTTGCCACGGACCATGATCGCCTGGGTGGCGTCGGCCAGGCCGCGCACGCGCGACAGGGTCTCGGTGGTGGAGCCGCGCACCTTGGCGGCTTCGGCCCGCGCCAGCTGTTCCAGTTCGTCCAGTGCGGTGGCTTCCTGCACCTGCGCCGCCTTCTTCTGGATCATCCAGGCGGCCCCGGCGAAGCACAGCGTGGCAACGATGCCAAGCACCAGCGCCGTGCGCGCCACGATCGACGTCATTCCTGCCCCGATATTGCGCATGCGTGTACCCCGGTTCGTGGTTCGGCGCGGACGGGGCACGGCCCGACGCCCGCGGCACGACCTCCACCAACTATATCGCCACGTGCGCTGGAACCTTGAATGCCGGGCAGGGTGCCGGAGATGCCGGGATGGGCGAATGCGTGCTGCCACCGCAAACGAAAACGCCCGCCGAAATGGCAGGCGTTGACGTTTGGATATTGGTGGAGCCAGGGAGGATCGAACTCCCGACCTCGTCATTGCGAATGAGAAAATCGGATCCTTTGGATTCTGGCTGAAACCCTTACGTATAGAGGGTTTAATGAATTCTGGTTGAGATGAAAAGCTATTTCTGCCACAATTTTGCCACAGCCACCGATGGATGCTCGAAGACAATGGCAACGCTGCGAAAGCGAGGGCCGTGCCAGTGGGAGGCCCAGATCCGCCGGAAGGGGTGGCCGGTTCAGAGCAAGACGTTCGAGACCAAGGCCGAAGCAGAGGCTTGGTCACAGATGATCGAGTCGGAGATGGCGCGAGGCGTCTGGCTGGATCGCAGCGAAGCAGAGAACACAACCCTGCGTGAGCTCCTCGACCGCTACGAAAAGGAGGTCTCGCCTCGCAAACGCAGCTATGAGCGGGAAGTGTCCTTCCTCAACACTTGGCGGCAGACCGAGTTGGCGTCCCGGATGGTTTCCCGAATCCGCGGCTCCGACGTCGCCGCCCTGCGTGACAGGTGGCTGAAGGAACTTGCGCCAGCATCCGTGCTGCGCCGGCTCCAGATCCTGAGCCATGTGTTCAACACGGCTCGCAAGGAATGGGGCATGGAGAGTCTGGCCAACCCCGTGGAGGTGATCACCAAGCCTGCCCCAGCCAACGAGCGTGATCGCCGCGTCAGCCTGGATGAGCTGGAAGCCATCATCGCTTCCACACAGTCCCAGTTCCTACCGGCAATGTTGCGGATCGCGGTGCAGAGCGCGGTGCGCCGAGGCGAGCTGGTGGCTCTTCGCTGGGAGCATGTGCACTTGGAGGGCGATGCACCTCATTTGCACTTGCCGTTGACCAAAAACGGTGACTCCCGGAATGTGCCGTTGCTTCCACAGGTGGTGGATGCGATCTGCGCTTGGCGAGAGGCCGTTACTGAGAGATTACGTTCCAACGGCGATACAGGGGACGCGCCGACTGGGCGAGTTTTCCCCATTCGCGCGGATGCGGTTACAAGGGCGTTTGGTCGAGCTCGTGATCGGGCAAGAGCGAGCTACGAAGCTGAGTGCGAGGCTGGTGGCGTTTTGGCAGATGCCCGCTTCCTTCGCGATCTGACCTTTCATGACGCTCGTCATGAGGCCACAGCGCAGTTCGCCACCCTAGTGGATGGCGTGGATCTGGCAAAGATCACTGGCCACAAAGATCCGCGGATGTTGATGCGGTACTACCATCCCACGCCAGAAGAGCTATCGGAAAAGATCAGTCGTGGTCTTGCGCGCCAGAGCCGGTCGAAGCGAGGCGGAGACGGAGACGGAGACGGCAACCAGTGAGATTGCAAAAACGCGCTTAGCCAGACGCTGCATCACCTCTAAAACTTCGATCAATGCAAGTGGCCACGTCAAGAACCAAAAGCTGCAGCAATTTTCCAAGGTCTCGAAGCAAGACCGGCGGTTATAAATGAAATTCAGAAGGCTCCGAACTTGAAAATCAACATCGCCCCAAACAATAACGGAGGCAACCTTGGCTTCGAGGCTGACCTTTTCAAGACCGCCGACAAACTGCGCGGCAATATGGAGCCCAGCGACTACAAGCACGTCGCGCTTGGGCTGATCTTCCTGAAATACATCTCCGACGCGTTCGAGGCCAGGCACAAGGCGCTGCTGGCCGAGGACGCCCAGGCCGCCGAGGACAAGGACGAGTACCTTGCCGACAACGTGTTCTGGGTACCCAAGGAGGCGCGCTGGTCGCATCTGCAGGCCCACGCCAAGCTGCCCACCATCGGCACGCTGATCGACGACGCCATGCGCGCCATCGAGAAAGACAACGAATCGCTCAAGGGGGTGCTGCCCAAGGACTACGCCCGTCCCGCCTTGAACAAGGTGATGCTGGGCGAGCTGATCGACCTGATTTCCGGCATTGCGCTGGGCGAGCAGGGCGACAAATCCCGCGACATTCTCGGGCGCGTGTACGAGTACTTCCTGGGCCAGTTTGCCGGGGCCGAAGGCAAGCGCGGCGGCGAGTTCTATACCCCGCGCTCGGTGGTGCGCGTTCTGGTTGAAATACTGGAGCCGTATTCCGGCCGCGTCTATGACCCGTGCTGCGGCTCGGGCGGCATGTTCGTGCAGTCGGAAAAGTTCGTGCAGGAGCACGGCGGCCGAATTGGCGACATCGCCATCTACGGGCAGGAGAGCAACTACACCACGTGGCGGCTGGCCAAGATGAACCTGGCAGTGCGCGGCATTGATTCGGACATCCGCTGGAACAACGAGGGCAGCTTCCACAAGGACGAACTGCGCGACCTCAAGGCCGACTACATCCTGGCCAACCCCCCGTTCAATATCTCCGACTGGGGCGGCGACCGTCTGCGCGACGACGTGCGCTGGCAGTTCGGCGTGCCGCCGGTGGGCAACGCCAACTACGCATGGCTCCAGCACATTTATCACCACCTGGCACCCAACGGCACCGCGGGCGTGGTGCTGGCCAACGGCTCGATGAGCTCCAACCAGTCCGGCGAAGGCGAGATCCGCAAGGCCATGCTGGAAGCCGACGCGGTGGATTGCATGGTGGCGCTGCCCGGGCAGCTGTTCTACTCCACCCAGATCCCCGCCTGCCTGTGGTTCCTCACCCGCAACAAAAATCCCGGGAAGGGTCTGCGTGATCGGCGCGGGCAAGTCCTGTTCATCGACGCCCGCAAGCTGGGCGTGCTGGTGGATCGCACCCGGCGCGAACTCACCGATGAAGAAGTCCAGAAGATCGCTGATACCTACCACGCTTGGCGTGGTGAGGAAGGTACTGGCGAGTACGCCGACGTGGCGGGATTCTGCAAGTCGGCTTCGATGGAGGACATCCGTAAGCACGGTCATGTGCTGACGCCGGGGCGCTACGTGGGGGCGGCGGATGTGGAAGACGACGGCGAGCCCTTCGAGGAAAAGATGCTGCGGCTCTCGGCGCTGTGGCGCGAACAGCGGGCAGCAGCGGCCAAGCTGGATGCGGCGATTGAAGCCAACCTGAGGGAGCTTGGGTATGGCGAATGATTGGCGTGCAGTTTCGCTCGGCGAAATATTCAAGGTAAAGCACGGCTTCGCTTTCAAAGGCGAATATTTCACCGACGAGCCGCAGGACACCGTTCTTGTGACACCCGGCAATTTCGGTATTGGTGGAGGCTTTCAAGACGGAAAGCGTAAGTACTACAACGGCCCAGTGCCAGATGATTACGTTCTGAATCCGGGGCAGGTTGTCGTGACGATGACCGACCTCAGCAAGGAGTCTGACACGCTCGGGTACGCTGCGAGCGTTCCGAGTGACTCAATTACCTGGCTGCACAATCAGCGCGTTGGTTTGCTCGAATTCAAACCTACCATACCAACGTCGCCGCGATTTGTTCAGTATTTACTGCGCACGCACGAATATCGTTCATGGGTTGTCGGGTCTGCTACGGGCACAACGGTAAAGCACACCTCACCGGGGCGAATCGAAAGTTTTGTCACGCGAATTCCCTCCATCGAAGAACAACGCGCCATCGCCCACATCCTCGGCACGCTGGACGACAAGATCGAACTCATCCGCAAGCAGAACCAAACGTTGGAGGCGATGGCCCGCGCCTTGTTCAAGGCGTGGTTCGTGAACTTCGAGCCGGTGCGCGCCAAGCTGGAAGGCCGTTGGCAGCGCGGCCAATCGCTGCCCGGCCTGCCCGCACACCTCTACGACCTCTTTCCCGACCGGCTCGTCGAATCGGAGTTGGGGGAGATTCCGGAGGGGTGGCGTTTGGGCTCACTGGGAGAAGTGGCCGTGCATCCTCGCCGCAGCGTGCAGCCTAATGAAATCAAAGACGAAACGCCGTATATCGCACTGGAACACATTCCCAAGCGCTGCATCGCGCTTGCGGAATGGGGCGTAGCGAATGGCTTGGAAAGTAATAAGTACGTGTTCAAGCACGGAGAAATTCTGTTTGGCAAGCTACGCCCATACTTTCATAAAGTTGGCGTTGCCCCGGTCGATGGCGTGTGTTCAACCGACATCGTAGTTATTGCCCCTAAGCTGCCCATATGGTTCGGTTTCGTTCTTACCCACGCCTCAAGTGATGCGTTTGTGGAATACACCAATGCTGGTTCAACTGGAACGAAGATGCCGCGCACAAGCTGGACGGAAATGGCACGCTACGCAGTTGTTCTGCCGCATGAAGATGTCGCCGCTGCATTCAATCAGCACATCCAGGCAGCGAGCGAGGAAATCAGCGCAAAGATTCACGGGTCGAAGTCCCTCGCCCAACTGCGCGATGCCCTGCTACCCAAGCTGATCTCCGGCGACCTGCGCATCCCCGATGCCGAGACGTTTATCACGGAGCGCGGACTGTGACGCAGACCATTCATATCTACTGCGACGAGTCCTGCCATCTGGAAAACGACGGCATGAAGGCCATGGTGCTGGGGGCTTTGTGGTGCCCGGCAGAGCGGCAGAAGTTCCTGTCGAGAAAGGTCAAGGCGCTGAGGGCACTGCACGGACTGCCCCCGACATTCGAGATCAAGTGGGTCAAGGTTTCGCCGGGCAAGCTGCCGTTCTATCAGGCGCTGCTGGATTTGTTCTTTGCTGAGCCCTTGCTGCATTTCCGTGGTCTGGTGGTTCCTGACAAGCAACTGCTCAATCACGGGCGCTTTGCGCAGAGTCATGACGATTTCTATTACAAGCAGTGGTACACCCTGCTCAACCGGTTGATTGATCCTGAAAAGCGCTACCGCATCTTCCTGGACACCAAGGATACGCAGGGGCGCCGCAAGCTGGCCAAGCTGCACGAGGTCTTGTGCAATGCAAATTACGACTTCGACCGCAGCATCATCGAATCCATCGAACAGGTGCAGTCCCACGATGTGCTCCTGATGCAAGTGGCTGACTTGTTGATCGGTGCGCTGTCGTATGTGCATCGCGATCTGCATGGCAGTCCCGCCAAGCAGGCGTTGGTGGCGCATGTTCGGCAGCGTAGCGGGCTGACGCTGGAGCAAAGCTCGTTGTGGCGCGCCGAGAAGTTCAATCTGCTCGTCTGGAGGGCGCAGCCTTGACGGCGCCACCCGAGTTGATCGGTTTGAACGGCTTTTCCGGATGGGAGGCGTATGAGGATGCGATCTACGCCGTCTATTTGGATACCGTGGCGCATGCGCGTTTGACGTTTCGCGGAAGTCCGCTCAAGGTGCGCTTCAACCCCGAAACCAAGCGCAAGGGGTATGGTTTCTGGCATCTGATCTCCGAGGCGCCGGATCAGCGCAACCGGAACGAGGACGACCGGATTCCCGACCTGCGCCGTTGCGAACGGGTGCGCTGGGTGGCTTGGTGCATCCAGAATGCGGATGCAGGCGCGTCGGGGTTCTCATGGTGGGAAAACGAGCGCGGCCGGGAGACACATGTCGTGCTCTGGGCAGAGCAGCATGATTTTGCTGTGGTGCTGGCCAAGCGCCAAACCGAGCATGGGTCGTTGTTCTATCTGCTCAAAACCGCTTACTGCTTGCGCGACCACACGATGCGGAAATTCAGAAAGGAGAGGGACGCATGGCGCGCAGCCCAGAAAGACTGAAGCCCCGGCACATTGCTGTGCAAGGGCTTCGGATACTCCTTCTACGCATGGTAGATGAGCTACCCGCGATGGTAGCCGCACCCGAACCACAAGTCAATATCGGAAGGTGCCGTCATGGCGTTCCTGTCTGAAGCCGCTGTGGAGGAAGCGCTGCTCGATCAGCTGCGCGGACTGGGCTACCGCATTGAGCGCGAGGAAGACATCGGCCCGGACGGTCCCCGCCCGGCGCGCGAGAGTCACGACGAGGTCGTGCTCAGGAAGCGCTTCGAGGACGCGGTTGCGCGGCTGAACCCCGGCCTGCCGGTAGAGGCACGGCAGGATGCGGTGCGTCGCGTGTTGCAGTCCGAGCTGCCCTCGCTGCTTGAAGAAAACCGCCGCCTCCACAAGCTGATGACGGAAGGCGTGGACGTGGAGTACTACGCCGACGACGGTACGCTGACGGCGGCCAACGTGGCGCTCATCGACTTCGAACACCCAGAGCAGAACGACTGGTTGGCAGTGAGCCAGTTCGTGGTGATCAACGGCCAGAACAACCGGCGGCCCGATGTGGTGGCGTTCGTGAACGGCCTGCCGCTGGCCGTGATCGAGCTGAAAGCGCCGGGCAGCGCCGGGGCACATCTGCTGGGCGCGTTCAACCAGCTGCAGACCTACAAGCAGCAGGTGCCGGCGCTGTTCCTTACCAATGCGTTGCTGGTCACTTCCGACGGCATTGCGGCACGGGTGGGCTCGCTGTCGGCCGATCTGGAGCGTTTCATGCCGTGGCGCACCACGGACGGCGCAGAGGTGGCGCCGAAGGGGGCGCCGGAGCTTTCGACCTTGATCGAAGGCGTGTTCGAGCATGGGCGGCTGCTGGCGCTGCTGCGTGACTTCACGGTATTCGGCGAAACCGGCTCAGGGCTGGCCAAGATCATCGCCGGCTACCACCAGTTCCATGCGGTGCGGCATGCGGTGGCATCCACCCTTCGTGCCTCGTCCGCCGGGCAGGCCGTGGCTGAAGACCCGGCAGACTACGGCCTGCCCAGCGTGAAAACGCAGGGGCAAGGCGACAGGCGCGCAGGCGTGATCTGGCACACCCAGGGCTCCGGCAAAAGCCTGCTGATGGCGTTTTATGCCGGGCAACTGGTCAAGCATCCGGCCATGGCCAACCCGACGCTGGTGGTACTTACCGACCGCAACGATCTGGATGAGCAGCTGTTCGCCACCTTCTCGATGTGTCGCGACCTGATCCGACAGACGCCGGTGCAGGCCGAGAGCCGCGAGGATCTGCAGAAGGTGTTGAGTCGGGCCTCGGGCGGGGTGATTTTCACGACCTTGCAGAAATTCGGTGAGGTCAGCGAGCCGCTCACCACGCGCCGCAACGTGGTGGTCATCGCGGATGAGGCGCACCGCAGCCAATACGGCTTCAAGGCCAAGGTGGACGCCAAGACCGGCGAGATCTCCTACGGCTTTGCCAAGTACATGCGTGATGCGCTGCCGAACGCTTCTTTCATCGGCTTTACCGGCACGCCCATCGAGGCGGACGACGTCAACACCCCGGCGGTGTTCGGCAATTACATCGATGTCTACGACATCAGCCGTGCGGTCGAGGATGGCGCCACCGTGCCGATCTATTACGAGTCGCGGCTGGCGCGCATCGAACTGGACGAGGACGAGAAGCCGAAGATCGACGCCGAGGTGGAAGACCTGACCGAAGACGACTCCGAGGCCGACCAGGAGCGCTTCAAGAAAAAGTGGTCAACGGTGGAAGCCCTGGTGGGCAGCGACAAACGACTCGCTCTGGTAGCCAACGACTTGGTGGCCCACTTCGAGGACCGCGTGGCAGCCCTGGACGGCAAGGCGATGGTGGTGTGCATGAGCCGCCGCATCTGCGTGAAGCTCTATGACGAGATCATCAAGCTGCGTCCGGACTGGCACAGCGCGGATGACAATGCGGGCGCGGTCAAGATCGTGATGACGGGCGCGGCAAGCGACCCTTCGGCGTGGCAGCAGCACATCGGCAACAAGGCCCGCCGCGACCTGCTGGCCAAGCGGGCGCGCGATCCCAAAGACCCGCTCAAGCTGGTCGTCGTTCGGGATATGTGGCTCACCGGTTTTGACGCGCCGTGCATGCACACGATGTACGTGGACAAGCCGATGCAGGGGCACGGCCTGATGCAGGCCATTGCGCGCGTGAACCGCGTGTTCTGCGACAAGCCGGCCGGGCTGATCGTGGACTACATCGGCATTGCGCAGAACCTGAAGTCCGCGTTGCAGCAGTACTCCAAGAACGACCAGGAAAACACGGGCGTCGATGAGGCGCAGGCCGTCGCGGTGATGATGGAGAAGTACGAGGTGGTACGGGACATGTACCACGGCTTCGACTACGCCAGCGCACTGGGTGGAACGCCACAGCAGCGGCTGGTGATGATGGCCGGCGCCATCGAGTGGGTTCTCGACCTGCAACAGAGACTGGCAGCGAAAGAGACGACGAAGGAAGGCAAAAGGAACGCCCATCGCCGCTATCAGGACGCCGTGCTGGCTTTATCCAAGGCCTTTGCCCTGGCATCCGCCTCCGACGAGGCCCGCGGGATCCGGGAGGACGTCGGCTTCTTCCAGGCGATCCGTGCCGCGCTGGTCAAGACCAGCACCGGCTCAGGCGTGGCCCAGCAGGAGCGCGAGCTGGCCATCCAGCAGATCGTCAGCCGTGCGGTGGTATCGACCGAGATCGTGGACATCCTGGCCGCGGCTGGCATCAAGAGCCCGGACATCTCCATCCTTTCGGACGAATTCCTGGCTGAAGTGCAGCAGCTGGACAAGAAGAATCTGGCGCTGGAAGCCCTGCGCAAACTGCTCAATGACGGCATCCGATCGCGCAGCAAGGTCAACGTAGTGCAGACCAAGGCATTCTCGGAGCGATTGGAGGACGCGGTGGCGCGCTACCACGCCAATGCCATCACCACCGCCGAGGTATTGCAGGAGCTGATCCAGATCGCCAAGGACATCCGCGCGGCCCGCCAGCGGGGCGAAGAGCAAGGCCTGTCCGACGAGGAGATCGCCTTCTACGACGCACTGGCTGAGAACGAAAGTGCCGCGCAGATGATGGGCGACGACCAACTCAAGCTGATCGCCCACGAGTTGTTGATGAGCCTGCGCGAGAACGTGTCGGTTGACTGGGCCCACCGGGACTCTGCCCGTGCCCGGATGCGGGTGCTGGTGAAGCGCATCCTCCGAAAGTACGGCTACCCGCCTGATCTGCAGGATGCGGCTGTACAAACGGTCCTACAGCAAGCTGAGGCGTTGTCATCAGGGTGGTCGCCTATTCGGTCACTTCAGCCTTCTGCAGGACGAGTCTGACCTTGGCTGCGCTGCAATTAGGAGTGCAGTGACGTGTATCGAAACATCCCCCCTTCCGAAGAAGGGGGGTATTGATCGGGTCAGTTGTGCATAGGTAGCAGACCTTCAGCTTCCAATTCCGAGGCAACAGCCGAAACGTCCTGCGCCCACTCGCCAACGCGAGTGAGTGCCTCCGGAATGGTGTACCCAAGCCTCGTGAGCCAGTCACATCGATTACAGACCAGTGCAGCAACCAAGGTCTCGCTCGTCGACATCACGGACATAGCCTCCCAGCCGCCCAAGGCGGCAGCTCTGCATTTTTCCAACATCTGCTTGTTCATCTCCACCTCCAATAGTTGAGAAAAATTCAACGGGCACAGCCCGAGAACGACCCGAATGGGCCGGAGTGATTGCCGTCGTTGCTTAGGCTTCAGAAGCCGGCCAGATGCCGGCGTTTCGAGTGTCACGACGCGGGGGCCAACCCGCGCCTCAAAGCCACACCTCGGTGCCAACCATGGGTGTGGCGTCATCGCCAATTGCCGTTGCCATGCTGCCGTCAGCTTTCGTACCCATTCCCGGAGGAACGGTTCAATTTGGGACCGTTTGACTCAGCCCCGCCTTGACTCCTACTCACCGACTCTCCCGCGCTTGCGCCTCCCCGGTGCCACCCGGATCCAAGGCCGTCAGCGCATCCCACGTTAGATTCCACCTACTGCGCATGATTAGCGGTCAGCTCCACGTGTCAGCGTGCCGTCTTACCGGCCTCACCATTTCAGGGTTTCGGGGGCAAAATCTTCCAAAAACGCTCCCTTACCGCTGCCACGCTTCATCGCTTCATCAAGTCCACCGCATCACAAGCTCACCACACCGACCTGCCCGGGACGCACCCCGTTGCGGACTAGCGTTAGACGTTTGAGCTATCCATCGACCCCGCTGAGCTTGCGCCCTGCAGGTGCCGGTACATCCAGGTTTCCCCTCAGTACCCTGTCCGATTTCGCGGACCTCAGAAGCCATCGTCTGGTGCAAGCGTTCGACCCTATCGAGCCGCCCGCCGGTGGGACTTTCACCCACTTTCGGCGGAACCAGGCCATCGGGACATTTCCTCCCCGATGCCGTTTCCGTGTCGCCCAAAACTTGGCCCGTTGCAGGCCACTTCGGCGACCAGATAGCCGGTCGCCGGGATTGGGTCGAAGAAGGGAGTTGCACCCTCCAGCGCCCGTTGCAGCTGGACGAGCCCTATTAGAGGCATCCAGCCACAGCAGCACTTCCCGGGTTGGCGACCCGTGAAGCTGGCAACGGCAGGGGGCTTGGCCGCCCCGGTGTTACTTGTCCGGGGTGGCGGCCCCATGGCGATGACAACTTGAATTGCACGACGGTCGCGATGGGTGCGGTTGCAGGTTAAACGTGCAACCGAAATGAAAGTCGGGGGAGCGGCTCGCTCTCATGGCTGGTGGCCAAAGGCTGGGCTGACTCACTACGCAGTGAGTCATACCTACGCATGCTCAGTCATACCTACGCATGCTCAGTCATACCTGCGCATGCTCAGTCATACCTGCGCATGCTTAGGTCAGACTTCGCATTCGGCACCATTTGATTGCCGATTGCATGCTCACTACGTAGTACTACGCACTACTACACAGTAGTACGTAGTACTACGTAGTGGCTCGGCGTTACGTGCAGCTCGGGAGTCTGCCCGGAGCAGAGTCCAGAGCCGAAGCAGGAAGATTAATTTTGTTCTGTGCCCACTTTTCGGTACAAGAGATACAACGTCCTTTTTGTTGTGTCTCATGATCCAAAGACTTCCCCCTACGCTCATCGCCCTACGAACTGAACAAACCGTGGTAGCGGGGTGGCGCAACCCAGCGCTACAGCGTATTTCGGACACCCTAAGGTCTGGTCTGACCTGGTACACAGCCGGAACTCTCCCGCTGGACAAGGCAGCCAAGCTTGTCGCCAAGCTCCAGTCCGCATTCCCTGAACTAGCGAGGAATCGCAACTTCGCCTCGCGTCTCAAGGCCAAAGGCCTTCCGAGGTACAAGCTCATCATGTTCGCCAACAGACCCGGGGACACAGCGCTCTTCTGGCTCTTGACCGACCAGCCGATTGACCCACGAGAACGTTGGCTGGATGCGACACGCTGCGAGAGTCGACTTACTTGCTACCAATGGGAGGCAGTGCGTCGGACAAAGAAGGGCGTTTCCACCCCAGTCTGGACCTGGGCGATGACCGCGGAGGCGCTAGCAGCCGCCAAGGCAGAGTTAAGGATGGTCATTCGGAAAGGCCCCGTCGAGCGAGCCGTTGCCATTGGGCGCGAGTCTGCAACTTGGCCTGGATTTTCAGCAGTCCGACGACAACGGCTGGCTCTCGCCTATCTCTACGCGGGAGAGTGGCGCCGATTTCGTAAGGGCGAGCCTCCGGAGTGGCCCCGCCTTAGGTTTGTGCAAAGATTGAGGACGCGTTGATACTCGGCAGGAATGTAAATCCTCGAAAAACCTCATCTTTGTATGACAATTTGTATGTCATTTTGTATTACAACAAGTGAGGGAATCAGCGGTAGTGCCTGCGGTTTCCGACCCATCCCAGCCGCCCACTGGACCGATCCACGTTCCGTAGACACTCAGCCGCCACTCTGCTGGTAGCGTCTCTCGACCTCTACGGGTGGCCGGCCGCCACAGATTTATGCCGGTTTCGCCGGGCTGACGACCACAAATTTGTGGCATAGCGCAGTGATCCGCGCCACGCCTTAACATCAGTGTGTAGTGGTGCGCACTGCGCATACCAGTATGTAGCAGTGCGTACTACTACATACTGCGCATGCCAGTGTGTAGTAGTGCGTACTACTACATACTGCGCATGCCAGTGTGTAGTAGTGCGTACTACCACACACTCGCATACCTGCAGCGATGCTGTATCACGTTACGCATGTAACGTCCGGGATCTGAAACAGAAGAATTATCGTAATTCGGCGGGCACCGGCAGCTTCGCCAGGTCAACTAGTGCTCGAAGCCGGCCAGCAATGCCCCGTGACCCGCATTCACGTACAGCGCTAGCGGCACCAGCGCAGCGATGACTGCCTTGCCGAACCAGACGAAGCCGCTCATTGCGGCCCGCCCGCCTCTCGCAGCGCCTCGCGGACGGCTGCGACCATGCGAGCATGCTCGGCTTCGCGCTCCGCCTCACGGGCTGCGCGGCATCGGGCAGCCTCCGCCTTGGCTTGCCCTTTCAGGTACAGCCCGGCAACCAGTGTGATCACCAACAGTCCAGCCATTCTGAGGTAATCAATCATCTACCGCCCCCTGTCGCTGCGCCGCTACCTTTTTGGCTAGCTCGACTCGGATCAGCGCGTCGCTGCGCACTTTCAGCCGAGCCGCTTCTTCGGGAGGAAAGCCCAAGTCCAGGAACACGTTGCCATCAGCCGGTGTTACATCCCGCGTCCCCACATCGGCTGCGAGGTGCCGGCGATCCCATGCACGAATTATCAGAAACACGCCCACAAGTACCGGTCCGCCCACGGCGCCCAGCGCAATGAAGGTGAGAAAGCTCGGATCGCTCATTCGTCAGCATCCAAGACAACTGCCACAAGAGCTACGGCGACCATCGCCCACATGCTGAAGATGCCAAGTGCGGCGAAGACGTTTGAGCTCATACGCATAGGGTAGCGCTAAACCAAAGAAGAATACGCGTGGCCTCACGGCCGCAAAAATAGAGTCGGATAGGTGTTTCCGCCGTTGGCGTCAATGATCGCCAGCGCTGCAGCACGCTCTCCCTACTGGCCGCGCCGCCACGGCTGGGGAGGAGACCCCGATGACTGAATCGGAATAGTCTGACCCGGCTCTTCGGGGTTTCCCGATAGAGGAGCCTAGATGGGGGGCGTAGTCTGGCACCTGTCGGCAACGCATGGGACCAGCCCCCCCGGCCAGGACATCCACCCGTTGCGGGCCCCGTCTGGGAAGACGGGGCTGCCGGCCGCGCTACCTGATGTCAAAATTCGATCCGGTAGGTTCCAGGCCCGAGCTAGCGCCACTTCCGCTTATAGACAGGGCTGGCACTGTTCTAACGGAACCGCCCAGCCTCGATCATCTGCTTCGGCCAACAGTTCCGTGTACGCCTCGCGCAGCTCAGGTGAGACGCCATCGGCCCACGCATGTGAGGCCAGGTCTCCCGCGAATTCGTCCCAACCGGTCCAAAAGTCGGCATGGGAAGTCGATTTATTCGTACGTGCCACGTAGTCGAACAGCGCCTGAAGCCGTGGATCAATCATGCGGCCTCCTGGACCAGTTCGTAGTACGGATGGCGCTTGTCGTCGAAGATGGCGAACAGCTCTTCGTCTGAGCGACCGTGAGGCGTCAGCCACGCGATTGCATGCTCTGGCTTGATGTTGATCACGGTGCGGTCGTGGCCCTGCGCGGCCACTTCGGGTTCAGGCTCGTCGGTGATAGCGGCGAACGACCATAGATCAGGCTCTTTCCCAACGGGATCAGTCCAGTGGGAGTACAGGCATGCGATTAACATCGTCTCGCCGGTTCTGGGCTGGAAGTGGATCTCCTTCGACCCACCACGCCCGTCGTCAACGTTCTCGTAGAAGGTTTCGGCGAGCATGAGGGCGTGGGTACGTCCGAACTGCGGGCGCCAGAACTTCTGAAGATTGTCCCTTCGGGCGTTGTACTTGCCCGACACCTGCCCCGTCTTCGTGTAATCGGTCCTAGGATCCATGCCTTGGGGCCGACACAGGTAGCGCATTGGTCGAACGATGGGCTTGCCGTCCTCCACCAAGAGGACCGGGGCATACCACAGTGGGAAGATGCGATCGTCTTGCGTCGGCCTGTGGCTCGTGCGCTTGGCGTCGGCAATCCAGCGCTCCATCTGCAGGATCTTGTTGGTAGCGATCCGTTGTTCGTTGGCCGCGGTCTTCGTCGGCTTGGTGGCCAGCTTGGCCTCGGCCGCAGCCAACCGTGCCCGCTGCTTTTCCAGCTCGGTCTCACTTTCTCCCAACTTACGGCCGTTCCAGGTGGCGACCAGATCCTGGATCGATCGCTCCAACTCGGTCTTGGGGCGCAGGAAGTTCAGATCCATCCCTTTGGGGATCTTGGTGCCGTCCGACAGCTTGTTTCGGACCCGATACCGCTCTTCCCGGCCTAAGTACAACTCCCAGAACGCTTTGATGTCGATGTCGGCACCGAACCGTTTCACGTAGCCGTCGTAGAGGGTCCAGGCTTCTGCGCTGTAGCACATGCAATCGGCCTCCAATCGATGAGAGTTGGGGCGGGTTCGGGCGCGAGCCGCCACGCGTTGTGAGACAACGACGGCAACTCGAAGAGCCTATAACACCCGCGTGATGATCGTCCGGCAGAAGCTTTCGAGCACACGAGGTCTTCTATCGACCCATTGCAGACGTTCGCACTAACTGAAACGAAAAGGCCGCAGCAATGCGGGCCTTGTGCATCATCGGCTTGGGTTAATTGTCCCTGACACCTTTTTTGACACCTTATTTTCGCGGAAAGCCGACTGCGTGAGCGGGTGGAACCCGGTGCGCCGCCTCCTGTCCCATGCGGGCAGCCCGGATCGCCCCGGCCTGTAAGTCGCGCGGCGATGCCGGTACTTCTGGGACACCGTGCCGATGCTGGCCCGTGACGCCAAGCGCATCGAGGACGTGGACACCACAGGGCCGGACCACGGGGCCGACGCCATCCGCTATGGGTGCTTGCGGCAGGAGCTGGCCGCAGGGATCAAGCTGGTGCGGGAGCGGTGGTGGGTGTAACGCTCAATTGCCGCGGTAGCGCGCAGCCTCTCGCCAGCTCGCCACAGCTTGGGTTTGCGTTCGCCCTTTTACCTCAATGCGGTGCCCCTCATAGTCCCCGACTGCGATCCAAACGGTCTTGGACTTCTGATACACCGAGATCTCGTAGGTCTTGCTCCAAACACTAACCGTGAGACTCATCACCACGCTCCTTCTAAGAGGTCACATTGCGCCAGCGCAACTTGACGTTGCCTTCCAGTACCAGCCCGCGCAACGTCGCTGATTGATTAGGCCGAGAAAACAGGATGCGTGCCTCGCGGTACTCCTTGTCGCCATCCAGCAGTCGTGCGGACCCGAAGGCAACTGCATCCTTCTGCCCAGCAGTGCGATAGGTCAGCTCTCGATGAATGTAGTCAACATCGAAAAGCGCGCTGCCGCCACCCGGCAGGTAGTCAAGCAAGACCAACGAGAATGATTGCCCAGCCTTCCATTCCGCCACCTCATCTGCGGTCAGGGAAGGCATCTCACGGAATTGTTCGCTGACGGGAGAGAGTTCCATCATTCGGTTCGACTCTGGTGAGCGCGGAGCCATGCGCCAGCGATGTTGTGGCCTTCCTCTGAATATCGGTCGCCAATCTCCACGATCAACTTGGTGTCGCCATTGAGAAGACCGAAACCCATCTCCCAAGGGACTGTGTTGGACGTGAATACATATCCGACCACACCACTGCCGTCCCGGTTCGCATTGAGGAATGCCCGCTTGTAGTCCCCATCCGAATGGTAGGCGACTGCCTTCTCAATCTCCGCGTGTTCCTTCTGCGGCACAGGGAGGAAGAAGATCGCAATGTACTTCCGGGTCATGGCGGCCTCCGCACTTATCGAAAGATCACAGCAGCAGCCATCAGTGCGACTAGTACAACCACCCAGCCTAGTCGAGAATTGACCTGCTGGATGGACTTCGTCGCTGCGAGAAGAGCTTGAAGTTCAGGGCTTTCGGGAGTGGACGGCGCAACAGCAAACTCTTCGCTTTCGTCGTGCTCGGTCACTGGCAGCTTCACAAGGCTGGCGACAATCTCAAGCTTGTTGATTGGCGCGTTCTTGTGCGCCTTGACGTCCCAAACCCTGGCGCTGCCGTCCGGCTCCCATCCGTAGTTCATGCCAGAGGCGTGCAATCGGAAGCTGCTCGGCAGGCGACCTGCAAGTGCCATGTCCCGGAGCAACGCAAACGTTTCGGAATCGACGTTGGCCCACGCATGGCAGGCTTCCGGAGAGTCATCTATGTCGTCGTGCTTGGAATGCCACTCTTCGTAATAGTTGATCATTCCAGCTGCGTTGTGCAGCCTGGTGAACTCGTTGCCGGACCCATTCTCGTAGAGCGTTAGCGTCCAGAGAACGTTTGTCAGCTTTCTGTCGTCAGGCGTGCGCACCTCATCGTCCAGCAGGCGCAGGCGCATCGTGAGTGAGCTTGGCAACGACGTTGCGGGATCGCGGGTGCGCGCAATCTCCAATGAGCAACTGATGGGCGCGACGTCAAGAATGACTGGCCCCGGCAACTCTTCCTTGCTCTCCACCAGCTCCCCCTGCGGACTCGTGATCGAAGTCGCAGTGTAGCGATGGCCTTGTCTCAGTCCCAGCGACTTTTTCCGCCTCTCGCGCACTTCCGGGCGTCCCGGCCTCGCCGGTCGCCCCGGCGCGCTTCCCTGAGCCGCCGCGCCCGGGAGCCGGGGGAAAGTTTCCGAACCGTTTCCGAAGTCCGAAAAACGAAGGGCCGCTTTCGCGCCCCATCGTCGTAACGCATTGAATCAACTTCGGTTTTTAGTGGCGTCCCCACGGGGATTCGAACCCCGGTCGCTACCGTGAAAGAGTGGCTCCGGAGAGCGGTCAACCAGAGTCCGCTCCTGGCCGGCTGGCGCCGTACGGCTGGGTGCGGGGGCCATCGCCTTTCTGGGCCACAGCTTGGCAACGCCCCTGTTCAGCAACAGGCGTTAGTATTTTTACTACCTGCGGGGCTATCCTGTCTCCCCGGTGCGCGCGCGCCCAGCATTCCAGCAAAGGGGCTGCGATCTCATCGGGTGAGTCACCGACCCCTGAAGCTCGCCTCCATGTTGATCCCCGTCTCTTCTCGCCCCCTTCCCACCCCTCCCACGTTGCTGGGCCCGGTGCCATCGCTCGCCGCCCCAGCCCTGCCGCTGATGCTTGCGCGCGCAGCTTGCGGGTTCCCCAGCCCAGCCGAAGACTTCTTCCAGGAAGAGGACCGGCTGGACCTCAACGAGCGCCTGATCGCCAACCCTCCGGCCACCTTCCTCATGAAGGCAGACTGTGGCGGCTCGATGGTCGACTACGGAATCCAGGACGGTGACCTGCTCGTTGTCGACCGGTCCGTTTCCCCGCGCCCAGGTCACACGGTGGTGGCGCTGTGGGAAGGGGGCTTCGTGTGCAAGAAGCTCTATGTGCGCGGCAACAGGATCGTGCTGGCTTCAAGCGCTGGCTACCCGCCCATCATCGTCCCCGAGGACATCGAACTCGAGATCTGGGGCGTGGTGCGGAGCAATATCCACTTCCACCTCTGAGCCCGGCCATGGTGTCGCGCCCTTCAGAGATTGAACCTCCGCGCTTTGGCTTGATCGACGGAAACACGTTCTACGTGTCCTGCGAGCGGGTGTTCGATCCACGATTGCGTGGCAAGCCCACGGTCGTGCTGGGCAACGGGGATGGTTGTTGCATCGCCCTGTCCCCGGAGGCCAAGGCGCTGGGCTTGAAGATCGGCGTGCCCATCTTCCAGGTGCCGAAGGACATCCGCACCCAGGTCCAGGTGCGCTCTGCCAACTTCGCGCTGTATGGGGATCTGTCGGCCAGGATCGTGTCGATCCTGCATGACCTGTTTCCGCGGGTCGAGGTGTACTCGATCGACGAGAACTTCGTGGATGTGGCGGGCATGAAAAATCCAGTGGGTGCCGCGCTGGAAGCGCGCGAACGGATCCTGAAGTGGATTGGTATCCCTTGCTGTGCTGGTCTCGGTGCGACCAGAACCTTGGCGAAAGCCGGCAACAAGCTGGCGAAGGATCAATCCAAGCGCGCGGTCAATGCCGGTGCGCTGTCAGTGTTCCATGCCACTCCACACAAACTGGACGCCTTGGCAGTCGAGGACGTATGGGGTGTTGGGCGACGCTACGCCGCCCGCCTGAACGCCGAAGGGGTGAAGACCGCCGCAGACCTCGCCGCGCTCGCTGCTGACCATGTCCGTGCCAGCTATGGCGTGGTACTGGCGCGCACGCACTTGGAACTTCGTGGCGTGCCCTGTGGTGATCTGGAACTGGAGGAGCCGGATCGCAAGCAGTTGGTGGTGAGCCGTACATTCGGAAGAGACGTGGGGGACCCGATGGAGGCCTTGGCGACTTTTGCCACGGTTGCCTGCGAGAAGCTGCGCAAACGCGGCCTGGCCGCCGGCGCGCTATGGGTGTGGCTGGACGGCAACCCGTTCAAAGGTGATAACTTCCATGCAAGCCGTGCAGCGCCCTTCCCCTTTTCAACCCAAGACACTGCCGAGGTGTTGCGTGCCGTGCGATTCCTTGCCATGTCCATCATGCGCGAGGCAGGCAAAAGCCGTGGCGTTCAAGCATACAAGCGCGGCGGCGTAGGCCTGACGGACCTCGTCAGGGCCGAGGACCGGCAAGCGGATCTGTTCTTCAGGCCCAACGAAAAGGCCGAAAGACGCATGGAAGTGCTGGACAAGATCAACGCCAAGTTCGGCCGCGGCACCGTAGGCGTTGGCAACGCAGGCTGGCACGTAGGAGGCGCGATGGCTAGCGAGCGGCGTATGGGGTCAAAGGATGCCCAGTGGCGTCCAACGTTGCAGGCCTTGTCGCCCAGCTACACCACAAAGTGGGCGGACTTGTTGCGGGTGGGGTAGTTGTCCGCAACTCTGGGAGCGGACCAAAGAGCTGCTGCGCCTTATCCGCGCATGCGTGTGCGATGCCACCTATCCCGGCCTGGCTACAGGCCGAAAAACCGCAACTTTGTATTACAAATTGTCATACAACACCGAGGGAATCAGCGGTGTCTGGCTCAAATTTGGAAATGCCTTTCTGGCCTGCTACAAGTTTATGAGGCGCTTTCGAGCAACAGATACGATGACCCCCACACAAACAAGTAAGAAAGGGCCTAAGGCCGCCACTGCAGCCACTGAGAGCACCCCTGCAGAGTCGGTTTGGGCGTCGCTGGCCTACGCCGCATACTACGTATCGAAGATAGCCGTAAGTGCTACGGCCCTGTTCCTGCTCGTGGCCGGGATCCTGTGGCTGACGTTGCAGTTGGCGACGCTCTTTTTGCCCAAGGGCTCAGCGCCGGGGTTCAGCATCCTCAGCTCTGCGGTGCTGATCGGCGGGGCACTCTTGTTCCTGAAGCGACGCAATGACGCTAGACACCTAACCAAAAAGCCGCAATCGAAGATCCAACAATGCCGCAAAAAGGGAAGCAATCAATGAGTCGAGAAAGCAGTTCAGTCTGGGAGATTCTAGTGCTCTTCGCACTTGGATCTTTCCTGCTTCTGGGGGGAGTCGGCGGCTGCATGTGGGGCCTGCCGAAGTACAAGGTCTACAAACAGGAGATGGCCGGTCGTGCCGTTCTCGCAGAGGCTGAAAGCAGTCGCCAAGTAGCGATTCTTGAGGCCAAGGCGAAGCGAGAGGCTGCAATCTCGCTAGCGGCGGCAGAGGTCGAACGCGCGAAGGGTGTTGCGGCTGCAAACAAGATCATCGGCGACTCGCTGCACAACAACGAGGACTACCTGCGCTACCTGTTCGTGAACGGGTTGGAACACACCAGCAACCAGGTGATCTATGTCCCCACAGAAGCCAACCTTCCGATTTTGGAGGCGTCACGCAAGGTGCCGGCACCAACCTATCAACCTGTTGTGAAGTGAGGTCTATCGGCGGGAGCGAGCTATATGAACGACCTGAGTTTTTTGCATTCGTCGCGATCGCTGCCGGCGGCCTCCTGGTGCTTGGACTCCTCGCCTTCGCGATCCGCAACTGCGGTCGCCAGCATCGCTGGGTTGATGTCGGCACGACCCAGCTCAGAGCAGTCGCGGGAAGGTGGTTCTCGACTTGGGTTTCCCTCCTGAGGAGGCGGCCCGCTTGAAAGCCGGTTCTGCTCGAAAAATAGTCCAAGCACGGGACGCCTGCGATGTGGCCAAGGTGAGAGGCAAATGATTGATTACATCGTCCTAACGATCATTCTGATCGGCGCCGTGATCGCCGGCTTGTGGCTGAAGCGCGCGGCTGTGCAGGAGCGTGATCGGCTGCGCGCGGTTCGCGAGGCTGAACGAGCAGCCGAGCATGCCCGCATGGTCGCCGCCGTGCGCGAGGCATTGCTGGATGTCGGTTACACCGCAACGGCGGCCGACGCCGACCGCGAGGTCGCGGCGGTGGCCGCCGGCGCGAAAGGGGGCGAATGAACGGGTTTATTGCCTACATTTTGGGCGCTACCGGCCTCTTGGCGCTCTTGTCTGTCTACGCTGACTACAGCTACCGTCGCGGGCGTGGCGAGCATGAGTCCCGCCAGGCGGCCCGCGCCGCTGAACTGCAGGCGCACTTCGCGGTCGCGCTGCGCAGGCTGCGCGACGGAGAGGCCCTGACCGACGCTGAAATCGAGTCGCTCGCGCGCGAGCTGGTGGCTCACTCAACAACACACTGATTCAAAGTGTGCGCACTTACGAATACCTAGTGCGACAACCCCCCGTGTCGCACCTTCGCAGCGCAACATTCGATGAGTCCGCGGCATCCTTTGATATGACGCCTGGAGATAGGCGTGATCGTAGGAGGGGTTGTGCCCCTAGGTCGTGTCTCTCCAGCTGCTCAGCGATGCCACCCGTCCTCACCAGTACGGTTGCTGAGCTTCGTTCGTGGTTGCGAACAGGCTTGGCGATTGCTGCAAATCACAGCATCCTTTCTCGCCGCCAGGCTACTTCCGCTTATCGCCTGCGACTGTTGGGCTGAGCGAGGTTCGACGAACCCAGCCTACCAACGACAGGGAGAGTCTCCTTCGAGGGTTCCCCGAGGTCAAGTACTCGTGCACGTCACCCCCTTGGTTTCTTCAAGCGCCATGAACCCTGTTGCAGCCGAGTCCAGGGCGTCGGCTGGAGCGAGCGCAGCGAGTGAAGCCGACGCCCTGGACTCGGACACCCGAAGTGGCGTAGCCACGCAGGGGCGCACTTGCCACGAGATGCTTGTTGAATCAAGGAGGACGCCAGGAGAGCACGGCTCCGATAGGCCCCGCCAGATGATCTTGAAGATCATAGATCAGACCCACACCCCGCGAGGAGACGTCGCGCTGGCGCGCTATTGGAGACATGACGTGTTACCAAAAGTACGGAAAACGTTACCGTAAGTCCGGACATTGTTACCGTAAGTACGAACTGCTTAGGCTCAACTTCCAAGTGCCAATGACGGACTGCACAGCTAACGACGCGAGCCCCCCCCCGTCAGAGGACGTCTCCCGGGGTCCCTCGTTTGAGCTTACGGCCGCGGCCGTGAACTGGGACGCTATGAGGGACGCGGTCGCCGACTTTAACTCGTCATTTGGTTCTGCGATCCGGTCACCCCGCGGCAATGCGTAGAAATGAAAACAACTACTACCCACTACGCCACAGCCATCCCAAAGGCTCGGATCTGTCGCGGGTGAGCGACACCAGCACAACGACATCAGCCTGCTTAGAAACCAGAATTTTAACGCATGACTTTCCTTACTGACGGCCGCGAAATTTCCCATTTACCCGACACGTACTCATCCAACCCCCAGTCCAATCCCGCTAATTCGCTTAACGCCTTTCTCGTGATTCCTTTTCTCCGCCTTTTCGCTCCTGGGCTAGCATCCCATGGCCAGACGTAACCACATAAGGTGTCCATTTTGACAATTCCCTTCTCACCTGGATCTATCCAACCACAAAGACGTTGATGTATCAAACGCGCCGGATCGCTTCGCAGTTTTCGCACTTCTTTCATATCTATTCGTGTATATGGCTGCTCCCCCAATACGGCTGCAGTTATTCGAGGATTAAGCGCTACGCACAATCTCCCATCACTCTCATCAAAAGCGAAACTCAGCATCTTGCATGATGAAGTAATAGAATTCTTTTTAACTACTACTGTAACACCAGCCATGCGAGAGAGGCTTTCCTTGAGCGACCATTTGTTTTTTCCGCCATCGCTCATGCCAATCTCCGTTAATAATTTGCGAATGCGAATTTTCACCATTAAGACATTTTGCTTAAGCGCCTCCTCCGTTGCATCAAGGGAATCTCTTAGCCTGCGCGACAATTCAATCGTTGGATCGGGAGTCAAAACAATCCCTTCGGGGCCAGCGCTAGCTACGATTCCCTGCATGAATCGCGCATCATCCCCTCCGAGTGGCTCGAACCCAACAAAACGCATTTCCTCCTCTCCAAAGACGTGGATTATGTCTAGCTTCCTGAGCTTCCGTTCGCCAGCCTTCAAGCTGCAGAACAATCCATGGACTAAACAGTGCGCCCGGTCGTGCATCGCATGCGTCAGTTCATCCTTGCTCACGCCACGCCCCCTTTCGCCCGCTTGTCCCTTCCACCAGGTCAGCGGGCACTAGCACTCCGCCATCTATTCTTTCAAACCAACGGTCTGTGCACTTTGTGTCATGATTCTGTTTATTTACACCAAACTTTAGAAACGCAGCCCTTCCTTCAAATCCGATTTTCTCCAACCTGCCGGATTTTTTGCTTAGCCGCTTGGATTCCTCTTCGGACATTCTTGCAATGTACCCGCACCAACGAGCGTTATCGATTAGGGCTGAAGCTCCCCTAGCAGCCTGCTGACTTGAACTCCATCCATCCTGAACGCTGCCCTTACTTACGTGATGCAAATAGAGTACGGCCGCCCCAGTTTTTGCGGCCACCAATTCAAGTGAACCGACCACGCGAGCCATATCACCGTTATTATTTTCATCTTTACTGTGAATTCGGCTCAGGGTGTCAAAAATAACAAGGCGGGCCCCTAAGCATTGGCTAATCAAGTTCCCTAATTGCCCTTCCTTAGTCAGGTCGAGCCGCCTACCCAGTGCGAGCTCAATCGTTAAATTTTCTGAGATGGATTTCTTTGCGTGCTGAGGGAGGTGTCTGCCCATGGCATAGACCCTTTGAGCGACCGCAGGCGCGGGATCTTCTGCTGCAAAATAGAAGACTCGCCCACACTTATGGGGCCCGAGCCCTAAGATGTCCCCACCGGATGTACGACAAGCCACTGCCATAGCAGCTTGCAGTGCGAAGAAGCTTTTCCCCGCACCCCCCGGCGCAATTAATGCACCAACGGTTTCGCTTAAAAATCCAGGCCAAATGAAATCCGGTTTTGGCGGCTGTTTGGAGAATGCTGACCAAACGTCGAAGCTGCCCGCACTCCTGCATTCGCTTTCAGGCGGCGAGTAATTGTGCGAGTAAAGATGAGACCCTGGCACAGCACTCATACCTTCGCACCCATTTTGCGACGATGCTGCTCTACTTTAGTTGGGCGACCAGGACGTCGAGCCGGTGAATCATTGGCGATGGGCTGTAATGTCTGGACAGCGCTTTGCTCGAAGTTTTCAACGTCGACAAGGCGCCAAAGAAGACGATTGTTTCCCGGAAGTCGACATATCGGGGGGACAGAACGCGGCGCTCGACTCGCATCTGAGCGAATGGTTGCTACAGACTTGTGCCATCGCGCGGCCAAGTCATTTACTGTCAAAAAAACTTTTTCGTGCTGATTTATCGACATCACGGTTTAACCCCGTCTTGAGCCACGCCATAGCGCGACAGGACGGATGAGTCCGCGGTAGCTTCCCGTCATTCAAGTGGCGTTGCACCACGAACGGGAGCAGGGCATTGACCCTATAGCACGTGCTCTCCCACCGGTGTAGTTGGCCAGCCTCATCCTGACTGGGCCACACCTGCGGCTTGTGGTTGCAAGCCTGGACGGGCGATTGCCGCTGTGGCGGCATCCTTTCTTGACCGCTGGTTCCTACTCCGCTTGGAACCGGCGGCGGTCGGACTGGGCGAGGACTTGCGATCCTCTTTTTACCGACGCACACCCAAAGCTTAGCCGGTATCAACCTGTGCGGCAATTCGCAAAAACCCTGCTAAAGCCCGCTCAACAGTGCAACAGTGGACATCGGCCTTGCCACAAATCCGCCACAAGCAGCACGCATAACCATGCATCACAAAGCAAAACAGCGCCTTACGCTGCTGCACGTAAGACGCTGTATTTGCTTGGAAATATGGTGGAGCCAGGGAGGATCGAACTCCCGACCTCGTCATTGCGAACGACGCGCTCTCCCAGCTGAGCTATGGCCCCATGTAGGGAAGCGCGATTATACGGGCGCTGCCGGGCACTGCCAACTGGTTTCGTTCACAGCAGGGGGGAAAGGCGGGGCTCCAGTACCGCGCGCCGCCAACCTGCCAACGGGCCGGTCCAGCCGTTGCCGTCCTGCAGGCCTTCCAGCACGCGGCGCGAGGCCAGCACGCCTTCGGGCAACTGCAGGTCGGCGGCGGTGGCGGCGACGGCGTCCTGCAGCGCCCGCAGCTGCTTTTTGTCGCGGTCGTCGCCGCGTGCAAGCGGGGCGTCGGCTTCGTCGGGCAATGGGGTCGTCAGTGCTTCCCATACGGCATCGCGCAAGCCGCGCGGGGATTTGGCGGCGGCATCCAGCAGCGTCTGGAAGCTGCGCTGGTCGGTCGGGTGATGGCGGGCCAGCGTGGTGGCCAGTTCGTTGTCGAGGATCCAGCCGCGCGGGCGGTCGCTGCTGCGGGCTTGCGCTTCGCGCCAACGCAGCAGGCGCAGCAGGCGGCGCTGGCCCGCTGCGTCAAGGAACTGTGCGCTGCGCAGTGTCAGATGCGGCCAACGCTCGCCTTCGCCACTGGCGGCGTTGGTCAACTGGCGCACGCTGTCTTCGTCCAGCCACGCGGCGCGGCCAAGGGCTTCCAGACGCGCCCGCAGCTCGCGATGCAGGGCGTGCAGATGGTGTACATCGTCGGCGGCGTACTCCAGTTGCGATGCTGACAGGGGGCGCCGCAGCCAGTCCGAGCGGGTTTCGCCCTTGGCCAGCTCGACGCCGGTCACCGCCTGCACCAGTTTCTGGTAGCTCAGCCCGGCACCCAGGCCGCACAGCGCGGCTGCCGCCTGGGTATCGAACATGGGTGCCGGCAGCGTGGCGCAGGCGTGTTGGAATGCCACCAGATCTTCGCTGGGACTGTGCATCAGTTTGAGGATGGCGGGATCCGCCAGCAGGGGGGCCAGTGCTTGGCACATTCCGGGAACCAGCGGATCCACCAGCAGGATGTCGCTGTTGTCGCCGCCCAATGCGATCTGCACCAGCGCCAATTGCGGCCAGTAGGTGCGTTCGCGGATGAATTCCGTGTCCAGGCCAATGACGGCGGGCGGGTTTGCAAGGCGCGCACGCAGCGCGTCGGGGGTGTCGATCCAGTCTGTCATCCGCACATTATGCGGTTGCCGGGGTGCGGGACATGGCCTAACTTCATCCATCGGGTTGCTCGGCACGCGGCCGGTGTTCACGGAGTAGGGGTTTGCACGCACGCGCAGTACTCACGGCATTGGGCGCAGGGCTGGCGCTTGCGGGCTGCAAGCCGCAGGCGGCAGCGCCGCCTGCGCCGGTGCCGCCACCGCAGGTCCAGGCACCGTCCCCTGCCGGGCAGGCCGCATCGCAGGGGCGGGTCAGCATCCAGGGCGATGATGCGCTGGCGGATGTATTGAGCTGGTCGCTGCCCGCGGTGCATATCGACCGTCCCGCGCGCGCGCGCGCGGCCGCCGCGCGCGCGCTGGCGAACGGGGATCTGTTCGAAACGGCGCATTCGGCCGTGCCGCTGCTGCTTGCCCTGCAGGCGCTGCAACCCGGCAATGCGCAGGATGCACGCCTGCTGGAGCGGGCGCAGTTGGCGTTGTTGGCGCAGGCGCGCTCGGCGCTTGCAGCAGGCGATGATCTGGCGTCGCTGCGCTATGCGCAGCGCATGGGCAACGTGCTGCGCAGCCTGTGGCCGGCATTGCCGCAGGTGCAGTCGTATCTGGACGATGTCGATCGTGCCGGCAACGCGTTCGACCTTTGCGTGGCCGGGCAGCGTGCGCTGCAGGCGGGCAATCTGGATGCGCCCGGCGGCGCGTTGGCATTGTTCCGCAAGGCGCAGGCGTTGTGGCCGGCGCAGTCGCGCGCGGAGCAGGGGATTGCCGCAGTCGAGGCCGCGCTGATTGCGCAGGCGCAGTCACGCGCGGTGGCCGCCGATTTCAACGTGGCTTACGCGGTGCTGGCGCGCGCTGAACGCGTTCGCGCGGATCCGCAAACCATCCCCGCGGCGCGCATGCGAATCGAAACCACGCGGACCGATCTGCTGCGGCGAATGCGCGATGAGGGGTTGATGGCGCTGGGCGACGTCGCAGGCCTGCAGTTCGCCCGCGAGCGCCTGGCCGACATGCTGCGCATCGCAAGGCCGGGCGACGCGGCGGGTGCGGAATTGCGCCAGCGCATCGACTTGGTGAGCCACTACGGGCTGTTCCGCCCGGGTCAGGTGTTCACCGATGCCATGCCCGACGGCAGTCGCGGGCCATCGCTGGTCGTGCTTCCGCATGGGGTGTTCCACATGGGGGCGGCATCGGGCGAACCGGACGCCAGTGCCGATGAACAGCCGCAGCATCCGGTCAGATTCGAGCGCGGGATGGCGATGTCCCGGCATGAAATCACGGTGGGGCAGTTCCGCCGTTTCGTCGAGGCCAGCGGCTTCGTGCCGCGCGCGACCCAGCGCGGGCATTCGATGGCCTATGACGTGCGCAGCGGCAATTTCGTGCGCGGCAGCGGGATTGATTGGCGCTCCGGTTACGACGGCCGGCCGGCAGCTGCCGACATGCCGGTGGTCCACATCACTGCGCGTGACGCCGAGGCTTACGCGCAATGGTTGTCTGACCAGACCGGAGCCCATTACCGCCTGCCCAGCGAAGCCGAATTCGAATACGCCCTGCGTGCCGGTGGGCAGGGCTTGTATCCGTGGGGCAACGGCGCGCCGCCGGCGGGCGTGGGCAACCTGGCCGGTGGAAAGGATGTATCGCCACAGGGGCGGCGTTGGAACAACGCGTTTTCCGGCTATGCGGATGGTTGGTGGGGGCCTGCCCCGGTCGGCAGCTTTGCCGGCAATCGATTCGGATTGTTCGACATGGCCGGCAATGTCAGCGAATGGGTCGCGGATTGCTGGCACAGGGGCTATCGGCGTGCGCCGGCAAATGGCGCGGCCTGGGTGAATCCGGGATGCCGCACCCGCATGTATCGTGGGGGCGCATGGGCCAGCGCCCCGGTGCAGGTGCGCTCCGCTTGGCGCATGTCCGGCGGCGTGGACGTCACCAACGGGCGGGTAGGATTCAGGCTGGTGCGACAGCTGTGATTCGCGGGCATGCCGATGCGCGCGTGCGGTGCCAGACAAGGAGCGGGCAATGAACCAGAATCGAGTGGGGCAGCGGCGCGGTGGCTTGCGTTTGTGGGTGCTGCTGCTGTTTGCCGGGTACGCGGTTTGGTACTGGGTTTCCAATCGCAGCATCGACCCGGTGACCGGCGAGCCAGTGGTGATCGACAAGAACATCTCGACGGAACAGGAAAAGTCGCTGGGTCTGCAGGCCTACCAGCAGGTACTGCGACAGGAACAGCCGCTGCCTGCCAATGCGCCGGTGTCCAGGCAGGTGCGCGGCATCGCGGAGCGTCTGATTGCCAGTATCCCGCAGGTGACGGATGCGCTGGCGGCTGAGCACGGCCTGCAGGCCAACCACATTGAAAAATCCTTCGACTGGGCGGTGACGGTGTTGCAGTCCGATCAAGTCAATGCGTTTTGCTTGCCTGGCGGCAAGATTGCGGTCTATACCGGGCTGCTGCCGGTTGCGCAGAACCCCGATGCGATCGCCGTGGTGATGGGTCACGAGATCGCCCATGCGCTGTTACGGCACGGCGCGCAGCGGATGACCCGCGGCAAATTGGAGCAGCTGGGGCAGGTGGCGGGCGCTGCCAGCGGAATGGACTCCGGGACGCTGCAAAGCGTGATGTCGGCTTATGGTTATGGCAGCGCGCTGCCCTATGCACGCAAACAGGAAGTCCAGGCCGACGAACTCGGGCTGATGCTGGCCGCCTCGGCCTGCTTCGACCCGCAGGCATCGGTGCCGCTGTGGCAGCGCATGGATCAGACGTCGGCGGGCAATGCGCCGCCGGAATTCGCCTCCACCCATCCCAGTGCCGGCAGCCGCATCCAGGACCTGCAGCACTTGATGCCGAAAGCGTTGGCGTATCGGGCGAAGTTTTGCGGCGAAGCCGCCACCGCCGGCGGCATGCGCTGACGGCCTCTGCGCAAGCGCTGCCCGGCCTGCGGTTTGCCTGGTGATGCGCGTCGCCGGCGTCAGCGTGGTTTGCGCCGGGGCTTGTCGGGCTGCGCTGCAGGGGCACTGCCGAGGCCGTTGCCAAGGTTCTGCTGGAACTCTTTCCACAGCCCCATGTTGCGCTCGGTCAGCTGGTTGAGCATGGCCCAGGGCGTCTGCCCGAGCAGGCCGCCCATCTGCTGGCGGAACTGCTGCTGCTGCTCCAGGAACGTCTGCATCGAACGCTCAAGATAATTGCCCATGAAGCCCTGCAGCGAGTCACCGTAGAACCGGATCAACTGGCTCAGCAGCTGGGTGGACAGCATCGGCTGCCCGTCCTGCTCGTGCTCGGTGATGATTTGCAGCAGCACCTGCCGCGTCAAATCATCGCCGGTCTTGGCGTCGCGCACTTCGAACGTCTCGCCATCGACAATCAGCTGGCGCACGTCCTCGATCGTGATGTAGCTGGAAATCTCGGTGTCGTACAGGCGACGATTCGGGTATTTCTTGATGACGCGGATCGCAGACATTGAGCAGTGACTCTAAGCGGCGCTGGTTGCAGCATGGCGCAGCGCAACACGGCTTGCAACACGGCTTGCAACATGGCCTCGGGCGCGGCCGCTGGCGTGGCCCTAGACTATGCCGATGGAAACCAGTCTGAAGGATCGCTTCGGCGGCATCGACCGCCTGTACGGCAGCGGCGCATTGGCGCGCCTGTCCGGTTGCCACGTCACCGTGGTGGGTATCGGCGGCGTTGGCTCGTGGGCGGTGGAAGCGCTGGCGCGCAGCGGCGTGGGCAAGCTGACCCTGGTCGATGCGGACGATCTGTGCGTGTCCAATACCAACCGGCAGTTGCCGGCGCTGGAAGGGCAATACGGGCGCGCCAAGATCGAGGCGATGGCGGAGCGTTGCCGGGCCATCAATCCGTACATCGTGCTCGACCTGAAGCCGCAGTTCCTCACGCCGTCCAACCTGGACGACCTGCTGGGGACGCCAGTGGACCTGGTGCTGGACGCCTGCGACAGCTTCCGCAGCAAGGTCGAGATGATCGCCTGGTGCCGCCGCCGCAAGCAGCCGGTCATCACTGTCGGCTCCGCCGGCGGGCGCAGCGACGTCACCCAGATCCGCGTCCGCGACCTGTCGCGCACCGAGCATGACGCGATGCTGTCCCTGATCCGCAAGAAGCTGCGCGGCGAGTTCAACTTCCCGAAGAACCACGACCGCTACTTCGGCGTGCCGGCGGTGTATTCGCTGGAGAACGTGCGCTATCCGCAGGCCGACGGCAGCGTCTGCGGCGTGCGCCCGCAGCTGGGCAAGGACGAAGCGCTGAAGCTCGACTGCGGCGCGGGGCTGGGCGCGGCCACCCACGTGACCGGCGCGTTCGCGTTCGCCGCGGTGGGCAAGGCGATGGAGATGTTGTTGAAGCCGAAGCAGCTGTAGCCTGCATCCGGGAGTGGGCGGCCCGGTATCGCCAGCCGCTTAGGCGCCGCATCCGGCTACGATGCGCGGCCGCAGGCCATCCATGGCCTGCTCTGTCGATACCGGGCCGCCCACTCTAGGATGCTCATCGCCGTGCCAAGTCGAAAAGCCGCTGCGCGTTTTCGGTGGTCGTGGCAGCGAGCGCTTCGCGCGGCATGTCGCGCAGTCGCGCGACGACATCCAGCACTTCAGTCAGGTATGCCGGCTCGTTGCGCTCGCCGCGATGCGCCGCGCCGGGTTGATCCGGCGAGTCGGTTTCCAGCAGCAATTGCTCCAGCGGCAGGGTGGCGACGATGCCGCGCAGCCGGTTCGCACGTTCGTAGGTGACCGGGCCGCCGATGCCGAGCAGGAAGCCGAGCTTGTGCAACTGCGCGGCATGTTCGGCGCTGCCGGAAAAGCTGTGCACCACGCCGCGCAGGCCGCCGACCGCGCGGATCGCGGCGATGACCGCGTCCACGGCGCGCCGCGCATGCACGATCACCGGCAGGTCGAACTCGCGCGCCAGCCGCAGCTGGCCATCGAAGTACATCCGCTGCGCGTCGGCGTCCAGGCCGTCGACGAAGAAATCCAGCCCGCATTCACCCACTGCCACCGGGCGTTCGCGCTCGATCCAGCCATGCAGTTCGCGCAGATGCTCCGGCCGGTGTTCGGCCAGGTACATGGGATGCAGGCCGTAAGCGGCATGCAGGCCCGGGAATCGCGCGCAGACTGCTTTCAGTTTCGGCCAGCCGGCCACGCCCACGGCGGGCACGATCTGCACGTCGACGCCCGCCGCCAACGCGCGGGCATGCGCGGCGTCGAGGTCGGGATCGAACTCCGGCGCGTCGAAATGGCTGTGGCTGTCGACCAGCCGCACGTCAGCGCCGGACTTCGCCTTCGAGGGGCGGCTTGCCAGCATCGGGCTTCTTCTTCCAGCGCGACAACAGCAGCGTGCCCAGGCCCAGCAGGAGTTCGTCCACGAAGGGGATGAAGTCGGGCACGACGGCATCGAGCAGGAACAGCGCGGCGGTCAGCAGGAACAGGCGCGGGAAACTCAGTTTCCCGAACCAGCGCAGCAGTGGGGTGATCAGTAGATGGGTCATGCCGGAAAATTAGCATGCACGCTGCCTGAACATCGTTTGCATGAAACTGAACCCAGGGAATAGAAGCGCCGGCGTTGCTTGGCACGCATTCAGATTCAACGTGCTGCAATCAAGGTCGAAACAGGGGAATCCACCTCAACGTTGCGGGAGCAGGGTCATGCCGAAGAACAACACGCTTGCAGTTGCGCTTGTCGCGCTTTTGGTGGGTGGCGTCGCCACCGCCGGCTACATGAACAGTCGCAGCCACGAGCAGGCCGCCCCAAGGCCGCTGCCGGGTTCCGCGCCGCAAGCGCTGGCGATCGGCGCAGAACCGCTGCCTGCAGACAACGCGATTCCCGCATCCGGTGGTCTGGACTATGCCGACGTCGTTGGCGTGCAGCCGGTCACCCAGCGCGAGCCGCTGTATGCCACCGTGATTGGCAGCGAGCCGGTGCGCGAAGCCAGCACGACGTCGGCACCGCATGAAGTCTGTGAAAACGTGACCGTGCAAGAGCGCCTGCCCGAGCGTGACGGCAACGTCGGCGGCACGGTGGCCGGCGCGCTGATCGGTGGTCTGGTGGGCAATCAGGTGGGCAAGGGCAATGGCCGCAAGCTGGCCACGGTGGCCGGTGCGGTGGGGGGTGGTTATGTGGGGCGCGAGATCGATCGCCGGCATGTGGGTGGCCAGGTGGTCAACCGTACCGAGCGCCAGTGCCATACCGTCAACAGCACGGCCACCAGTTCGCGCACCGTCGCGTGGAACGTGACCTACCGCAACCCGGACGGCAGCACGGGCAGCATGCGCACCGAGCAGAAGCCCGGCAAGCGGATTGCCTTGGGGGATGGCAGCAAGACCGTCGGCTATGACGTCACCTATCAGTTGAACGGCGAGCGCCACACCGTGCGCATGGAGCAGAAGCCGGGCACGCAGCTGCCGGTGATCAATGGGCAGGTCGTGACCCAGACGGCGGCGGTGGATGCGGGCGTGACCCGCTGACGTTCGCTGGCGTTGCCGCAAGTGATGCCCAAGTGGGGCCGGAGCAGTCCGGCCCCACTTGCGTTTGCGGCATGGGGGAGGACATGGCGGCGAAATGCACGCGGGCGCCGGGAAGAACGACGATTTGGCCGGCATTTCTGGGCGAATCGAACGTACCGGTTGTGCGGCATGCACGATTACAATGGCAGTTCGTCCATTTCGACCGTCAAACCATGGCCCTGCATCCGTACGATCTCTACGACGTCCGTTCCCTGCTGAGCGAGGAAGAGCGCGCGGTGCAGGACACCGTCGCCCGTTTCACCGATGAGCGCGTGATTCCGATCATCGGCGACGCCTTCGACCAGGGCCGCTTCCCGAAGGAGCTGGTGCCGGAGATCGCCGAGCTGGGCCTGCTTGGCTCCTCGCTGCCGGAGCAGTACGGTTGCGCCGGCTTGAATGGCGTCAGCTACGGCCTGATCTGCCAGGAGCTGGAGCGCGGCGATTCCGGCATCCGCAGCTTCGTCAGCGTGCAGAGCTCGCTGTGCATGTATCCCATCTACGCCTACGGCAGCGAAGAGCAGCGCATGCGCTGGCTGCCCGACATGGCCGCCGGCAAGGTGATTGGCTGCTTTGGCCTGACCGAGGCGCACGGCGGCTCCGATCCGGCCAGCATGAAGACGCATGCCAGGCGCGATGGCGGCGACTGGATCCTCAACGGCTCCAAGATGTGGATCACCAGCGGCAACCTGGCCGACATCGCCATCGTCTGGGCGCATACCGATGACGGCATCCAGGGCTTCGTGGTCGAAAAGGACTTCCCCGGTTTCACCGCGCAGGAAATCCACAAGAAGATGAGCCTGCGCGCGTCGGTGACCAGCGCGCTGTTCTTCGACAACGTGCGCGTGCCGGACGCCAACCGTCTTCCCAACGTGAAGGGCTTGAAGGGTCCGCTGGGCTGCCTCACGCAAGCGCGTTACGGCATCACCTGGGGTCCGATCGGCGCTGCCATTGCCTGCCTGGACGAAGTCCTGAAGTACACCAAGGAACGCATCCTGTTCGACCGCCCGGTGGCCGCCACGCAGTCGGCGCAGATCAAGATGGCCGACATGGCCCGCCGCATCACCCTGGCGCAGCTGCTGTCGTTGCAGTTGGGCCGGCTGAAGGATGCCGGCACCATGCAGCCGCAGCAGGTCAGCCTGGCGAAGTGGAACAACTGCCGGATGGCCATCGACATCGCCCGCGAATGCCGCGACCTACTCGGCGGCGCCGGCATCACCACCGAACACGCCGCGATCCGCCATGCGCTGAACCTCGAATCCGTCATCACCTACGAAGGCACGGAAACCGTGCACCAGCTGGTGATCGGCCGCGAGCTGACCGGCATCAACGCGTTCTGATGCCGGCTGCTGCGCGCTGCGCAGCCCATTAATCCGTCGAAGGCGCCCACGTGGCGCCGCCGTGTTGCGCGAGGCCCGCATGTTCGCCACCGTTCCCAACCCCATCCCGGCCCGCATGAAGGGCCTCAACCGTGCCGAGATCTGCGACGTCAACTTCCAGGAGTTCGTGCGCGGCTGGAACGGCGCGGTGCAGCCGAAGCCGGCGCCGGATGAGGCGATCCTCGACGGCAGCGCGCTGGACGCCCGCGGCTTCCGCGAGCTTTTCGAGTCGCAATTGATCTCGCGCCACCTCGACCTGATGGCGCGCGTGCTGCGGGTGCAGAACAAGGTCTTCTACACCATCGGCAGCAGCGGCCACGAGGGCAATGCGATGGTCGCGCGCGCCGCCCGCCACACCGACCCGGCGTTCCTGCACTACCGCAGCGGCGGCTTCATGGCCGAGCGCTTCCGCAAGCTGCCCGTCTTTGAAGGGCAGCGCCTGGATCCGATCATGGATTCGGCGCTGAGCTTCGCCGCCAGCGCGGAAGACCCGGCCAGCGGCGGCCGCCACAAGGTCTGGGGCAGCAAGCCGCTGTGGGTGCTGCCGCAGACCTCGACGATTGCGTCCCACCTGCCGAAGGCGCTGGGCACCGCGGTGGCGATCGAGGCCGGCAAGCGCCTCGGCACCGGCTTGCCGATCCCGGAGGACTCCATCGCGATCTGCTCGTTCGGCGATGCCTCCGCCAATCACGCCACCGCGCAGACCGCGTTCAACGCGGCCAGCTGGACGGCTTACCAGAAGCTGCCGGCGCCGGTGCTGTATGTCTGCGAGGACAACGGCATCGGCATCTCGGTGAAGACGCCGACGGGCTGGATCGGCGAGAGCTTCCGCAGCCGCCCCGACCTCGACTACTTCTTCGCCGACGGCCTGGACCTGGCCAGTGGCTACGGCGACGTCCTGCGCGCCGTGGAGCATTGCCGCCGCACCCGCCGGCCGACCTTCCTGCACCTGCGCACCCAGCGCATCATGGGCCACGCCGGCACCGACTTCGAGATCGAGTGGCGCAGCATCGAGGAGCTGTGCGCAGTGGAGGCGGGTGATCCATTGCTGCGCTCGGCCGCGATCGCGCTGGAGTCCGGGGCGATGACGAAGGACGAGATCCTCGCGCTGTACGAGGACACCCGTCGCAAGTGCTTCGCCGCCGCCGAGGACGCCGACAGCCGCCCGCGCATCGAGACGCTGGAGCACGTGATGCGCCCGCTGGCGCCGTACACGCCGGACAAGGTGCAGGCCGAGGCCACCCGCGCGCCGTCGTTTGATGCCCGCGTCAAGGCGTTCGGCAGCGAGGACAAGCTGCCCGAGAAGCAGGTACCCAGGCACCTGGCCATCCAGATCAACCAGGCCCTGCACGACCTGTTCGCCAAGTACCCGGAAACGCTGTTGTTCGGCGAAGATGTGGCCCAGAAGGGCGGCGTCTACACGGTCACCAAGGGCCTGCACAAGGCGTTCGGCAACAAGCGCGTGTTCAACACGCTTCTGGACGAAACCATGATCCTGGGCATGGCGCAGGGCTTCGCCAACATGGGCATGCTGCCGATCCCCGAGATCCAGTACCTGGCCTACCTGCACAACGCCATCGACCAGCTGCGCGGCGAGGCCTGCTCGCTGCAGTTCTTCAGCGACGACCAGTTCCGCAACCCGATGGTGGTGCGCATCGCCGGCCTGGGCTACCAGCGCGGCTTCGGCGGGCACTTCCACAACGACAACTCGGTGACCGCGCTGCGCGACATCCCGGGCCTGGTGGTCGGCTGCCCGTCGCGCGGCGACGACGCCGCGATGATGCTGCGCACGCTGGCGGCGCTGGCCAAGGTGGACGGTCGCGTGACCGCCTTCCTCGAGCCCATCGCGCTGTACATGACCAAGGACCTGTACGAGGCGGGCGACGGCCAGTGGCTGACCGACTACCCGGCGCCCAACCGTGCGCTGGTGCTGGGCGAGGAGCGCGTCTACAACCCGGACGCCACCGACTGCGTGATCTTCAGCTTCGGCAACGGCATGCCGATGAGCCTGCGTGCGGCGCGCCAGATCGAGGCCAAGCACGGCTGGAAGGTGCGCGTGGTCGACCTGCGCTGGCTGGTGCCGCTGAACCACGCGGCCATCGCCCGGCATGCCGGCGAATGCAAACGCATTCTGGTGGTCGATGAAGGTCGTCACAGCGCCGGCATCAGTGAAGGCGTGATCACCGCAATCACCGAAGCCGGCCATGGCGGCAAGCCGCTCAAGCGCGTGGTGGGTGCCGATACCTACACGCCGCTGGCCGGCGCGGCGTTCCTGGTCATTCCCAAGGACGAGGACATCGTGCAGGCGGCCGACGCGCTGGCGGGATGACGGTCCGCCTGCCCGAAAACAAGGCAGCGCCCCGGCCTTGCCCGGGCGCCGCCTGACCTGCCGGCGGGTTAGCCCAGCGCCAGCCCCACGACCGCCGTGAACGCCAGCGTGGCGAAGCCCATCACGCTGAGCGCCATCTCGCGCACGCTGCGGCCGCGTGCCCACATCCAGATGCCGGACAGGCCCAGCAACACCATGCCGATGGCGAAGCTGTCGGCCAGCACGACCCAGAGCGGGCTGCCGCCCACGGCTTTGTGCAGGCGGTTGAGTGCGGCCAGCAGCGAGTGATGGCTGCGCTTGAGGCTGGCGCTGTCACTGCCGGGCACGTACTCCACCGCCCACGAATTGCCGGCGCTGCCGCCGCTCAGCGTCCACTTGCCTGCGGATGTCCTGTCGCTGCCGCCTGGCCCACCCTTGCGGATGAGCTGGGCATCCAGTTGCCGATGACTGCGCAGCCACAGCGACAATTCTTCGGGCGTGTTGCGGGCTTCCACGGGAATTGCCAGCTGGGTGCGCGCCACTTCCGTGGTGTCTCCCTGCGGCCATGCGCCATCACCGAACCGGTGGTTCATCACCAGTCCGGTGAAGCCGTAGAGCAGCGCCGCCAACGCGCCCCAAGCACCCACCCACAGATGCAACTGGCGAATCCAGCGATAGCGGGTGTTGCGGCGACGAATGGCATTGCCATTGCTGCTCATGGATCGGCTCAGTAGCGGAAATTGACGCTCAACCACGCGCTGCGTGGCGCACCTGGGCTGATGTTGTTGTTGCTGTTGGCACTGGCGAAATAGCGTTTGTTGGCAAGGTTTTCGACATTGAGCTGCAGTTGCAGCGTCGGGCTCACCGTCCAGTACAGCGCGCCGTCGAAGCGGGTGAAGGCGGGCAGGGTGACCTGATTGTCCACGTTGGCGAAAATCGCCCCGCGATAGACGATGCCCAGCCCGACGCCGAAGGTGGAATTGATGTCATAGCGATTCCACAGCGAGGCCGACTGCCGGGGCAATTGCGCCAAACGATTGCCCTTGAGGGCGGTGGCCGACTGCGTGGCGGTGATTTCACCGGTCTGGTAGGCGTAGCCGCCCATCAGCTGCCAGGCATCGGTGATGCGCCCGGCAATGCCGACCTCCACGCCGCGCACATACTGGCCATCGACCAGAAGCATCTTGCTGACGTCAGTCGGATCCACCACTGCCACATTGCTGCGGTCCAGCCGGTACACGGCCAGGCTGGCCTGCAGGTCTTTCTGGATATCCCACTTGGCGCCGATCTCGCGGTTGAGGAAGCTTTCCGGCTTCAGCGAGGCATTGCTGGCACTGAGCGACGAGAGCTGATCCCCGGCGCGCGGCTGGAATGCCTTGCTGTAGCTGGCATAGAACGAGACTTGCTCGAACGGCTTGTAGATCAGGCCGGCGCGCGGTGACAGCAAGCCATCGTCGCTGCGAAACATCTGGCCAGTGCGATTGTTGCGCAGATCCACCCGGAAATCGTCGTGACGGACACCAATGATCGCCTGCCATTGCGATGAGAACTCGATCTGGTCCTGCAGGTAAACCGCCGCCACCTCGGCCACGCCGTGGTTGTCGGCGTCGGTGGCGCTCTGGTGGAAATCGACCGGCACGTTGACCATCGGATTGGCGACCGGCACCACGTTGGTGCCCGGGGCGAAATAGCCGGTGGTGCGGAAGTTGTCGGTGACCTGGCGACCCAGTTCGGCGCCCATCAGCACGGTGTGCCGGACGCTGCCGCTGGCGAGCTTCCACACCAGGTCGGTCTGGTTGAACAGGTTGCGGCGCTGGGTGGCGTTGCTGTAGGCGGACAGGGTGACCTGGGTGCCGGTGTTGTCCACCGCGCCCGGGAACACGTTCTGGTACATCTTGTCGTAGTCGGCCCAGCGCAGGTGGTTGCGCAGGCTGAGGGTGTCGCTGAAGGCGTGGTCGAGGGTGGCATCGAACGCGTCCACGGTCGCCTTGGTCACGCTCAGATCGGGGTTGCCGAAGAAGGTCGATGGGTCGGTGTCCACCGGCTTGCCCTGGAACGACGGGACGCCGCGGTCGGCGGTGCGCTGGTCATGGAAATGCTCGTAGGAGAGCTGCAGGCGGGTGCTGTTTCCGAAGTCGATGCCGAATGTCGGATTGGCGCCGTAACGCTTGACGTTGAATCCGTCGCGGAAGCTGTCGGAGTTTTCATACACGGCATTGATACGGAAGCCGGCGTCATCACCGATGCCCACGCCGTAGTCCAGCGTGCCACGCCGGCGCTCGCCGGAGCCCAGCTGCAGCGAACCGCTGCGATGGTTCATGCCGTCGGCCTGGCGGGTGACGCGGTTGATCACGCCGCCGCTGCCGCCGCGCCCGAAGATCATCGCGTTGGCGCCTTTCAGCGCTTCGATGCGCTCGATGTTGTACACGTCGCGGAAGTACTGCACGTCATCGCGGATGCCATCCATGAAGAAGTCGCCGGTGGTGCTGTTGCCGCGCAGCACCGGGGTGTCGCGGTTGCCTTCACCCTGGGCCGTGCCCACGCCTGGCATGTAGCGGAACGCATCGCCCATGCTGGTGATGGCCTGGTCGGCGACCAGCTTGTCGGTGACCACGGTGACCGATTGCGGCACGTTGATCAGCGGGGTATCGGTCCTGGTGGCGCCGCGCGTCTGGCGGACGTTGTAATCCGGCAGGTAACGCTGGCCGACCACGATCACCGCATCGACGTCCTTGGCGGGGTCGCGCTTGCTGGCGTCATCGACGTCATTGCCAGCGAAGGCGGGCGCGCACAGCGCCAGCGTGATGGCGAAGGTGAGGCGGGTGCGGGACAGGCGGAAGGCGGTGCTGCGGGAAGACTGCATCGTTGTTCTCTTGGGCAGGTTGCGGCGCGACGTGCACTGAAGCGCAACATGTTAATGAGAACAATTCGCATGTGCAATACCAATCAACCAAGCACGTGAATGCACCTGCCATCCAGACCGTGTTGGCCGCTGTGCGCCGGGTTCAGCGGTCGTCGCGCACGAACACCTTGCCGTCTTCCACCTTGACCGGGAACTTGGCGACCGGTTCGTAGGCGGGTGCGCACAGTGCGCTGCCTTCGCGCACGTCGAAGCGCGCGCCGTGCAGCACGCATTCCACCTGGCCGGTGGCGGCGTCGAAATGCCCGGCCGACAGTTCGAAATCCTCGTGCGTGCACTGGTCTTCCAGCGCGTAGAACATGCCGTCCAGATTGAACACCGCGATCGGGGTGCCGGTCGCCTCGTCGAACGCGACTTTCATTTCGCCCGGCAGCAGGTCCAGCGTGGTGCAGACGAAGGTCCAGGTGTCACTCATGCCAACGCCTCCGCGCGCAGGCGTTTTTCCAGCACTTCAAAGCGCAGGTCAGCGCGCTTGGGCAGGCCGAATCGCGCATCGCCATAGGGGAATGGCTTGAAGACGCCGGTGCGGCGGTAACCGCGGCGCTGATAGAAGGCGATCAGCTCGTCGCGCACGTCGATCACCGTCATGCGCATCGCCGGCAGCTGCCAGTCGTCGCCAGCGATGCGTTCGCATTCGGCCAGCAGCTGTTTGCCGATGCCGCTGCCCTGCCGCTCCGGTGCGACCGCAAACATGCCGAAATAGCCGGCGTCGCCATCGGCGCAGACATGCGCGCAGGCCACCAGCGCGGCGCTCTCTTCCATGACCACGACGCGGCTGAGTGGGCGTTGCAAATCCGCGCGCAGCACGTCGGCGTCGATGCGGTTGCCGTCCAGCAGGTCGGCTTCGGTGGTCCAGCCCGCGCGGCTGGTGTCGCCGCGATAGCTGCACGTCACCAGTGCGACCAGCGCGGCGAGATCGTCTTCGGTGGCGTTGCGAAAGGTGGGGGCGGTGCGTCTGTCCATCTGCCTATGCTAGCGCGGGCCATGGATGCGCTCACGGCGCGTCCGGGAAATCCTCGTCGGGCAGCGCCAGGAATGCCCAGAACGGCCGGTTGCGCTCCTGCCAATCCACCGTGGTTTCATCCAGGATGTCCAGCAGCACGTCGAAGGCCGCTTCGCCCGCGTCGCGCAGGGCATCGGCGTGTGCGAACAGCAGCGCATAGCCCTGGGCAGGCAGCCAGGACAGGTCGCGCAGCTGGTCGCCCAGCGCATCCCAGTTGCGGCCCTGCCCGGCAGGGGTTGCCAGCGCCTCGGCGATGCGCTGCAGCAGGAGCTCCTTGCCTTCGCAGCCCGCCAGGTCGATCTGGCGCACCAGCAGGTCGGCGTCGTGCGCGGCGCTGGCCAGCACCGTGAGGTCGTCTGCGGTGACGAAAAAAACGCCCGCCTGTCGCGGATCGTCCAGCGCCAATGCGAAATCGTCGTCGTTCATTGCAGGGCCTGCGGCGCGTCGAAACTGCGGAAGCTGCGGTAGTGGTCGTCACTGTAATACCACGCGCGGGGCGGGTTGCCGCCGGTCACCACGCGGCGCGCGCCGCGATGGTTCAACCCCGGCGTGTCCACCGTGTATTCGCGGTACCAGCCGCGTGGCTGGCGCGGCAGGCGGCCTTCGTGATTGCCGAACACGTTGCCATCCTGCGGGTGCGGAAACGGCCCGCCGCGCTGGATCAGGGCGATGGTGCCGAGTGCCTGGGGCGGCAGGAATGCCGGCAGTGCGGCAGGGGGTACTGGGCGGCTGGCTGCGGGCGACGCCGTCTGGGCGACACCGGGGGCCGGGTGCGGCAATCCTGCCACCGGCGCGGACGGGGTGATGGGCGCGGCGCCACTGGCGTTGCCCGATGAGCGCTGCTGCCAGAGCATGGCAAGCCCGGCCAGCAGCAAAAGCCATGTCAGCCAGGTGAACCGCGAAGTGCGGGGGTGACGGGCCATGGTGGATGCGTCTCCGTGGCAGACTCAGGGGAGCACGTCGGTGCGCAGCACCGGGTAGCGGTTGTAGTTGCGATCCCAGGCCGGATGGCGGCGGGCAAAAAACTCCAGGCGCGCGCGCGGGTTGGCGGCAAACGCGGCATCGTCCTTGAGCCTGGCCTGGAACTCGGCCTTCAGCGCCGGATCCTTGTCCAGCATCAGCCGCGCCTGTTCTTCGGCCACGTAGGATTCCATGTACTCCTTGCGCTCGAAGCTGTTGTTGAAGCTGCCCCACGCCGCCAGCGAATCGGGCGCTTGCGGCTCCAGGATCTGCATCAGCAGCCGCGCCTTGGCCTGTGCAATCGGCACGAACAGCGCGCCGGCGCCGATAGGTTCACCGGCGGCATTCCACTGTCCTTTCAGCGTGGCGCGTTGGTGGCCCTCCACCGGCGTGGCTGCGAATGTCACCGCGTCGGCCATGAACACCTGCACGGTGGCCTGCGCCAGCGGTTTGTCCAGTCGCCGGAAAGCAATGCCGTGCAGCGCCAGCTGCCTGCCGACCTGCGCGGCGTATTCGGCGGGCACGATGTAGCCGGCCTTGGGCGCGTCCACGACGCGGTTCGGCACGATGGTGTCGCGCAGCGGCAGCATCCACAGCTGCGGGGTGCGCTCGTCGTACTGCACCATGCTGGCGCCGGACACGTCTGATGGCGTGCGGCGGTAGGCATAGCCGAGGAAATCGATGATGCGCTTGTCGGCGGTGGTGGTGTAATCCAGCGGCACCGGCTGCCCGCCCAATGCGGCAGCGCGGGCGTCGGCGTCGAGCGCTGCCTGCCGCCATTGCGCGCCGTGTTCGGCGACCAGTTGAAGCGTGTCCAGCACCGCGTTGTAGGTGGCCCGCACGCGTTCCGGATAGGGTTTCCACGAATGCGTTTCAAGCAGCATTACCAGCCGATTGCGCAGCGGGAAATAGCCGCTGGAAAAACGCGGCGGATAGGCGGATTCGACGAAGCCGGAGGCCGGGTCGTCCTCGTTGACGAAGCTGGGGTAGAAATCCACCGGCAGCGACCCTTGCTGCTTCAGGCGTTCGATGATGCCGGCCTTCAGCGCGCGCCCGGCCTCGCGCAGTCCGGCATCGCCCACGTTCACCGGTTCGCCGGTCACCGAAATGTCATGGCGGAACTTGGCGCCGTCGGTCACGTGCAGATCCAGCGTCGCCAGCGGGTCCCACTGGTTGACCAGGGCCAGCATCGCCTGCATCTCGGGCGCATCGGCTTTCACGTAATCGCGATTGAGGTTGTAGCGCTGCGCGGTGACGCGAAAGCCCATTTCCTCGGGGCCGCGTTGATTGGGGCGATTCCAGGCGCGGAAATTCTCGTGGCCGTCCACGTTGAACACCGGCACGAACAGCAGCACTTGCTTGTCCAGCACGCCACGGCCCACGTTGCCCTGCAACAGATCGGAGATCAGGCCGAAGCCTGCATCCTTGCCATCAATCTCGCCGGCGTGGATGCCCCCTTGCACCAACACCACCGGCAGGCCGCGCGCGTGTGCGTCTTCCGGGGTCAGCGCGCCGCTGGTGGACACCGCCAGTGCTTTCATCGGCCGGCCCTGCGGGGTGGTGCCGAAGTCGAAGCAGCGCACCGCTTTCGGAAACGCCCGTTGATAGGCGTCGCACAGGGCAATCACCTCGTCGTAGCGGCCGGTCTGCCGGTAGCCGCTGCGCTCGGCCACGGTGCCCAGATGGGGCTTGGACGCCATCGCCAGCGAGGTGGTGGCGGCAAGCAGGGCAAGGACAAGCAGACGCATGGTGGTCATCACCCGGAAGGAATCGGGCGATGGTAGCCGAGCCTGTTGCGGCGAATGTTTGCCGCACGTCACGCGTCGGCCTGCGCGGTCGTGCAAAATGCAGGATTGCCCTGCATCGAGACCCGCATGAACGCCATCCTGTATTACGCCCCCGGTTCCGCCAGCCTGCTGGTGCACTGGCTGATGCTGGAACTTGACGTGCCACACGAGCTGCGGCTGGTGGATTTTTCCAGCCGCGCACAGAAGTCGCCCGAGTATCTGGCGCTGAACCCGAACGGCGTGGTGCCCACCTTGATCGTGGACGGCAAGCCGCAGCGCGAGGCGGCCGCGCTTGCGCTGTGGCTGGCCGAGCGCCACCCGAACGCAGGCCTGGCCCCCGCGATTGACGACCCGCGGCGGCTGGATTTCCTGCAATGGATGTTCGACCTGGCCAACGAAGTGCAACCGCTGCTGCGGCAGTGGTGGTATCCGGGCGAAGTGGCCGGCGAGAGCAACAGCGAAGCCGTGCATGCGCAATGCGCCCGTCGCGTGGCCGCGCACTGGCAGCGGATCGACGCGCATTTGGCGGCGCACGGCCCGTACCTGCTGGGCGACGCGCCCACCGTGCCGGATTTCCATCTGGTGATGCTGATGCGCTGGGCGCGCAACATGCCAACGTCGGCGACCAGCTTCCCGCAGCTTGCCGAACTTGCCAGACGGATGAAATCGCGCCCGACATTCAAGGCGCTTTATGAGCGCGAAGGCCTGGAGGAGTGGGCCTGACCGTGCCGCTGACCCTGATCATCATTGCGGTCACCGTGCTGGTGAGCTGGCGCGGGTTTTCCGACCAGCGCCTGCTGGGCAGGTTGATCCTGTGGCCGCCTGCGGTGCGGCGCAACCACCAGTACGACCGCCTGTTGACCTACGGCTTCGTGCATGCCGACTGGATGCACCTGCTGTTCAACATGATCACGTTCTGGTCGTTCGGCAGCGTGGTGGAGCGGGTGTTCTCGCAATGGCTTTCGCCGCTCGGCTTCGTGCTGTTCTATCTGTCGGCCATCGTGGTCTCGATCCTGCCCACCTATTTGTCGCACCAGCGCGATCCCAACTACCGCAGCTTGGGCGCATCCGGCGGGGTGTCGGCCGTGTTGTTCGCCAGCATCCTGTTCGATCCGTGGAACAAACTGATCATCTTCCCGATTCCGCTGCCGATCCCCGCGTTCTTGTTCGCCATCCTGTACGTGGGTTACAGCATCTGGATGGATCGCCGCGGGCATGGCAACGTCAACCACAGCGCGCACCTGTGGGGCGCGGCCTATGGCGTGCTGTTCACCGTGTTGCTGCAACCCGCCGTTGTCAGCCACTTCACGCGCGCGCTGTTGGGATGAGCTCTCTTTCCTGCCGGACATCATCATGACCACGATTCATCACGACGCCTTTACCCATCGCTTTTCCACCGAAGTGGATGACCAGATTGCCTACGTGGAATACGAGCCTGGCGCGGGCAGCATTGCCATCACCCACACCATCGTCCCGCCGGAAATCGGCGGCCGCGGGATCGCTTCGGAGCTGGTGCGCTTCGCGCTGGAATACGCGCGCGAGCAGGGGCTGAAGGTTGACCCGCAGTGTTCCTATGCCGAGACCTGGATGCGTCGCCACCCGGAATTCGAATCGCTGCGGACCTGAGGCGCTTCAGGCGGTCGGGTAGTCGATTCCGATAATCACGAAGTTCACCCGGCCGCTGGGCAGGGTGCTTCCGAAGTCGTCGTCCACGCGTTTTTTCAGCATCGCCCGCGCCAATGGGGCATCGATGCTGATCCAGCCACGCTGCGCGTCGGTTTCGTCGGGGCCGACGATGCGATAGCGCACCCGCTCGCCGGTGCCAGCGTTCTCCAATTCCACCTGTGCACCGAAGAACACGGCATCGGGATCGCTGGGAGCGGCGTCCACCACGCGCAGTTCTTCCAGCCGCTTGCTGAGATAGCGCACCCGGCGATCAATTTCACCCAGTTGTTTCTTGCGATAGGTGTATTCGGCGTTTTCCGAGCGGTCGCCCTCGGCGGCAGCGGCGGCCAGCGCCTTCACCACCTCCGGGCGCCGCACGCGCCACAGCGCGTCCAGCTCGGCCTTCAGCCGGTCGTGGCCTTCGCGGGTGATCAGCGCCGTGCTCTTCTCGGCAGGCGGCCGCCAGCGGCTCATGTCCGGCTCAGCGCTTGCCGCCGAAGATGCCGCCCAGCAGGCCGCGCAGGATCTGCCGGCCCACCTGGCTGCCCACCGTGCGTGCGGTCTGCTTGGCCATGGTCTCGATCATGCCCTGGCGGCGCTTGGTGCCGAACAGCGCGTCCTTGACCGCGCCGCCGAAGCCGCCTTCCTGCGCATCGTCGCTGGCACGCGTCCTGGCCTGCGGCGCCTGCGCCTGTTCGGTCCTGGCTTCGGCCTTCTTCGCCAGCAACTCGGCTGCGGAATCGCGGTCGATGCGGGTGTCGTATTTGCCCCCCACCGGGCTGCCAGCGCGAACCTGCGCACGTTCGGCGTCGGTGATCGCGCCCATCCGGCAGCGTGGCGGCGCGATCAGGGTTTTTTCCACCGGCATCGGCACACCCTTGTCCTGCAGGGTGGAGACCAGCGCTTCGCCCACGCCCAGTTGACCAATGGCGGTGGCCACGTTCAACGCGGGATTGGTGACGAAGGTTTCCGCCGCGGTTTTCACCGCCTTCTGGTCACGCGGGGTGAACGCACGCAGCGCGTGCTGCACGCGGTTGCCCATCTGGCCGAGGATTTCATCGGGAATGTCGTCCGGGAACTGCGAGCAGAAATACACGCCCACACCCTTCGAGCGAATCAGCCGCACGACTTGTTCGATGCGTTGGCGAAGCGCGGCCGGCGCGTCATCGAACAGCAGGTGCGCCTCGTCGAACACGAAGACGAGTTTCGGCTTTTCCAGGTCGCCCACTTCCGGCAGGGTCTCGAACAGCTCCGACAGCAGCCACAGCAGGAAGCTGGAATACAGCTTCGGCTTCAGGATCAGCTGGTCGGCGGCGAGGATGTTCACCACGCCGCGGCCGTCGGGGGTGGTGCGCATCAGGTCGGTCAGTTCCAGCGCCGGCTCGCCGAAAAAGAGTCCGGCGCCTTCCTGTTCCAGCCGCAGCAGGGCGCGCTGGATGGCGCCGATCGACTGCGAGCTGACCAGTCCGTAGGAGGTGCTGATGTCCTGGCGTTCCTCGGCAATCAGGCCCAGCAGGGCGCGCAGGTCTTCCAGATCGAGCAGCAGCAGGCCGCGGTCATCGGCCAATTTGAACAGGATGTCCAGCACGCCGGACTGGGTGTCGTTGAGCTCCAGGATGCGCCCCAGCAGGGTGGGGCCCATCTCGCTGACGGTAGTGCGTACCGGGTGGCCGGCCTTGCCCCACAGGTCCCAGAACACCACCGGCGCGGCTTCGTTGCGATAGTCGCCGATGCCCAACTGCGCGACGCGCTGCTGCAGCCGCTCGCTCATCGTGCCAGGCACCGCCAGCCCGGCCACGTCGCCCTTCACGTCGGCCAGGAACACCGGTACGCCGATCCGCGAAAAGCCCTCTGCCAGCGTCATCAGCGTCACCGTCTTGCCGGTGCCGGTGGCGCCGGCCACCAGCCCGTGGCGGTTGCCGTACCTCGGCAGCAGGAACACGTTGCCGCTGGTGTCGGTGGTGACGGCTTTGCCGACGAAGATCGGATCCATGGGATGTTCCTGAATGGCGGAAATTGTGTGCGACTGCCGGATTCTATGCGAATGGAGCCGGCAATCATGACCGTTGCGGGTTGCCTGCATGGAGTCCGCGCGGCTACCCTGCCGGCCCGTTGTCCCAAGTTGTGCCTGCTCTATGCCCGTGCGCCCGCTGCCTGCCCTTGCTGCCATTGTCTTGTCGCTGTCGGCGATGCTGTCCACCCTGCCGGCGCACGCCGCCAGCAAACGGGGCGAGGCGAAGCGCACCGATACCCGGCATGCATCGGCGATCGAGTTGCAGCAGCGCATGGACGCCGCCGAAAAACGCTACCGCGACGCGATGCTGGCAGACGATGAAGAGGCGGCGGCCAATGCGACCACCGCCGCGCTGGCGGACATGAAGGACGTGGTGGACGCCTGCGGCAAGCAGCGCGGCTGCTCGGTGGAGACCATGCTGGCGACGTACGAACGCCTGCTACAGGCCACGCCGCGCTTCGACGACCTGCTGGCCGACGAGGGTGGCGCCGACCCCATCGACGAGAGCGACCTGGACGACGCCAGCGTGCCCGCGTCCGCCAACGCCGCCGCGCTGCTCAGCGAGGAAGGGCAGCGCTTCGTGAAGATGGTGCAATTCAATCCGGCGGTGCAGGCCGGCATTCGCCGCTGGCTTACCGACATGCGCCCGTCGCTGATGGACAGCTACGAGAACTACCGCTACATGCAGCACCTGATGTCGCCGGCGTTCCGCCGCCACGGCCTGCCGGAGGCGCTGTTGTTCGGCATCATGGCCAAGGAGTCCAACGGCAAGGTGCATGTGGGCTCGCGTGCCGGCGCCGTGGGGCCGCTGCAGTTCATGCCCTCCACCGGGCGCCGCTTCGGGCTGGGCGATGACGGCAGCGGCTTTGACACCCGCTACGACCCGGCCGCCTCCGCCGATGCGGCCGCGCAGTACCTCAGCGAACGCATGGGCCAGCTCGACAACAGCATCGAGCTGTCGCTGGCCGGTTACAACGGCGGCGAGGGCCGCGCCCTGCGCGTGTTCCGCGAAACCGGCGGGCGCAGTTTCTGGGACATCGACGTCTATAACCAGTTCCCGGCGGAAACCAAGGACTACGTGCCGATGGTGATCGCCGCCGCGTGGTTGTTCCTGCACCCGAAGGACTATGGCATCCGCTGGCCGCGGGTCAGCGCCCGACCGGCCGGCATCGTGCTGGCGCAGCCGGCCTCGCTGTACGAACTCACCATCTGCCTGGGCAACTGGGGCTCGCGCGATGGCTACCTGCGCGCGCTGCGCAACCTCAATCCGCGCTGGTCGCCAGACGTCATGCTGCCGGCAGGAACGATGCTGAATGCCACCAGCCGCATCAGCTGGCTGTATCGCTTCAATTGCACCCGTGGCAAGCGTCTGGAGCTGGCGCAGGAACTGGTGGCCAGCGACGCGCGTACCGCGCTGGTGCGGGTGGGCGACCCCATGCCCGCCGGTACGGCTGCCAGCGCGACGCCGCCGGTCGCCAGCGTTGTGCCGGCAGTGCCAGCGCGCCCCGGCAAACCAGCGGCCAAGGCCAAGACCCATAGCGTCAAGCGTGGCGAAACCCTGTCCAGCATTGCCGGCAAGTTCCGCTGCGACCTGGACGACCTGGCCAAGGTCAACCGGTTGAAGAAGCCGAAATACGCCATCAAACCCGGCCAGAGCCTGAAGCTGGAAGGCTGCGGCTGATCCCGGCCAGCACGGCTCTGGTCGCGCTCGCCGTCATCCCCGCCTCCAGCGCGTCATCCCCGCGAAAGCGGGGATCGCTCTTGCACAAAAACAGGCGCTATGGTGTAGGCCCCGCCGGCCCGCCCGGCCCGCCCGCCGCGCGCCATGGCTACCGACACCGATTTCATCGCCTATATCGCAGAGCAGGCCGGCTTGGGCGCCCGCCTGACCCACCGCCGCATGTTCGGGGAATATGCCCTGTACGTGGACGAGAAAGTGGTGGCCTTCGCCTGCGACAACAGCCTGTTCGTCAAACCCTCCGCCGCCGCCACGCGGCTGGCCCCGCACCTGCCGCAGCGCCTGCCGTACCCCGGCGCCAAGGATTACCCGGTGGCCGATGAGTTGCTGGACGACGCCGACTGCCTGCGGGAGTTGTTGTTGGAGACGGCGGTGTTGATGCCGGTGCCGAAGGTGAAGGAAGCGAAGAAGAAAGCGGCCAAGCCAGCCAAAGCGAAGTAAGGACAGCAAGGCCAGCTGCCGACCCGGGCGCTTGCCAAGGCAGCACCATCCCCAGCCACGGGCTGGTCATTTCTGCGCTGCTGCGCCAGTCCAATATCCATGCATGCCGGGTATCCCGCGGGCGGGTGTCAAGCGCTTGCTCTGGCGCAAGTTTCAGCAAATCAGCCGCGCAAATGCCCCCTGTTTTTGCGCACCGTCTCACCCTGTGCGACGCAAAACCCGCACTTCCCCTGTGCGTGACCGATGTTCCACGCAAACGCCGGTAGGCCCGTTGTCTCACGGAAACTGAGACAGGGCGCGACTTTCAGCGTCACTAGCACACGTGAAACATCTGCAAAAGTAGATTTGGTCACATTTCTTCGTTGACACGGAAAATTCTTCTTGCATAAGGTTTCCATGCCAAATCCACTACATCTAGTGGATTGCGGCATTCCTCCACTACTACCTGTAGGTGAAACCATGCCCCAAAATCGAATCACCCTGTCCCTGCCCGCCGCCAAGCTGGCTGCCGTGGATGCTGCCATCGTCAGCCTGGAATCCGCCCTGACCGAGTTGGTGGCGCTGGACGCAAAAGAGCGGATTCGTCTGCCCAAGATGGGTGGCAAGTCCGAAACCTTCTGCCGCCAGACCCTGAGCGTGATTGCCCAGAACCCGCAGATCGTCAATCCCAGCCTGGAACTGCCCTCCGCACTAGGGGATCTGGCGGCGTTCGATGCCCTGCGGCCCCGCCGCCAGCGCCTCCAGCGGCTGCTGGAACGCATGCAGGACACGGAAACCCTGCTGGGAAGCGACGTGTTGGTCACCGCGCTGGAGGCCTACGGCCTGTTGAAGGTGTCCGGCAAGAGCCAGGGCCTGGCGTCCCTGCGGGCCGGGCTGGGCACCCGCTTCAAGGCCCAGGGCCGCCGCCGCGCTGCCGCCAACGACGACGCCGCGGAGGGCAACGGCAGCACCGACGCCGCCTGACGGCGGGTTGGCATGGGGGGCAGTCGCAACATCAGGGGATATGTGATCGGGTCCTTCGGGACCCGGTCTTTTTTGTTTCCGCGCAGGCGCTTCCGCCGCCACTCGAATGGCGCTTTCAGCGTACTGCTGCCAGCTTGAAGCGCAGTGCAGTTCGCCCGCGGCGCAGTGCAGCCAGCACGAAGCAGCGTGCTGTTCGCTTGAAGCGCGGAGCAGCCCGCTCAAAGTCCCGCACGGTTTGCTTGAAGCCAGCTGCGGTCAACACAAGGCCAACAGCCGTTCGCTTGAAGCCCGGCGCAGCCCAGTTGACTACCCCCTGCTGTTCGCTTGAGGCCCGGCGCAGTCCGCTTGAATCCGCGCTGCTGTTGGCGGAAAGCCGCGTTCAGTCAGCCCCACGCGCACAGATTCCCCCGCACAGCCCGCTGAAGTCAGCGCAAGGCTTGCAGCAACCCCCGTAGGGGCACCGCAGGGGCGCGATCTCCATCGCAGCCCCTGCGACGCCGATCTGGTGTCGTATCCTGCATCACAAAGGGGAATGCAGCATGACGACACGGACGGTTGGCGCACTGGTATTGGCAGGGTTATTGGCCGCGTGCAGCGCGCCGCAGGCGGACACGCCGAACGCACCGCGTCCGCAGCAGGCGGGCCAACCGATGGATCCCGGCCGCGTGGCCGCCCACATGCTGGGCGCCCGCGCCGCTGCGGTGACCGGTGACCAGGCCGGCGTGCAGCGCAGCGTGGATGCGCTGTCCGAAGACCTGCGCCGCGCCATGAAGCTGGCCGATGCCAACCGCCCCATCGACCACGAAGCCGCGCGCGCCGTGGCCCGCGCGCTGCCGGGCGTGCGCTCGGCCAACTGGATAGACCGCCACAACCTGCTGGTGCGGGTGGATGGAGCGGACCGGCGCACCCAAGCCACCATCGACGCGCTGTGCGTTGCGCTGGAGCCGTTGGGGGACACGCTGGCGGTGGTGGTCAACCTGCAGGATGCGGACCCCACCACGCGCGACGGCATGGACACGCTGAGCCGCAATTGTCAGCTCGCGCCGGGGGATCACGCCATGATGCAGCGTCCCCGCACGGTGGACGCGCTGGACCCGGCGTTGCGGGCACAGCACCGGGCGGACATGGAGCGGATGCGGGCGCAGCCGCCGGAGCAGACGGCAGGGGATCGGGCGGCGTTGGAGACGATGAGGGAAATGTAGTTGCCCATGCGGGGCTGACATATTAATCACGCATCAATAATTCCTAACTCATTTCGGCCACAGGGCTGGCCACCGAATTTCTGGCAGTGCTGGATTGAACCCGGCACGGCCCAACGAACAACAAGGGGGAGCTTTTGTCTGCCATTCATGACCTGATCGCGCAAATCAGCGATCCACGCCTGCGCGAACGCTTGGCCGCCGAGTGGGCCATTGCCGCCAAGGAAAAGAAATTCGGCCTGGTGTTTGAAGACCACCTGCCCGAGTTGTTGCCACTACATGGTGCCAAGCCACGCAAGGGCGATCTGGTGTGTCGCCGTCAGGGTGCGCTGAAAGATGTGTGGCAAATCAAGTCCATCCACGCGGGCGTGGCCACCTGCGTCAAGCCCAGCAACGAGGCACACCCCAGCGAACCGACCCGCGCTGCGGCAGAACCGGTGCAGTTCATGGTGGATGAACTGCTGGTGGTGCGTGAATTTGGCGAGCCGATCTTCCCCGCGCTGGTGCCGGTAGATGCCGTGGCCAACGGCCCGCTTGACGCCCCCTGGCACACGCTGATCGAGGCCGACAACTACCACGCGCTGCAATTGCTGGATTACCTGTATGCCGGTCAGGTCGATTGCATCTACATCGACCCGCCTTACAACACCGGCGCGCGCGACTGGAAATACAACAATGACTACGTGGACGGCAACGATGGCTGGCGGCACAGCAAGTGGCTGGCCTTCATGGAAAAGCGGCTGAAACTGGCCAAGCGCTTGCTCAAGCCGGAGTCCGGGGTGCTGTTCGTCACGATTGACGAAAAAGAGTATCTTCACCTTGGAATGTTGCTAGAGCAGGAATTTCCAGAAGCGCGAATTCAGATGATCAGCACCATGATCAACCCAGCAGTAGTTGCGCGTGCTGGTGGGTTCGGTCGGGCAGATGAGTACATCTTTGTTGTGATGTTTGGGCAAGCGACACCAAGTCGGATTCGCCTCGCTCGTGAATGGGTTTCAGGAAAAGGGCGAACGCACACTGGAAATATCCGATGGGATTTACTTCGGCGTTCGGGCATCGGTGCTTCACGCAGCGATTCGCCAGGTTGCTTCTATCCAATTTATGTTGACCCACAGCTAAGAACAGTCGCGAAAGTTGGGGATCCGCTACCGGCAGATGATTCGAAGCCCCCGTCGGTCAAAGGGTTGGTTCCGATATTGCCAATGAGAAAAAATGGGTCTGAAGGTCGATGGCAGTGGACGCCAGATACATTGCGCGAACGTATGAAACAGGGTCGTGTTCGTGTCGGCGGCAACGAAAAACGTGGCTTTGTAATTTACATTCTGAAAGACGGCGAATACGCCAAGATTCAGCGTGGGGAGTTTCAAGAAGCTGGCCGCGCGGCAGACGGTTCTATATTGGTTGAGGATGCTAACGCCAGCTTTGTGCTTGCCATACCTGGCAGCCAGTGGCGGATTGCCAGTCACGATGCCACTCAATATGGCTCCCGGCTACTTGGTGACATCCTTCCGGATCGCCGCTTTCCATTCCCTAAGAGTCTGTATGCCGTGAGGGATACGCTTCGCTTCTATCTTGAGGATAAACCGAGGGCTTTGACGGTGGACTTTTTTGCCGGCAGCGGCACCACGCTCAATGCCGTCAACCTGCTCAACGCCACCGATGGCGGGTCACGCCGCTGCATCCTGGTCACCAATAACGAAGTCTCCGCAGAGGAGGCCGCATCCTTGAGCGCCCGCGGCCTGCAACCCGGCGACGCAGAGTGGGAAGCCCAAGGCATCTGCCGTTCGGTGACCTGGCCGCGCAGCAAGTACACCATCATTGGTCGGCGTGACGATGGCTCGGTACTGTCTGGCGAATACCTGACTGGCAAAACCATGGAGCGTGAGAAAGCGCGCAGCTTCACGCAGATCGGTTTTGTCGATCCGGCTCAACTCGACACACTGCCCAAGAAGAAACAGGTGGTGGGGCTGATCGATGGCCTGCCGCAAACGCTGGTGAAAGATCCTTGTCGGTTCATCGTTTCCAAAGACCACAAGGCCAGCGTGCTGTTTGACCCAGCGGCCGCAGAAGATTGGCTGGAGTCACTGGACGGGCAAGATCACATCACCAACGTCTACATCGTCACGCCCGTCACGCGCGTGTTCGACCAGTTGAAAGCGCAGGTGGTGGAACTGCTCGGGCCGATCCTGGTGCCGGAGGAAGAAAAGCGCCCGATGAGCGCGGGCTTTGCCGCCAATCTCGCCTACTTCAAGCTGGATTTTCTGGAGCGCGAACGCGTGTCGCTGCGCCGGGCCTTCCGCGAAATCTTGCCCTTGCTGTGGCTGAAGGCTGGGGCGTTAGGCCCGCGACCCAAGCTGAAACGCGGCGAGCCGGAGCCGGTGCTGTTTGCGCCGGAGGGCAGCAATTTCGTGGTGCTGCTGGATGAAACCCGCATGGGCCGTTTGCTGAAGTCGCTGGAGGGTCGCACCGGCTTGTCGCAGGTGTTCATCGTCACCGACGCGGACGAATCCTTCAAAACCATGGCGCAGGACGTGCGCGAGGTGGCGGGCAAGGCCAACCCTAGCTTGGCTGTAGTGCAGTTGTACCGCGATTACCTGCTCAATTTCATGATCAACAAGAACCAGGACCGCGCTGCCGGTCAGGCTGGTACACAGGGAGCGCGGGCATGAAGGTCACGCTGTTCGATTTTCAGAAAGATGCGCTGAACGATTTGCGCAAGGCGCTGGTGAAAGCTCGTCAAGGCGTATCGTCTGACGATCAGCACGTGGTGGCTTTCTCGGCGGCCACGGGCAGCGGCAAGACCATCATGATGACGGCGCTGTTCGAGGCCATCCTGGATGAGCCCGATGACCAATTGGCCTGGCCGCTGGACTGGGCGCCCCAACCGGATGCCGTGATCCTGTGGGTGTCGGACATGCCCGAGCTCAACGAGCAGACCAAGCTCAAGATTGAGAGCAAATCGGACAAGGTGTATCGGGTCAACCAGCTCATCACCATCGATGCACATTTCGACGCGCCCCGGCTGGACGGCGGGCGTATCTATTTCATCAACACGCAGAAGCTGGCCGTCAATCAACCGCTGACCAACCGTGGCGACGGACGACAGCATCTGATCTGGGAGACGCTGACCAACACCGCGCGCGCTATTCCCGACCGCTTCTACGTGGTGATCGACGAAGCGCACCGCGGCATGACTTCTGGCAAAGGCGCGCAGGCTGCGCAGACCTTGATGCAGCGCTTCTTGCTGGGCTACCCCGAGGTTGGCCTGGTCAAGATGCCGATGGTGATTGGGGTGTCTGCCACGCCGAAACGATTCCTGGATTTGATTGCCAATGCCGAACACACCGTGACCACGCACAAGGTGGCCGTGCCGGCTGAGGAAGTGCGCAAGTCCGGCCTGCTGAAAGACCGCATCCTGATTCATCACCCTGAAGCCACCACCACGGCTGAGATGGCGCTTTTGGAAGAAGCGGCTCGGCGTTGGGGGCAGATGACGGTCGCCTGGGGCGCGTATTGCCATGACGAAAAAGAGCAAACCATCTGGCCGGTTTTGGTGGTTCAGGTCGAAAATGGCTCAGACCGGCAACTGACCAAGACGGATCTTGGCGCAGCGCTGACCGTGATCGAGAGCGCCATTGGCCGTCGCCTGAACGAAGGCGAGGTCGCCCACGCGATGCACGACACGGGCGACCTGGACGTGGGCGGCCGCCGGGTGCGCAAGGTCGAAGCCTCGCGGATTGACGCGGACAAAAACATCGGCGTGGTGTTCTTCAAGACCAGCCTGTCCACCGGCTGGGATTGCCCGCGCGCCGAGGTGATGATGTCGTTCCGCCGTGCGGAGGACCACACCTACATCGCCCAGTTGCTGGGCCGAATGGTGCGCACGCCACTGGCACGGCGCATCGAAAAGGATGCTGCGCTCAATGACGTGCATCTGTTTTTGCCCTACTTCGATACGGGGGCCGTGGAAAGCGTGGTGGCCTCGCTGCACAATGCGGAAGATGTGCCGCCTGCCGAAACGGGCTCCAGCCGCAATCTGGTAGTGCTCAAGCGGCGCGAAGGCTGCGAGCCCATCTTTGCGGCACTTGACGAATTGATCACCTACCGCGTGAATGCCGCTCGGGCACAAAGCCCGCTGCGCCGGTATATGGCCATCTCACGCAGTCTGACCATCGATGAGATTGATGACGAAGGCTGGGGCCAGGCCAAGCAGCAGATTGTCGAGTGGATGGGGCAGCGCATAACAGTGATCAAGGCGGCAGGCCAGTTCGATGCGGCGGCCAAAGCGATCACGCAGGTTGGCCTGCGGACCTTGGCGGTCAATAACGGCACTGGCGTAGCTGAGCCGACTGCGGACTATCACATTGATGCCTCGGACGTGGACATTGATCGGCTGTTCGAAGAGGCCGGACGTGCTTTCAGTCACGGTTTGCAGATGGAGTATTGGCGCGCCCACGCGGATCGCGATGCGCTGGATGTCAAGGTCGAGGCAATCGTTCTGGCTCGCAACGCGGCAGAAATGGCTATTCTCGAATCGTTAGCAGAGACTGCCTTCGATGGTCTTTACGACCAGCACAAGAAGGCCATCTACAAACTCAAGGAGCAGCGGCGCGTCAATTACGAGAAGCTGCGGCTGGCGACGGCCAAGCCCAACGAAGTGTCATGGCATTTGCCAGCATCCATCGACTTCAAGCGATTGCCTACCGATCCCATCTGGGAGCGCCACCTGTATGTGGAAGGCAACGGCCAGTTCCGCGCGGAATTGGGCACCTGGGAAGCCGGGGTGCTGAAGGAAGAACTGGTCAAGCCTGAAGTGGTCGGCTGGTTGCGCAACTTGGACCGCAAGCCGTGGTCTCTGGAAATTCCCTATGAAACCGGGGGCGACGTTCGCCCGATGTTCCCGGATCTCGTCGTGGTGCGGAAGGTCGACAGCGAATTTGCTATCGACATTCTGGAACCCCACGACCCTAGCTTGAGTGACAACTTTGAGAAGGCCGTCGGGCTGGCAAAGTTTGCGGAAAAGCACGGCGGGTTGTTCGGGCGTATCCAGCTGATCCGCAAGCAGTCTTCGGCCGGCGGCGAGCATTTCGCGCGCCTGGAAATCAACCAGGCCGCCACGATCAAGAAGCTGCTGCTGATCACCAGCAACCCGCAGCTTGACGACCTGTTTGCAAGTGCAGCTGCGTAATCAAGGTCGAGCATGAAAGCAGGCGGGGTAACGGCGGGGTAACGGGGTCGGTAACGGGGTCGGTAACGGGGTCAGGTTCACTTCCTGATCTTTAGGTTCCCACAACGCACAAGGCCCGCATCTCTGCGGGCCTTGTGCTTTCCGGAGGGGAATCAGCCGAACGCCGTCGTCACTCCCGCAGCGCCAGCCGTTCCCCCAGCCGCACCGGGGATTCCGCGTGCAGCGCCGGGGCCAGCGTGGCCGCGTCCTTGGGCAGCAGTACGATGACGGTGCTGCCGTAGTTGAAGCGGGCCATCTCGGCGAAGCGTTCCAGCGTGATGCCGCGGCCGCGGTAGTCCTTGCGGGTGATGGCGTCGCCGTAGGCGGGGATTTCCACGCCGCCCCACACGGTTTCCACGCCGGAGACCAGCAGCGCGCCCACCATCACCTGCACCATGGGGCCGAAGTCGGTGTCGAAGTGGCAGACCAGGCGCTCGTTGCGGGCGAACAGGCGCGGCACGCTGGCCACGGCGTCGGTGCCTACCGAGAACAGGCGGCCGGGCACGTGCACGGTTTCGCGCAGGGTGCCGGTCCACGGCATGTGCACGCGGTGGTAGTCGCGCGGCGACAGGTACACGGTGGCGAAGCTGCCGTCATGGAACGGCGCGGCATCCGCCTCGCTGCCCAGCAGTTCGGCGGCGGTGAAGCCCTGGCCCTTGGCCTGGAAGATGCGGCCGTCCTTGATGTCGCCGCACTGGCTGATGCGGCCATCGGCGGGCATCAGCAGCGCGTTCGGGTCGGCGTCGGGCGTGCGTGCGCCGGGCTTCAGCGCGCGGGTGAAGAAGGCATTGAAGCTGGGATAGGCGGCGGGGTCGGATTCCGCCGCTTCGGACAGGTCCACGCCGAACCGGCGGGTCACGGCGTCGATCAGCCATTGCTTCAGCGAGCGGTTGGTCGAATAGGCCAGCCGGCGCGCCAGCGCGGACAGCAGGCGGTGCGGCAGGACATAGGTGAGGGCGGTGACGGGGCTCATGCTTTTCACTCCCTCCCTTGCGCAGCAGGGGAGGGCTGGGGAGGGGTGCTTTGGGTGAGTGTTTCGAGATCGGCGGCAATGCCCTTCACGTCGAACGGCGGCTGCACCACGCCGGCCATGCGCGCCTGCGGGTCCAGCAGCACCAGCGCGGCGCTGTGGTCGATGCTGTAGTCGGCTGGATCGCCACTGGCGCCGGGCCCGCTGTTATTAGGCACTTTCATGAACACCAGCGACAGCGACCGCGCGAAGGCTTCCAGCTGCGGCACCGACGCGGTGGCGGCCAGCGTGTCGGGATGGAAGGCGTGCGCGTACTGGGCCACGATCTGCGGGGTGTCGCGCTCCGGGTCGGCGGAGACGAACAGCACGCGCGGGCGGCTGGCCTCCGGCATCGAGGCCCACAGCTTCTGCGCGCCGGCCAGCAGCGCCAGGGTGGTGGGGCAGACGTCCGGGCAGTGGGTGAAGCCCAGGAACACCACCGTCCAGTGGCCTTTCAGCGTGCCTGGCGTCAGTGCCGTGCCGCCGGCTTGTTGCAGCGAGAACGCCGGCAGCGTGCGCGGGGTGGGCAGCAGGGTCACCGCCGTGGGCGCGGGCAGGGTAGGCCGGTGGGCGCCTTGCAGGCGGCGTGCCGTCCACAGGCCCAGGCCGGCGGCCAGGACAACGATGAGCAGCAGAAGCGTAGTGCGTTTGGCCATGACCGTCTGGAACAAGGGCGGTTCGCCATGATACCCGCGCACCATCGCTATACTTTGCGGCCTTGCCCGCGTGTTGCCGCCATGTCCCAGGAACTGCAGACCATCATCGACCTGATCCGCTACGGCGCCAGCCGCTTCAATGCGGCCGGGCTGACGTTCGGGCACAGCTACGACAACGCGCTGGACGAAGCCACCCAGCTCACCCTGCACGCCCTGCACCTGCCGCACGACCTGCCGCCCGCCTACGGCAACGCCCGCGTCACCGAGGCCGAGAAGGAAGACGTGCTGGGCCTGTTCCTGCGCCGCATCGAGGAGCGCATCCCCGCCTGCTACCTGACCGGCGAGGCGTGGTTCGCCGGCCTGAGCTTCAAGTCCGATCCGCGCGCGCTGGTGCCGCGCTCGCCCATCGCCGAGCTGATCGAAGCCGGCTTCCAGCCCTGGCTGGGCGACCGCGACGTGCGCCGCGCGCTGGACCTGTGCACCGGCTCCGGCTGTATTGCGATTGCGATGGCGCATTACAACCCGGACTGGCACGTCGATGGCGTGGACATCAGCGACGACGCGCTGGCGCTGTCGCGCGAGAACGAAAAGCGCCTGCACGTGGAGAACGTGCGCTTCCTGAAGTCCGACCTGTTCTCCGGCCTGGCCGGCGAGCGCTACGACCTGATCGTCACCAACCCGCCCTACGTCACCAACGACGAAACCGACGCCCTGCCGCGCGAATACGCGCACGAGCCGGAACTCGGCCTGCGCGCCGGCGACGACGGCCTGGACCTCGCCCTGAAGATCCTCCGCGACGCCCCGCTGCACCTCACCGAAGACGGCCTGCTGATCTGCGAAGTCGGTGAATCCGAACGCGCGCTGGTCGAACTGCTGCCGGAACTGCCGCTGGCCTGGGTGGAGTTCAAGGTCGGGCAGATGGGCATCTTCGTGGCCGAGTGCGCCGATTTGATCGAGCACAACGCGCGCATCTCGGAGCTGGCTGCGGAGCGCGAACCGGGCGCGCCGCCGGCGGGGCTGTTCTGATTCGATGAACACCTTCGGCCACCTGCTGCGCGTCACCACCTTCGGCGAATCGCACGGGCCGGCCATCGGCTGCGTCCTTGACGGCTGCCCGCCCGGCATCGCCATCGCGCCGGAAGACTTCGCCCACGATCTTTCGCGGCGCGCCACCGGCAAGACCCGGCATACCTCGGCGCGGCACGAGGCGGACGAGGTCGAGATCCTGTCCGGCGTGCATGAAGGCGTGACGACCGGCACGCCGATCGCGCTGCTGATCCGCAACACCGACCAGCGCAGCAAGGACTACGCGAAGATCGCCGCGCAGTTCCGCCCCGGCCATGCCGACTACAGTTACTGGCAGAAGTACGGCATCCGCGATCCGCGCGGCGGCGGGCGCAGCAGCGCGCGCGAAACCACGATGCGCGTGGCCGCCGCGGTCATCGCCAAGAAGTGGCTGGCCCAGCGTGGCGTCACCGTGCGCGGCTGCATGACCCAGATCGGCGATGTCGAGCCGCGTGCGCACGACTGGGGCGCGGTCGAAGGCAATCCGTTCTTCTGGCCCTGCGCGGAGCAGGTGGCCGAGCTGGAAAGCTACATGGACGCGCTGCGCAAGTCCGGCGATTCGGTCGGCGCGAAGGTCATGGCTGTGGCCGACGGCGTGCCGCCGGGCTGGGGCGAGCCGATCTACGGCAAGCTCGACGGCGAACTGGCGGCGGCGATGATGTCGATCAACGCGGTCAAGGGCGTGGAGATCGGCGACGGCTTCGCGTCGGTCTCGCAGAAGGGCAGCCACCATCGCGACGTGATGACGCCGGACGGCTTCCTGTCCAACCATGCCGGCGGCATCCTCGGCGGCATTTCCACCGGGCAGCAGATGTCCGTGTCGGTGGCGTTCAAGCCGACCTCCAGCCTGCGTTTGCCGGTGCAAGGGCTGGACGTGGACGGCAACGTGGTGGACGTGGTCACCACCGGCCGCCACGATCCCTGCGTCGGCATCCGCGCTACCCCTATTTGCGAGGCGATGCTGGCGCTGGTGCTGATGGACCAGGCGCTGCGCCATCGCGCCCAGTGCGGCGACGTCGGCGAGATCGGTCCGCGCATTCCGGGCATGAACACCATCGATACCAAACGATAGCGGCGCGCCGCCAGCTTCGCCCCCACGGGCAGCGGCACGCCGCAGCGGGACACGCAGGAAATCCTTCCCCGCAGGCGCCGTGATGCGCCGCATCCAATATTTCGAGGCAGGCAACAATGAGCAATCAGTACAAGGTGGCCGTGGTCGGCGCGACCGGCGCGGTGGGCGAGACGATGCTGTCGATCCTCGCCGAGCGCAAGTTCCCCGCCAGCGCGGTGGTCGCGCTGGCCAGCGCGCGGTCGGCTGGCGGCAAGGTGGCGTTCGGCGACAACGAACTGCTGGTGCACGATCTGGCGACGTTCGACCCGTCGTCAATCGATATCGCGCTGTTCTCCGCTGGCGGTTCGGTGTCGAAGGAATACGCGCCGAAATTCGCCGCCGCCGGTGCGGTGGTGATCGACAACTCCTCCACCTTCCGCTACGACGACGACGTGCCGCTGGTGGTGTCGGAGGTCAATCCGCACGCCGCCCGGAACCGCCCGCGCGGGATCATCGCCAATCCCAACTGCTCGACCATGCAGCTGATGCCGGTGCTGGCGCCGATCCACAAGGCGTACGGCATTGAGCGGATCAACGTGGCGACCTACCAGTCGGTGTCGGGTGGCGGTCGCAGTGCGATGGAGGAGCTGGGCAAGCAGACCGCCGAGCTGCTCAGCTTCCAGGACATCCATCCGACCAAGTTCCCGGTGCAGATCGCGTTCAACCTGATCCCGCATATCGACGAGTTCCAGCCCAACGGCTACACCAGGGAAGAAATGAAGCTGGTGTGGGAGACCCGGAAAATCCTGGAGGACTCGAGCATTCTGGTGAATCCGACCGCGGTACGCGTGCCCGTGTTCTACGGTCATTCGGAGGCCGTCAACATCGAGACCCGGGAAAAGATCACCGTGGAGCAGGCGCGCGAACTGCTGGGCAAGGCGCCGGGCGTCGAGGTGGTGGACGCGCACGCAGCGGGTGGTTACCCCACGCCGGTGACCCATGCGTCGGGCAAGGATGCGGTGTTCGTGGGGCGCATCCGCGAGGATTTTTCACATCCACGCGCGCTCAATTTGTGGGTGGTGGCGGACAACATCCGCAAGGGCGCGGCGCTCAACGCGGTGCAGATCGCCGAGCTGCTGGTGGCCGAAGGCTTGCCGCCGAAGGCCGCAGGCGGCTAGAGTCGCAGCGCCTAGGGCGGGGATGGAGTGCACGTGATCAGGACATTGCGGACGGCGGTGGTGGCGGCGTTATTGCTGGCGGCCGGCAATGCCTGGGCCTTGGGCCTGGGCCAAATCGAGGTCAAGTCGCGGCGCAACCAGCCGCTGCTGGCGGAAATTCCGATCGTCTCCACCACGCCCGGCGAGCTGGCCGAGCTGAAGGCGCGGCTGGCGTCCCCGGACACGTTCCGCCGGGTCGGCTTGTCGCCGCCCAGCGGCATCGCCGCCGACCTGCAATTCAGCCTGGGCAAGGATGCCAAGGGGCGTCCGGTGATTCGCGTCACCACGCTGAAGCCGGTCGATCAGGCCGTGCTCAATTTCCTGATCGAAGTGGACTGGGGCCAAGGGCGGCTGGTGCGTGAATATTCGGCGCTGGTTGACGTGCCGAATGAAGTGAATTCGCCGCTGCTGCCGGCGATCCAGGCACCACAGGCACCCGCCCCGAACCTGATCCGGCGCGCCGAGCCCGCGCCTGCGGTTGCACCTGTGCAGGCGCCGCCAGCAGCGGTCGAGGCTGCGGCGGCGCCGATCGCAGCGCAGCCGGTGTTGGCGACACCGGCTGCGGAAGCGCCGGCAGCGGGCACCGAGATCCGCCCGTTCCCGATGCAGCAGCCTGCTGCGCCGCCATCGCCGGCTCCCGTTGTCGCGCCAGTGCCTGCAGCGGCTGCCGATACGGCCCGGCAATATGGCCCGGTGAAGCGCGGTGAAACCTTGTCGGCAATCACCGGCAAGCTGGGCCTGGGCAAGGCGTTCAGCCTCGACCAATCCATGCTCGCGCTGCTGCGCGCCAATCCCGATGCGTTCCTGGGCGATGACGTCAATCAGCTGCGCCGCGGGGCGGTGTTGCGCGTGCCGGAGCGCGATCAGATCGCGCAGATCGATGCCGATGAAGCGGCACAAGTCGTGCGCCAGCAGATGCAGCAGTGGCGGCAGGCGCGCCGCGCCGTCAGCCAGCCTGCGGCCATGCCGGCTGCGTCGGCCCAGCAAGCGGCAACCAAACCGGCAGGCGCTGCGCAAACACCTGCGGCGCCGCAGCGGCCAGCAGCACGCAAGCCCGTGCCCGAAGCGCCGGCGGCAACGGCAGCACAGGCCAACGCCACGGCTGCGGCCAAACCGGTGCGGCGCGAAGACGCACGGCTGCAAATCGTGCCGCCATCGGCACCGGGCAAAGCGGCAGGAACCAAATCCGGCACCAGCGCCGGCGGCGAGGGCAGCATGCTGCAACAGCAATTGCGTCAACGTGATGAAGACATCGCGACCAAGTCCGCCGAGATCGGTGAATTGAAGGCGCGGGTCGCCGCGCTGGAAAAGCTGAAGGAAGACCAGCAGCAGCTGATCTCGATGAAGGACAGCGAGCTGGCCGCTGCCCAGCAGCGATTGGCGGAGGCGAACAAGGCCGCCGCGCAGGGGAAGGCGCCGCAGGCGGCCGCCGCCACCAAGCCGTCCACGCCAGCCGCGCAGGCGCCCGCCGATGCGCCCACGCAGCACGGGGCCATGCCCTATGTCTGGGGTGGCGCCGGCTTTGCGGCGCTTGCACTGTTGGCGTGGGTGCTGGCGCGCCGCAACCGGCAGGCGCCGCCGCCGCGACGCAGGGTGTTCGACAGCGAGGCGCTGGCGGCCAGCATGGTGTCTGCCGGAAGGCCCGAGGAAGCACAGGTGCTGGATTCCGACATGGCGGATGCTCCGGCCGTGGAGACGCAGGACGCCGGTGCTGCCAATACGGTGACGACCGTCATCGACCTGGCCAGCGTGCCGCCGGCCCCGCCACGAATGGATGCGCCCGCCTGGCATTCCGGCTGGGTGAAGACCGAGCCTGCTTCTTCCGAGCCTGCACCATCGGCGGTGCAGGACACGGTGACGCCGCCGGCCGAGGCATCCAACAAGGCGCAGGAAGCGCCGGCCCCAGCGCCAGCGCCGGTGGTGACCGCTGCAAACCTGTCCGAGCCGCCCGCGCAGGCCAGCGCCGAGCAGCGTTTCAAGCTGGTGCGCGCATTCCTGGACATGGGCGATGACTATTCAGCCCAGCAACTGCTGTTGGAATTGCTGGACGACCCCGACGAGAAGGTCGGCGACGAAGCCGCCCGCATGCTCAGCAAGCTGGCGGGTTGAATCGCACACCGATGCGGCTCGCACTTGGCGTTGAATACGACGGCAGCAGCTTTTCCGGCTGGCAGCGGCTGACGGCTGCCGGGGCGCAGGCGCCCGATGGCAGCCTGCAAACCGCGCTTGAAATCGCGCTGTCGAACGTCGCCAATGTGCCCATCGGCACCGTTTGCTCCGGGCGCACCGATGCCGGCGTGCATGCGCGCTGTCAGGTGGTGCATTTCGATACCGAGGTCGTGCGCGATATGCGCGGCTGGGTGCTGGGCGTCACTGCCAATTTGCCCCGCAGCATGTCGGTGCGCTGGTGCGCGCCGGTGGCTGAGGACTTCAGCGCCCGCTTTTCCGCGCGATCGCGGCGCTACCGCTATCGCATCCTCAACCGCGTGACCCGGCCTGGCCTGGAACGGCAGTATCTGGGCTGGGAGCGGATGCCGCTGGATGCGCAGGCCATGCATGCGGCGGCGCAGGCGCTGCGTGGAGAGCGTGATTTTTCCGCCTTCCGCAGCGCGCAGTGCCAGGCCACGCACGCCCGCCGCAACCTGCAAGACATCCAGGTGCGTCGCGTGGACGACGAAGTGATCGTGGAGGTGCAGGGCAATGCCTTCCTGCATCACATGGTGCGCAATATCGTCGGCTCGTTGCTGATGGTCGGGCGTGGCGAACGCCCGCGAGAGTGGATCGCCGAGTTGCTGCAAGGGCGCGACCGCAACCAGGCCGGGCCCACCGCGCCGGCGGCGGGTTTGCAGTTCCTCGGGCCGCGCTATCCGCGACAATGGGGCCTCCCGCAAGAGGTTTGTGGCGATGAGTAAGGCGATGCCCGGCGCGCTATCCCGCACCCGCATCAAGTTCTGCGGCCTGACCCGTCCCGGCGACGTGCGCCTGGCTGGCGAGCTGGGCGTGGACGCCGTCGGGGTCATTTTCGCTGCGAAAAGTTGCCGCCGGGTGGAGCCGGCGCAGGCGGGCGCGCTGCGCCAGGCACTGGCGCCGCTGGTGGATCTGGTGGCGCTGTTCATGGACAACAGCGAGCGCGAGGTGCGCGCGGCGATTGCCCACGTGCATCCCACCTTGCTGCAATTCCACGGCAGCGAGGACGATGCCTTTTGCCGTCGTTTCGGGTTGCCGTATCTGAAGGGCCTGGGGCTTGGCGATGCGGATGCCGTGTGTGATGCCGGCGTGCTGCACCGGCGCTGGCCGCATGCGGCGGGGTTTGTGCTGGACGGTCACGGCGCCGGGCAGGCGGGTGGCAGCGGGCAGCGGCTGGACCTGTCCCGGGTTCCTGCCAATCTCGGGAAGCCCTGTCTGCTGGCTGGCGGGCTGGCGCCCGACAACGTGGCTGCGGCGATCCACGCCGTGCGCCCGTGGGGCGTGGACGTGGCCGGAGGCATCGAGAGTTCGCCCGGAATCAAGGACGGGGCGCTGATGCAGCAGTTTGTCGAAGCGGTGCGGCGGGCGGATGCCGAGGCGGCGACGGACGCCGCAATCGGGTAGGCTAGCGCTTCGCATGAAGACCTCCAATCGCCCCTCCGCGCCCTTTGGCCGCTCGCTGCGGCGCTGGCGGCGCGTGCCTGCGGCGGCGCTGGGCTAAGTCGCAACGATCCTGCGCCTTGTCACTGCGGGCGCGCAGATTCCTTGCAACGTTTCCCGTGTCCGGCGCTCGCGCCGCGCGTGGCATTCCGGTTTTGGAGAATTCAGTGTGAACACCGATTTCAATGCTGCCGCAGCCGATGCGGTCATCGACTTCCATGCCTGGCCGGACGCCGAGGGCCATTTCGGCCGCCACGGCGGGCGCTTCGTGGCCGAAACCCTGATCGGCCCGCTGCAGGAACTGGCCGCCGCCTATGACGCCGCCCGCATCGATCCGGCATTCATCGCCGCCTACTACAAGGATCTCGCCCATTACGTGGGGCGTCCCAGCCCGATTTATCACGCCGAGCGGCTCAGCCGCGAAGTCGGCGGCGCGCAGATCCTGCTCAAGCGCGAGGACCTGAACCATACCGGCGCGCACAAGATCAACAACACCATCGGGCAGGCGCTGCTGGCCAGCCGCATGGGCAAGACCCGCATCATCGCCGAAACCGGCGCCGGCCAGCACGGCGTGGCCAGCGCCACCGTGGCCACGCGGCTGGGGCTGGAATGCGTGGTGTACATGGGTGCCACCGACATCGAACGGCAAAAGAGCAATGTCCACCGGATGAAGCTGCTGGGCGCGACGGTGGTGCCCGTCACCAGCGGCTCGGCCACGCTGAAGGACGCGCTGAACGAGGCCATGCGCGACTGGGTCACCAACGTGCGCGACACCTTCTACATCATCGGCACCGTGGCGGGTCCCGATCCGTATCCGCGCATGGTGCGCGACTTCAACGCCGTGGTCGGCCGCGAGGCGCGCGCGCAGATGCTGGCCGAGTACGGACGCCTGCCCGACGCCATCACCGCCTGCGTGGGCGGCGGCAGCAATGCCATCGGGTTGTTCCATGCGTTCCTCAACGACGCATCCGTGCGCATCGTCGGCGCCGAGGCCGCGGGCGATGGCATCGACACCGGCCGCCACGCGGCCTCGCTGGCGGCGGGCCGCGTGGGTGTGCTGCACGGCAACCGCACCTACGTGATCTGCGATGACGATGGCCAGATCGTCGAAACCCATTCGATTTCGGCCGGGCTGGACTACCCGGGTGTCGGCCCCGAGCATGCCTTCCTGAAGGACACCGGGCGCGCCGAGTACGTGGGCGTGACCGACGACGAGGCACTGGTGGCCTTCCATTGCCTGACCCGCACCGAGGGCATCCTGCCGGCGCTGGAGTCCAGCCACGCGGTGGCGCAGGCGATCAAGCTGGCGCGCGAGCTGCCGAAGGACGCACTGGTGCTGTGCAACCTGTCCGGCCGCGGCGACAAGGATGTGCATACCATTGCCGCCCGCGAAGGGATCACGCTGTAACCCGCATTTGGCCTGAGCGCCGCTTTCGGCGACAATGCGCGGTCAACTTCAACCACAGACTCAGGAGTCCGGCCATGGCCGACGAACAAGCCCAGCAAGAGCCGCAGGCCCAGCCCGCGGATGATCAGCAGACTGCCGCCCAGGGCGGCACCCAGTTCCCGCCGCAGTTCTTCGAGTGCGTGAACGAGTATCTGGAGCTGACCCACAAGCAATCGCAGAAGTTTGGCGACAAGAACATCAGCCTGGCGGCCCTGTTCGCCAGCGCGCGTTTCAATTCGCACGTGTTCCTGACCAACGTCAAGCCGATCAGCGCCGCCGAAGAACGCACCGCGTTCCTCGACTACATGAGCACGATGTACCGCCGCATGCTCAATGAGCATCTGGACGGCATGGGCGAAGAGCGCGGCATCGACGTGGGCGACTCCGAGCTGGCCGACGAGTACAGGGCTGCCGGCGTGCAGATGGGCCGCCTGAAGCAGCAGGCCGACGCCCCGGCTGCGGCCAACGAATGACCCGCCTGCAGCAACGGCTGGACGCGCTGCGTTCGGCCGGGCGCAAGGCGCTGGTGCCGTTCGTCACCGCCGGCGATCCGTCGCTGGCGGCCACGGTGCCGGTCATGCACGCGCTGGCGGAGGCCGGCGCGGACGTGATCGAGCTGGGCGTGCCGTTCTCCGACCCGATGGCCGACGGCCCGGTGATCCAGCGCAGCTCCGAGCGCGCGCTGGCGCGCGGCGCCGGGCTGTCTTTCGTGCTGGACTGCGTGCGCCGTTTCCGCGAATGCGATGCGGCCACGCCGGTGGTGCTGATGGGCTACCTCAACCCGGTTGAAATCCGCGGGGCAGCGGCCTTTGCCGCCGATGCGGCGAACGCTGGCGTGGACGGCATGTTGCTGGTGGATCTGCCGCCGGAAGAGGCCGATGAATACCGCGCCGCCTTCGCGCACCACGACCTGGCGTTGATCTCGCTGGCCTCGCCGACCACGCCGCCGGTGCGGCTGGAGCGCCTGTGCGCCCAGGCCGAGGGCTATCTCTACTACGTCAGCTACGCCGGCGTGACCGGTGCCGCACACCTGGACGTGGGCGATGCTGGTCGCCACCTGGCGGAGGTGGGGGCCATGGCCAAGGTGCCGGTATTTGCCGGCTTCGGCATCCGCGACGCCGCCAGCGCGGCGGCGATGGCCGTGCATGCCGACGGCGTGGTGGTGGGCAGCGCCCTGGTCGCGGCGCTGGAAGAAAGTGCCGAGACCGCAGGCGCGGCTGATCGCGCGGGCCAATTCCTGCGCCCCCTGCGCGACGCCCTGGATGGGCTGGTCGTGCGGGCCTGAGCTAGACTGACAATGCTGCCGTTCCGGCTCTGCCGGGATGGCGATTGACCCATCGTGCGTGCGGCGCAATTAGGGTGATCGAATCGAATGAGCTGGCTTAAAAAATTGATGCCGGGTGCCGGCATCCGCACCGATGCGGGCAGCGAGCGAAAGCGCAGCGTGCCCGAAGGCCTCTGGGAAAAGTGCGAGCGCTGCGGCTCGGTGCTGTACCGGCCCGAACTCGAAGAAAACCTCGAGGTCTGCCCGAAGTGCGCCTTCCATATGCCGATCCGCGCGCGCGTGCGCTTGGCGGCGTTGCTGGACGACGGTGCCGGGCGTGAGATCGGCGAGCAGCTCGGCCCGACCGATGTGCTGAGATTCAAGGATCAGAAAAAGTACGCCGAGCGGATCAAGGCCGCGCAGAAAAATACCGGCGAGCGCGATGCGCTGATTGCGCTGGAAGGCAAGTTGATGGGCCAGGACCTGGTCTCCGCTGCCTTCGATTTTGCTTTCATGGGTGGCTCCATGGGTTCGGTGGTGGGTGAGCGCTTCACCCTCGCGGCCGAGCGCGCGCTGGAGCTGGGTTGCCCGTTCGTGTGCTTTTCCGCCAGTGGTGGCGCGCGCATGCAGGAAAGCCTGTTCTCGCTGATGCAGATGGCCAAGACTTCGGCGGCGCTGGGCCGGCTGCGCGCGGCGGGGCTGCCCTACATCTCGGTGCTGACCCATCCCACCACCGGCGGCGTGTCGGCCAGCTTCGCGATGCTGGGCGACCTCAACCTCGCCGAGCCGGGCGCGCTGATCGGGTTCGCCGGCCAGCGCGTGATCGAGCAGACGGTGCGCGAGAAGCTGCCGGAAGGCTTCCAGCGCAGCGAGTTCCTGCTCCAGCACGGCACCGTGGATCAGATCGTGGACCGGCGCGAGATGCGCGAGCGCCTGGGGCACCTGCTGGCCATGCTGATGCGCAGGCCGATTCCCGGCGACGGCGCGGAGGCCGCGTGACCGCGCGCCGCTATTTCGGAACCGACGGCATCCGCGGGCGGGTGGGTGAAGGCCCGATCTCGGCCGACTTCGTGCTGCGCCTGGGCAATGCCTACGGCCATGCGCTGGCGGCAGCCGCGCGCACGCAGCAGGAATGGCGCAAGCCCATGGTGGTGATCGGCAAGGACACCCGCATCTCGAACTACATGTTCGAGGCGGCGCTGGAAGCCGGTCTGGTTGCAGCCGGGGTGGACGTGCAACTGATGGGGCCGATGCCGACCCCGGCGGTCGCGCACCTGACCCATTCGATGCGCGCCGATGGCGGCATCGTGATCTCGGCCTCGCACAACCCGCACCACGACAACGGCATCAAGTTCTTTTCCGCGCAGGGCGAGAAGCTGGACGACGCGACCGAGGCGGCCATCGAAGCCGCGCTGGATGCGCCATTCCGCACCGTGCGCTCCGAACGATTGGGCAAGGCGCTGCGCACCCGCGACACCATCGGCCGCTACGTCGAGGCCTGCAAGAATTCGGTGCCCAAGGGATTCAACCTGGGCGGCATGCGGATCGTGGTGGACTGCGCCAACGGCTCCACCTACCAGCTGGCGCCGCTGGTGCTGCGTGAGCTGGACGCACGCGTCGATGGCATCGGCATTTCGCCCGATGGCCTCAATATCAACGATGGCGTGGGCTCCACGCATCCGCAGACGCTCGCCGCCCGCGTGCTGGAAACCGGCGCGGAACTGGGCATCGCCTTCGATGGCGACGGTGACCGCGTGCTGTTCGTGGACGCGCAGGGCCGCATCTGCGACGGCGATGACCTGCTGTACGTGCTGGCCTGCGACTGGCAGGACAGCGGCCGCTTGCGTGGGCCGGTCGTCGGCACGCTGATGACCAACTACGGGTTTGAACGGGCGATGGCCGAGCGTGGCATCGGGTTCATCCGCGCCAAGGTCGGGGACCGTTACGTGCACCAGCAACTGCTTGCGCATGACGGCGTGCTGGGGGGCGAGGCGTCCGGCCATATCCTGTGCCTTGACCGCGCCAGCACCGGCGACGGTATCGTCAGCGCGCTGCAGGTGCTGGAAGTGCTGCAGCGGCGCGGCCTCAGCCTGGCCGATGCGCTGGCCGGCTTGCAGAAAGTGCCGCAGAAGACCGTCAATGTGCGCTTCGAGGCGGGCCGCAAGCCAGCCGAAGCCGCCAGCGTTCAAGCAGCCCTGCTGGATGCACAGCGGGCTGTCGAAGGGCGCGGGCGTGCGTTCCTGCGTCCGTCCGGCACCGAGCCAGTGGTGCGGGTGACGGTGGAAGCCGACGATGCCGCATTGGTCGAACACACGCTCGACGCGCTTTCGGGCGCGGTCAAGGCCGCAGCAACCTGAGGCTCGTCGGCCCCGCGAAGACGGGGATGACGGCAAGAGAAGAGACGCGCACATGACTTCGCAAATTCCGACCCTCGACATCCGCCGCTTCACCCATCCCGCCAGTCCTGCCGAACGCCAGTCTTTCGTGGACGAGCTGGGCGCCGCTTACCGCGAGTGGGGCTTTGCCGGCATCCGCCACCACGGCATTCCGCAGGCGCAGATCGACGAGGCCTATGCCACCTTCAAGGCGTTTTTCGCGCTGCCGGAAGAGGTGAAGAGGCGCTACCACATGGCGGGCGGCGGCGGTGCGCGCGGCTATACGCCGTTCGGCGTGGAGACTGCGAAGGGCTCCAAGCACTTCGACCTGAAGGAGTTCTGGCACATTGGCCGCGAGCTTGCGGACGATTCGAAGTATCGCGGCGAAATGCCGGCCAACCTGTGGCCGCAGGAAGTGCCGGGGTTCCAGCGTGTCGGTTACGGTCTGTATCAGGCGCTGGATGCGCTGGGCTCGCAGGTACTGGCGGCGCTGGCGCTGCACATCGGCCTGCCGGAAACCTATTTCGCCGACAAGACCGACAACGGCAATTCGATCCTGCGTCCGATCCATTACCCGCCGATCACCACCGACGACATCCCGAACGTGCGCGCCGGCGCGCACGAGGACATCAACCTGATCACCCTGCTGGTGGGCGCCAGCGCGGAAGGCCTGGAAGTGCTGTCGCGCAAGGGCGAGTGGGTGCCGTTCACCGCCGACGCCGACACCATCGTGGTCAACATCGGCGACATGCTGCAGCGCCTGACCAACCACGTGTACCCGTCCACCACCCACCGCGTGGTCAACCCGCCGGGCGAGAAGGCGCGCCAGCCGCGCTACTCCACGCCGTTCTTCCTGCATCCGAACCCGGACTTCCTGATCGACGTGCTGCCGTCCTGCATCACCCCGGACAACCCCAGCCGCTATCCGGAACCGATCACCGCCGAAGGCTATCTGCAGGAGCGCCTGCGCGAGATCAAGCTCAAATAGGCGCGCATCCTGGCCTGCCGCCGCGCGGCCTCAGGTCATCCAGAAAAACACCGCGGCCATGCGTTCGTCGGCCAGCACGCTGCCGCAATAGGCGGTGGCGCTGTGGATCATCGCCGCGCTGTACACCAGCAGGCGGTTGAAGCGATTCGGCACGCGGACATCCTCGACGAATGAATCGGGCGGCACGAATCGCGTCCCCAGCGCTTCGACCAGCGTGTTGTTCGGCTTGTTCACCGTGTTGCCGCCCAGTTGCCCGTTGGGCATGCGCTGGCGATAAAAGCTGGTGCCGCACTGTTCGGGCGCATCCGGGGTCAGGTAGAGCACGGCGGCGTAGCGGCACAGCGCGCGCGAGTCGGTGTGCGGCCGCGCGCCGGCTTCATCTGCGCCGACCACCTGCACGCAGTTGTGGTTGAGGGTTTTGCCTTCGGGCGTGCTCTGCACCCACAGTTTCTTCGCGCCGGTGGCTTGCCGGACCTTGGCTTCCACCAGCGCCAGTTCATTGGGTTCCAGTGCCGGAATGGCGCGTCTGCCCGGCCAGCTCTCGCCGGTGTGCGGGAAGCCGAGCGCCCAGTCCTGCTTGCCGAGGCAGCGTTCGCGAACCGACGCTGCATTGGGCAATACATCGTCGAACAACCAGTAGTCGCGTCCTTCGGTCGGTTTGCGATAGGACAGCATGCGCAGCATCGGGGCAAGTCGATTCATGGCGCGACTATACTGCCGCCTTTGCCCTCCCGGAGCCCCACATGCGCCGCAAGATCGTTGCCGGAAACTGGAAGCTGCACGGAAGCCGCGCGTTCGCGGACGCACTGGTCAGCGGGATTGCCGGGGCGATCCCGGCGGGGGTTGAATTGGTGCTGCTGCCGCCATGCCCGTACCTGGGTGAATTGACCGAGCGCTTTGCCGATAGCGGGCTGGCCTTCGGCGCGCAGGACGTGAGTTGCCACGACAAGGGGGCCTATACCGGTGAAGTGTCGGCGGCGATGTTGGCCGATGTGGGCGCGCGTTTCGTACTGGTGGGGCATTCGGAGCGTCGCCAATACCACGCCGAGAGCAGCGAACTGGTGGCGAAGAAGTTTGTGGCGGCGCAGGCCGCCGGCCTGACGCCCATCCTGTGCGTGGGTGAAAGCCTGGAGCAGCGCGAAGCTGGCCAAACCGAGGCGGTGATCGCCGGGCAACTGCGCCCGGTACTCGAGCTGGCCGGTGTCGGCGCATTCGCCAGCGCCATCGTGGCCTATGAGCCGGTTTGGGCGATCGGCACTGGCCGAACCGCCAGCCCGGAACAGGCACAGGCCGTGCATGCCTACATCCGTAGCCAAATCGCGGCGCAGGATGCTAAAATCGCCGATTCACTGCCCCTGCTGTACGGTGGCAGCGCGAAGCCCGACAATGCCGCCAGCCTGTTTGCCCAGGCCGACGTGGACGGCGGGTTGATCGGTGGCGCTGCGCTGGCCGCCGCTGATTTCCTGGCCATCGCCAAGGCGATGGCCTGACCGACAAGAGAACAACGCAATCATGCTGCTGCAACTCGTCAATATCGTGTATGTGCTGGTGGCGGTGGCGATCATCGCGTTCGTCATGCTTCAGCAAGGCTCCGGCGCGCAAGCCGGCTCCGGCTTCGGCGGCGGCGCATCGTCCACCGTGTTCGGTGCGCGCGGCGCGTCCAACTTCCTGACCAAGAGCACCAAATGGCTGGCCGTGGCGTTCTTCACGATCAGCATGGGCATGGCCATGTACGCCAGCAAGCAGGCCACGCGCACCGGCCCGGTCAAGCCCGATCTGGGCGTGATGGCGCAGCAGACCCCGGCGAAGCCGGCCGCGCAGGTGCCGGTGGCGCAGATTCCCACCGCCCCCGCGCAGCCCGCTGCAGCCCAGCCCGAACCTGCACCGCAGCCGGCCCCCGTACAGGGCAAGTGACGGGCAAGGCAACACGTTCTAGAATCGGAAACGCGCAACCCGACGGTTGCACCATCGCCCAGATGGCGGAATTGGTAGACGCACTACCTTGAGGTGGTAGCGACGTAAGTCGTGGGGGTTCGAGTCCCCCTTTGGGCACCATGTACCGGTTTCAGGCAGTCCCGCAAAGACCCCTGAATCCCCTGAAACCCGCCATCCAGGCGGGTTTTTTGTTGCCTAGCGTTCCGGGGCGTCCCATTGCAGCCCGGCCAGCGTGGGGGTACTTCTGGGGGTATCGACCCCTGGATACGGCGGGGTTTTTGTTTGCCTCTGCTGTGGCGCAGGCCGTCGAAGCGTTGCGCTGGGTGCGGAACATCACTGGCGCCGCAAACGAAAAGCCCCGCAAAGGTCATGAACCGTTGCAGGGCGTTCGTTGTGGCGCTGTTTCGCATGGTGGCTCGGGACGGAATCGAACCGCCGACACGGGGATTTTCAATCCCCTGCTCTACCAACTGAGCTACCGAGCCATGCTTTGTTGCGAGCCGCGCATGATACGGATTGCGAGCGGTTTGGGCAAGCGATCTGCGCGATGAATCCCGCGCGCCACCGGGCCCGTGCTAAGCGCGGGTTCGGTATGGGCGTCGCAAGATGCAGGCGTCACGGCAGAAGGAGATGCGTCATGAAAGCGGTGCTTGCTTCCGTTCTGATCGCGCTGGGCGTTGCAGCCTGCGCCACCAATCGTCCCAGCGACGCCGATCGCCTGGCCCTGTATCAGGCCCATGCCGGCGCGCCGGTCAAGCAGGTTCTTTACCGGGATCCGCTGGGTTGGGATCGTATCGATGACCAGCACGTGGTGCTGGAAATGCGTCCCCGGGAACGTTGGCTGTTGACGCTGTCCGGCCCCTGCCTGAGCTGGAGCAACGGTTCGCCTTTTCTCGGGATTTCCTCGATGAGCGGGATGACGCTGTCCATTTTCGACAGGGTGGTGGCGCCGGGTTCGCAGCTCAGCTGTTCCATCCAGGAAATCCGCCCGCTTGACGTGGAGGCGCTGCGCACCGCCGAGGACGCGCTGCGTGCCCGCGCGCAGCATGAGGCTCAGTCGTTGGGAACGTAGCCCGGTGGCTTCTCCGCGCCGCCTTCGAACAGGAATTTCATCATTTGCTTTTCGAGGAAGGCGCGGTGTTCCGGGTTCATCGGCGAGATCCGGTTTTCGTTGATCAGCATGGTTTGATGGATCAGCCAGCGCTGCCAGGCCGGCTTGCCGACCTCATTGAAGACGCGCTTGCCGGCTGCGCCTGGCCACGGCGGAAAATCCAGGCCGTCGATCTCGATGTTGTCCACCACGCAGTGCACTTTGCGGGTCATTGTGGTCATTCCTGTAGCAGTTTCCGGATGGGGGCGGGCAGGCCGATGGCGGAGAGCTCGTCGCGCGTCGCCCAACGCAGGTCGTCATTATCGCCAACCGCGGCGCGCGGCTGCACGCCGCGCAGGCGATGCGGGAAGATGCGCAGGCGATAGTGGCTGAACACGTGCAGGAGAAGCGCCTGTGGTTGCAGGCACTCGAAGTCATCGTGCAGATGGCGTTCAAACCAGTGCCGTGACGCCTCCGCATCGGCGTGCTCGGGCAGCGACCACAGCGCGGCCCATATGCCCGTTGGCGGGCGACGCTGCAGCAATACGCGCCCGGCCTCGTCTTCGAGGATCAGCATGTGCGCGTCGCGCTGGGGCAGTGCTTTGCCGGGCCTGGATACCGGCAGTTCGGTCGTGCGCCCGTCGCGCCGTGCCGCGCAGATTCCAGTCAATGGACAGCGCGGGCAGGCCGGGTTGGCGCGCGTGCAGAGCGTGGCGCCAAGATCCATCTGCGCCTGGGTGTAATCGGCAAATCGGGCAGCTGGCAGCAGCGATTCTGCGAGTGCCCACAGGCGCTTCTCCACGGCTGGCGTGCCGGGCCAACCCTCGATGGCGAAGACCCGGCACAGCACGCGCTTGACGTTACCGTCGAGGATTGGCGCGGGCTCGTCCCAAGCTTGCGCCAGGATCGCGCCGGCGGTGCTGCGGCCGATGCCGGGCAGCGCGATCAGCGCATCGAGGTCGGGTGGCAGGTCGCCCCCGTGCTGCGCCATGCACAACGTCGCCGCCGCGTGCAGATTGCGCGCACGGGCGTAATAGCCGAGCCCCGACCAGAGCGCCAACACCTCGTCCAGCGGCGCGCGCGCAAGCGTTGGCAGGTCGGGCAGGGCCGTCACGAAGCGGTCGAAATAGCCGGTCACCACCGACACCTGCGTCTGCTGCAGCATGATTTCGCTCAGCCAGACACGATACGGCGTGCGCGGATGCTGCCAGGGCAAGTCGTGGCGACCGTGCTGGTCGAACCACGTCAGCAGGCGCGTGGAGATCTCATGCGCGCCGGTCATGGCGTGCCGGGGACGTCGTCAAGCTGGATCTCCACGCCTTCCAGTGTTGCGCCGGAGAGTTCGAGGCGCGGCGTGGCCAGCGTGCCCACAAGCGGCGGCAATGGTGAGTTGGCAGGGTCTGCCGCCAGCCAAGCCAGTACGTCAGGCAGCCGGAAGTGCGCGTCGAAGGTCGTCGCATCCCGGCGCACTGCAAGTGAGGCGCTGCTGCTGAAATCCGGCTGTCCTGCATAGTCCAGTGCGAACGACAACGGTGATGGCGAGCCGGCAAGCGGTGCCGGCAATGCCGGCCAGGCGTCGGGCCAGCGGGCGATCGCGCCATCCAGGTGCAGGCGCAGCAGCCGGCCCAGCGAGACGCTGCCGCGCGCGCGCGCGTCCGGAATCGCGCCTGCGCCAGCCACGACGACGGTGACCGGCACCCAGCGCCAGAGGGCATTGTTGAAGGCCATCGGCCCGTACAGGCCAAGCCGGAATGGCGCGCTGGAGGTGGCCGAGAGATAGCGCCCGGCGATGCCGAGTTTGGCCGGGCGCATCACGGCTGAATCCTTGCCCAGTTGCAGCGGGCCGCTCAGCGTGACCTGCGCCGGCAGGCGCCAGGTGGCGGCGGTCAATGCCAGCGTGCCCGCGCCGGAGACATCGCTGATGCCGGCGTCCAGCAGCGCCTGCGGGTTGGCCACGCGGATTGCAAGGTTGGCGGGAATGGTGAGAGGGGCGGCCACGTAGCGCCCCCGGACATGCAGGTGCAGCGGCTGTGCGGGGTTGAAGGACGGGACGTCGATGGCCAGCTGGTCAATGCGCCAGTCGTCGTTGTCGATGCGTCCATCGCGCATCCGCAAGCCGCGGCTGAGGGTGGGAAGGCGGGTCTTCCCGGCTGGGCGCGTTGCCAGCCAGCGCTGCAGGGCCGGCAGGTCCAACCTGGGCGCATCCAGTTCGATGCGCTCCAGGCTGAGGTCATCGCCCAGCGCGCGCAGCGTGCGCCAGGGCAAGGCGACGAACACGCGCTTGGCGCGCAGCAGCGCGACGTGGTCGCCGGGGCGCTTGGCGACCAGGCCGGTCAATTCCAGCTGTGGCGTGCCGCGCAGGCGGTAATCGATCCCCGCTACATCCAGTTCGAGGCCCAGCGCGGTCGCCGCGCGTTGCAGCAGCATGCGCCCGGCGCGCTGCGGCTGCAGCAGCCACAGGGCCAGGGCGGCAAGCAGGAGCAGGGCAAGCGTGCGCCGCAGCCATCGCCGCCGCTGGAGGGGGCGTGACGTGCGCGCCTGGGTCACGTGCCCAGCGCGTCTGGCAGCAATGCGTCCACGAACGCTTCGGCATCAAACACCCGCAAATCCTCCGGGCGCTCGCCGATGCCGGCGTAGCGGATCGGGATGCCGAACTCGCGGGCCAGCGCGAACACCACGCCGCCCTTGGCGGTGCCGTCCAGCTTGGTGACCACCAGGCCGGTGATCTTGATTTTTTCGCTGAACTTGCGCACTTGGCTGATCGCGTTCTGGCCAGTGGTGCCGTCGATCACCATCAGCACCTCGTGCGGTGCGTCGGCGTCGATTTTTCGCAACACGCGCGCGACCTTGGCCAACTCATCCATCAGCCCGGCCTGCGTGTGCAGGCGCCCCGCGGTGTCGGCGATCAATACGTCCACGCCGCGCGACCTGGCGGCCTGCAGTGCGTCGAATGCCACCGAAGCGGCATCGGCATTCTGTCCCTGTGCCACCACGGGTACGCCGTTGCGTTCACCCCAGGCCTGCAGCTGCGCGACCGCAGCGGCGCGGAAGGTGTCGCCTGCCGCCAGCATCAGGCTGCGGCCCTCGTCCTTGTAGCGCCTCGCCAGCTTGCCGATGGTGGTGGTCTTGCCGACGCCGTTGACGCCGATGGTAAGCACGACGAAGGGCTTCTTCGATGCGTCGATGTGCAGCGGCTGCGCCACCGGGACCAGCAGCGCGATCAAATCCGCACGCAGCGCTTCCAGCAACGCGTTGGCATCGGCGAATTCGCGCGCCTTCATGCGCTTGCGCAGCGATTCCACCAGCTGGGTGCTGGCGCTGACGCCAACGTCGGCGGTGAGCAGGGCGGTTTCGATTTCGTCCAGCAGCGCGTCGTCGAGCTTGGGGTTGCGCGAGAACAGGCCGCCGAAGGTGCGTGCAAAGGCGCTGTCGCGCAGGCGTTCGCGCCAGCTGACTGCTTTTGCGGGGGCAGCGACAACGGCGGTTGGTTCCGGCATGCCTGTTTCGGCAATGGCGACCGCCGTCGGCGCGGGTTCGGGCAGCTCCGGGGCAGCGCTTGGGGCAGGGGCCTGAGCCGCTTCCGGCGTGGATTCTTGCGCGTCGGGTTTCTTGCGGCGGAACCAGCTGACCATGTGGCCGGGGGAATGTCGGAGAATGGCGGGCATGGTAGCACTCGCCCCCCATTCCCCCCGATGAACACGCGTCGTGCCAACCCCGCGCCGGCCTGCCCTGGAACGGTGCGCATCATCTCCGGCCGCTGGCGTGGAACCCGCCTGCCAGTGCCCGATCGTCCCGGCCTGCGCCCCACCTCGGATCGCGTACGCGAAACCCTGTTCAACTGGCTGATGCCGGTGCTGCCAGGCGCGCGGGTGCTGGATCTGTTCGCGGGAACCGGTGTGCTGGGGCTGGAGGCCGTCTCGCGCGGGGCCCGCCACGCAAGCCTGGTGGAGGCCGATCCCACGCTTGCGCGGGGCCTCGCCGAGGCCGTGCGGCGGTTGCATGCGCAGGAGCAGGTGACGGTGCACCGCAGCGATGCGCTGGCCTTCCTGCGGCAGGACGTCGGCGACGGGTATGACATCGCCTTTGTTGACCCTCCTTTTTCCGCAGGCCTGTGGGATGCCGCCATCGCCGCGCTGCCGGCAGTGATGGCTGCGCAGTCCTGGCTGTATGTGGAGTGCCCGGCTGGACACGCCCCGGCCCTGCCCGCAGAGTGGGAGCTGCATCGCGAAAACCGGACCCGCGACGTGCGCTATGCGCTGTACCGGCGCGTTACACTTGGGACTTCGTGAATACGGCGGTTTGCAGACGACATGAGCGTGGCAGCACGCATTGCGGTCTATCCCGGCACCTTCGACCCGATCACCAACGGCCATCTGGACCTGGTGAATCGGGCCGCGCCGTTGTTTGAAAAACTGGTCGTTGGCGTGGCCAGCAGCCCCAGCAAGGGGCCGGCGTTGCCACTGGAGTTGCGGGTGTCGCTGGCCCGCCAGGCGCTGGCGCACCACGCCAATGTGGAAGTGATCGGCTTCGGGTCGCTGCTGGCGCATTTCGTCCGCGAGATCGGTGCGGGCGTGCTGCTGCGCGGGCTGCGCGCGGTGTCCGACTTCGAATACGAATTCCAGATGGCCAGCATGAACCGCCACCTGATTCCGGAAGTCGAGACCCTGTTTTTGACGCCCGCCGAGCAATACGGCTTCATTTCGTCGTCGCTGGTGCGCGAAATCTCGCGACTTGGCGGAGACATCTCCGGTTTCGTGCCCGCCGCCGTTGCGGTGGCGCTTGAAGCGCAGTGGCGAGGCGGGGCGCCATGAACCAGCCCGTTGCAAGCATTGTCTTTTGTCACCGCCATCACCAGGGAAAAATCATGAATACATTGATTCGTTTGCTCGCCATTGCCTGCCTCGCGCTGCCCTTCACGGCATGCAAGAAAGACGAGGCGCCCAAGGTCGAAGCCCAGGTCGCGGTTGCGTTGCCCACCAGCAGCGCGCAGAAGGATTGGCTGCCATACGTGCAGTACAAGGTGACGCCGCACATGGCCGGGGTCACTTCGCCCCCGTTCGTCTATTTCCTGCCCAAGTCCGACGTCGAAGGGTTTGACGGCATGTATTCCCGCCAGCTGGAGAAGCTGGAGAGCGACCTGGGGCGCGGGATCATCGAAGGCAACATGCTGGTGTTCACCTCGCCCGAGCCCGAGAAGGAAGTCGAGATGATCGAAGCCGCATTCAAGCAGGTGCCGGCGGGCACCATGAAGGGCGTCAAGGTGATCTTCATCGGAACGCCGATTCTGGGCGAGCGGGTGAAGTCGGCGGTCGAGCCTGCTGGCGTCAACTACATCTTCGAAGAAGCGAAGTGAGGAATCCGGCCGCGGCCGACGGTCGGCTGCGGCCCTGCGGATTCGCCGGCGCGCGCGGGCAGCCCGCGTTCGCCGGAATGACGGCCTGACACCATGGCGCTGAAAATCAACGAACTTTGCATCAACTGCGACGTTTGCGAGCCTGCCTGCCCGAACGACGCGATTTCGATGGGGCCGGACATCTACGTGATCGACCCTGCCCTGTGCACGGAATGCGTGGGCCATTTCGACGAACCGCAGTGCGTGGCGGTATGCCCGGTGGAATGCATCGATCCTGATCCGGAGCATCCCGAAACGCAGGAGCAGCTGCTGGCGAAGTTGGCCCGCTTGCAGGCTGAAGGAGTGGCGCAATGAAGTACGTTGCAGGCTTGTTCCTGGCGCTGCTGCTGCCGCTGTCCCCGGTGGCGCAGGCGCAGGCAGTCCCGGCGCACCCGCCCGGCGCCGCCATCGCTTCCGCGCATGCCCTGGCCACCCAGGCCGGCATCGACATCATCAAGCAGGGCGGCAATGCGTTCGACGCGGCGGTGGCGGTGTCGGCAACGCTGTCGGTGGTGGAGCCGATCAGCTCGGGGCTCGGCGGCGGTGGCCTGTGGCTGCTGCACGATGCCAGGAGCGGGCGCGACGTGTTCGTGGATGGGCGCGAGACGTCGCCGGCTTCGGCCACGCCCGGGAAATTCCTGGACAAGCACGGCAACCTCGATCCCGAGCGCTCGCAGAATGGCCCTTGGTCGGCTGGTATTCCCGGCCTGCCGGCGATGCTGGTGCACGTGGCCGAGCGCTACGGCCGGCTGCCGCTGCGGCAGTCGCTGGCGCCGGCGATTGGCATTGCCCGTGACGGCTTTCCCGTTTATTCGCGGCTGGCCCAGGCCTATCAGGTCAAGCGGTCGGTCATGGACCGCTACCCGGGCACGCGTGCGGTGTTCTCGCCGAACGGCAAACCCATCCAGGCGGCCGACCTGTTCCGCCAGCCGGATCTTGCCGCAACCCTGCAGCGCTTGGCCAACCAGGGGTTTGAAGGCTTTTATCGTGGCCCGGTGGCACGCAAGCTGGTCGCCGGGGTCAATGCGCAGGGCGGGCAATGGACGCTGGATGAATTGGCCGGCTATCGCGTCAAGGAGCGCGCGCCGATCCGCTTTCGCTATCACGAATGGAACATCACGACCGCGCCGCCGGTGTCGTCGGGCGGCATCGCGCTTGCGCAAATGCTGCAGATCCTCGAACCGTACGATCTCAACGCGATGCCGGAAGCCGAGCGCGTGCACCTGGTGGTGGAATCCATGCGCCGGGCCTACCGAGACCGCACGTTCTACCTGGGTGACCCCGATTTCGTGCAGGTGCCGCAGAAGCTGCTGACCAGTGCCGACTACGCCGCCGGCCTGCGGGCGTCGATCAATCCGGACAAGGCCACGCCCAGCGCCCTGCTGTCGGGCCAGCCGACGCCGCTGGAAGGCGAGGAAACCACGCATTTTTCGATCATCGATGCCGACGGCAATCGCGTTGCCGCCACGCAGACGGTGAACCTGCTGTTCGGCTCCGGCCTGGTGCCGCCCGGCACCGGCGTGCTGCTCAACGACGAGATGGACGATTTCGCGCTGAAACCCGGCACGCCCAACGCGTTTGGCGTGATGGGCTATGCGGCCAATGCGCCAAAACCCGGCAAGCGCATGCTCAGCTCGATGACGCCGACCTTCATGGAATCGCCGGACAAGGTGGCGGTGCTGGGCACGCCCGGCGGCAGCCGCATCATCACCATGGTGTTGCTGGGCATCCTGGGCTACGACGCGGGCCTGGATGCGCAGCAGGTGGCGGCGTTGCCGCGCTATCACCACCAGTGGTTGCCGGACGTGATCGAGGCAGAGCCCGGGGCGATTTCGGCGGAGGCCACCAAGGCTTTGCAGGCGATGGGCCACGCGCTGGATTTGCCGCCGGCGCAAGCCGAAGGCGGGCGCGGCTCCAGCCACGTCTGGGGCAACCTGGAAACGGTGGAATGGGACCGTCGCAGCAACCGCCTGCTGGGTGGCAGCGATCCTCGTTCCGAAGAGGCGCAAGCGCAGACGCTGGTTTTGCACTGAGTCCATGCGCGGGCCAAGCCGGCACGCCGGCTCGGCGATTCACTTATGCAGGCGTAAAGTCATTTCGATGAAACTCTGGTCGATCCCCGGCAATTCGCAAAAGCTCGACGGCGGTGCGATGTTCGGCAACGCGCCTCGCGCCCTGTGGGAGCGCTGGGTGGCGGTGGATGCGCACAACCGCATCGACCTCGCCTGTCGCGCGCTGCTGGCCAGTCCGCTCAACGGCAAGACCGTGCTGTTCGAAACCGGCATCGGCGCATTCTTCGCTCCGGCGCTGCGCGAGCGCTACGGCGTTGTCGAAGAGCGCCATGTGCTGCTGGAATCGCTGGGCCAAGCCGGTTTCAGCCACGAGGACATCGACGTGGTGGTGCTCTCGCACCTGCACTTCGACCACGCCGGCGGCCTGCTGGCGCCATGGGCGGAAGGCCGTGCACCGCAGCTGCTGTTCCCCAATGCCACCTTCGTGGTCGGCGCCAAACACTGGCAGCGCGCGCTGCATCCGCATCCGCGCGATCGCGCCAGTTTCATCCCCGAGTTGCCGGGTTTGCTGGACGCCAGCGGTCGGTTGGAACTGGTGGAGGGTGACTGGTCGCCAACGCTGGGCCAGAGCGTGCGTTTTCATCACAGCGACGGGCATACGCCCGGCCTGCTGCTGGCGGAAATCGTTGGCCCCGAGCGGGTCAACGGCCAGGCGCATGGCGGCGTGGTGTTCTGCGCGGACCTGATCCCGGGCCGGCCGTGGGTGCACGTGCCAATCACCATGGGTTACGACCGCTGCGCCGAAACGTTGATCGACGAAAAGCGCGCGTTTCTGGAAGACAAGTTGGCGCGCAACGTGCATCTGTTCTTCACCCACGATGCCGGCTGCGCGCTGGCACAGGTGACGCGTGATGAAAAGGGCCGCTTTGCAACCACGCACGAATCCCCTGAGCTGCATGCGCGCGTGCTCGGCAGCTGATGCCTGCCCGCGCGCTGCCGCCCACGCCGGTGCTGCTGGTTGGCAACCGGCACCCTGATACGTCCACGCTGCCTGGAGTTGCCTGATGCCAAAAATCACTCTGCTGTTCGCATCCCTGCATGTCCTGTTGATGCTGGTTCTGCTGATGCGCATTTCGCGGCATCGGCATGGGCACAAGATCGGCCTGGGCGATGGCGGGGATGCCGTACTTGCGCGCAAGGTGCGCGTGCACGGCAATTTCAGCGAGCACGTCCCGTTTGCGCTGCTGATGCTGGGCTTGCTGGAGCTGTGCGGGCTGCCTGCGCCGTGGCTGTGGGCGTTCGGCGCGGCGCTGTTGCTGGGGCGGCTGATGCACGCCGTTGGTCTGTCGGCGACTGCCGGCTATTCGTTTGGCCGCTTCACGGGAACCGCGTTGACCTGGCTCGTGTTTTTGTTGATGGCGCTCGCCGGGCTGTGGCTCGCAGCGGGCTGAACGCCCGCCAGCGACGTGCTCAATCCACCGGGGTGCCGAACAGGCGATCCCCGGCATCGCCCAAGCCCGGATGGATGTAGGCGTTTTCGTCGAGCCGCTGGTCAACCGCCGCGACATAGACCTCGATATCCGGATGTGCGGCTTCCAGTGCGCGCAGCCCTTCCGGCGCGGCAACCAGGAAAATGCATTTGATGCGCGGGCAGCCCGCGTCCTTCAGCAGCTGGATCGCGGCGATGGCGCTTCCGCCGGTGGCCAGCATCGGGTCGATCAGCAGCGCCATGCGCTGCTCCATGCGATCCGCCAGGCGCTGGTAATAGCCTTCCGGGCGGTGCGTGGTTTCATTGCGGCGCAACCCAACCACGCTGACCGGCGCGGCCGGCAGCAGCGCCTGCACGCCCGGCAGGAAGCCGAGGCCGGCGCGCAGGATCGGCACCAGGGTCAGGTCTTCGCCGCGCACGTGCTCGACCTGCAGCGGGCCGGCCCAGGTGGGCACGGTCATGGTTTCCGTGGGCAGGTCGCGGGTGGCCTCGAATGCCAGCAGGGCGGCGATCTCGCCGGCGAACTGGCGGAAATGCACCGGATCCGTGCTGATGTCGCGCAGCTTGCCAAGCTTGTGGCGCACCAAGGGGTGATCGACTTCGACGATTTTCATCGGGACAGGCTAACCGAAAGTGCGCCGTTGGGCACAAACAAACGGGGCGCCGGATGGGCGCCCCGCTGGGTATTGCGGCGTGGGGATCGAGCGGCCGTCGATCAGGCCACGCGCGGGCCTTCCAGCAGCGCGCGCTTGACGGTGGCGACCACCAGCTCCAGCTCGGCCTTGGTCACCGCGAAGTGCGGGGTGAAGCGCAGCGAGTTCTCGCCGCCATGGATCACGCCGATGCCGTGCTCGCGCATCCACTCTTCGGTGGAGCCGGCGCCGTAGCCCTTGAAGCTCTTGGTCAGCTCGCAGGAGAACAGCAGGCCGGTGCCCTGCACCTTGGTGATGGGGCCGTTCAACTCCGCCTTCAGTGCCTCCAGCAGGGCAACGGCATCGCGCCCACGCTGCTGGATGTTGGCGCGCAGCTCGGGGGTGAGCTGGCCGAGGACGGTGCAGGCCACGTCCAGCGCGCGCGGGTTGGCGGTCATGGTGTTGCCGTACAGCCCGCGCTTGTAAATCTCGCCGGCGTGCTCGCCCACTGCCAGCACCGACAGCGGGTATTGGCCGGCGTTCAGTGCCTTGGAATAGGTTTCCATGTCCGGGGCTTCGACCTTCTCGAAACCCGGATAGTCCACCAGCGACAGGTAGCCGGTGGTGCGCAGGCCAGCCTGGATCGAGTCCACCAGCAGCAGGCTGCCGTGGCTGCGGGTCAGGTCGCGGGCAAGCGTGTAGAAGTCCGGCGGCACGCTGCGGCCCGGGTCGCCTTCGCCCATCACCGGTTCCAGGAACATCGCCTCGATGAACCAGCCGTTGGCATCCGCATCGGCAAAGATCCGGCGCAGGGCATCCATGTCGTAGGGCGCAACGGTCAGTACCGAATCCTCGCCGCGGAAGCTGGCCAGATACTGCATGTAGGTCTTGCGGCTGGAGTCGGAGTACAGCGCCGGGCGTTCGGTACGGCCGTGGAATGCGCCCTTGACCACCAGGCGCTTGATCGCCTTGCCGGCGTGACGCGCGCCAGCGTCGGTCATGTTCTTGGCATTGGCGTCGACGATGCGCGAGGCCAGCGACACCGATTCCGAACCCGAATTCAGGCACATGAAGGCGGTGTAGGGACAGCCGCCGCGCGTCTGCCCGATCTCCTTGCGCATCGCCTTGGCAAAGCGCAGCTGCGAGACGTTCGGGGTCATGATGTTGGCCATCGACTGCGGCTTGGCCATTGCGTCCAGCACTGCCTGCGGCGAGTGGCCCAGACCCAGCATGCCGTAGCCGCCGGTGTCGTACAGCACCGCGCCCTTCAGGGTGATGATCCACGGTCCGCGTGCGGTCAGTGCCACATAGGGGTTGGTGGCATCGGCGGCGTAGAAGTTGATGAAGCCGGCCTGCACGGCCTGCGCCTGCGCGTCTTCGTCCAGCGCCAGAAGCTCCGGGAATTCGCTGCGGATGCGCTCGAATTCGACCGCGGCGGCGGCGATGGCTTCACCCAGCTGCGGGTCGCGCGCGGCGAAATCCAGAATGGTGGCATCGTCCAGGCCAGTGGTGCGGGCCTTGCCGTTGGCGCGAAGAGGGGCGAGGGTGTCGAGCAGGCGCATGAGTGTTCTCCCGGAGATGTGCCTGGCCAGTACGTGATGACTGGCCGCAAAGCGCCATTATCGCGGGTTCCACGTCACAAGGTAGGGGCGATTCGCCCTTATTGCCCGGCAGTTCGGGCGAAATGCCTTTATTATCCGGCGATATGCGAATTTCAGCCGCCGACGAGCTCCTGCTTTCCATCCTGCGCGAGGATGCCCGTGCCGCCACCGCCGACATTGCCCGCCGGCTGGGCCTGTCGCGCACCACGGTGCAAAACCGCATTGCACGGCTGGAGCAGCAGGGCGTGATCCGCGGCTATACCGTGCGTATCGACGACGAGTTGGAGCGCAGCCGCATCCGCGCGCACATCCTGATCACCCTGCGTCCCAAGCAGATGACCGCGGTGGTGAAGGCGCTGCAGGCCATGCACGAGGTGCGGGTGCTGTATTCGATCAGCGGCGGGCATGATCTGATCGCGCTGGCAGTGACGGCCACGGTAGGCGAGATGGACGTGCTGACAGATCGTATTGGTGCCATCGATGGCGTGGAGCGCACCAATACCTCGATCATCCTGTCGACCAAGTTCGAGCGCTGACGCGACATACAATGCGCGGTTCCCCTGCCGTTCCCGTCCCTTGAAAACGTCCGATTTCCACTACGACCTTCCGCCTGAGCTGATCGCCCAGGCCCCGCTGCCCGAGCGTTCCGCCAGCCGCCTGCTGCACGTGCCGCCGGGCGATGTGCCCTTCGCCGACCTGCACGTGCGCGATCTGCCGTCGCTGCTGCAGCCCGGCGACCTGCTGGTGTTCAACGACACCCGGGTGATTCCGGCGCGGTTGTTCGGAATGAAGGCCACCGGTGGGCGGGTGGAGATCCTGATCGAGCGCCTGTTGCCCGGCAACGAAGCACGTGTGCAGCTGGGCGTGAGCAAGTCGCCGCAGCCCGGCAGCCGGATCGCGCTGGATGCCGGCGGCGAGGCCGAGGTGCTGGGGCGCGAAGACAGCTTCTGGCGGCTGCGCTTTCATGTCGGGCAGGCGCTGGAAGGTTGGTTGCAGCACGCCGGCCGCATGCCGCTGCCGCCGTACATCCAGCGCGAGCCCGGCGCTGATGATGTCGAGCGTTACCAGACCGTGTTTGCGCGGGAAATCGGCGCGGTCGCCGCGCCGACCGCCGGCCTGCATTTCGACGAGCCGTTGCTGGATGCGCTGCGCGCACGCGGGGTCCACTTTGGTCACGTCACCCTGCACGTTGGCGCGGGAACCTTCCAGCCGGTACGGGTGGACGACGTGCATCAGCACCGGATGCACAGTGAATGGATCAATGTCGGCGCGGAGCTGGTGCAGCAGGTACGGCAGGCCCGCGCCGCTGGCGGGCGGGTCATTGCGGTCGGCACCACGGTGGTGCGGGCGCTGGAAAGCGCGCTGGTCGATGGCGAACTGCTGCCGTTCGCGGGCGATACCAGCATCTTCATCTTCCCCGGCTACAGGATCCGCAGCATCGACGCGCTGATGACCAACTTCCATCTGCCGGAAAGCACGCTGCTGATGCTGGTGTCGGCGTTCGCCGGCAAGCAGCGGATGTTCGCCGCCTACGAACACGCGGTGCGCCAGCGCTACCGCTTCTTCAGCTATGGCGATGCGATGCTGCTGTGGCCTGAAGATGCTGGCGTTTGAGTGCTGTTGTCCGTCGTTCCCGCGAATGCTGTTGCCCGTCATTCCCGCGAAGGCGGGAATCCAGCTTCTGCTATCGCCTTTCCGGAATACGAGCGTATCAATCACAGCGAAGAGCTGGATTCCCGCCTTCGCGGGAATGACGGCGTGAAGGATCCACGATGAGCCGAATGCACTTCAATCTCCTGAAAACCGACGGCGCCGCCCGCCGCGGCCGCATCACCTTCCCGCGCGGGGTCATCGAGACGCCCGCGTTCATGCCGGTGGGCACCTACGGCTCGGTCAAGGGCGTGCTGCCGCAGCAGGTGCGCGACCTCGGCGCGCAGATCATCCTCGGCAACACCTTCCACCTGTTCCTGCGGCCGGGGCTGGAGGTCATCGAGGCGCACGGTGGCCTGCACGGCTTCGCCCGCTGGGACGGGCCGATCCTGACCGACTCCGGCGGCTTCCAGGTGTTCTCGCTGGCGCACCGCCGCAAGATCACCGAGGCCGGCGTGACCTTCGCCGCCCCCACCGACGGCCGCAAGGTGTTCCTTGGCCCGGAAGAATCCATGCACGTCCAGAAGGTGCTGGGCAGCGACATCGTGATGATCTTCGACGAGTGCCCGCCGGTGAACGATAAGCACGGCCAGCCGGTGCACCGCCGGGTGGTCGAGAAGTCGATGGAGCTGTCGCTGCGCTGGGCCGAACGGTCCAAGAAGGCGCACGAGGGCAACGACGCGGCGCTGTTCGGCATCGTCCAGGGCGGCGTGCACCACGATCTGCGCACGCTGTCGGCGCAGGGCCTGCAGAAGATCGGCTTCGACGGCTACGCGGTCGGCGGGCTGGCGGTCGGCGAGAGCGAGGACGAGCGCAACGCCATGCTCGACCACACCTGCCCGCAGCTGCCGCAGGATCGCCCGCGCTACCTGATGGGCGTGGGCCGGCCGGAAGACCTGGTGGAGGCGGTGGCGCGCGGCATCGACATGTTCGACTGCGTGATGCCGACCCGCAACGCCCGCAACGGCCATTTCTTCACCTCGACCGGCGTGGTGCGCGTGCGCAATGCGCAGTACGAGCACGACACGCGGCCGATCGAGGAGGGTTGCGACTGCGTGGCCTGCGCCGGCGGCTTCAGCCGCAGCTACCTGCGCCACCTCGACCGCTGCAACGAAATGCTGGCGCCGATGCTGGGCACGCTGCACAACCTGCGCTACTACCAGAGGCTGATGGCGCAGATGCGCGATGCGATCGCCGGCGGAACTTTCGCGGCGTTCCGCGAGTCCTTCTACGCCGCGCGCCGGCTTTAGCTCCATCCCTTTCGCGTAGCGAAGGGGAGGGTTGGGGAGGGGTGCTCTTCGCGCCAAATGCCGAAAAGAGCAACCCCTTCCCGGCCTCCCCCTGCTTGGCAAGGGGAGGAGACAAGCTGGGCATGGCATAATCATCAGCTGGCCTCGGCCAGCCTTTCGTTTTCGCAGACACGGATTCCCGATGAACCCGCTTGATTTCCTGATTCCCGTTGCCCATGCCCAAGCTGCCGGTCAAACCGCGGCGCCCGGCGGCATGATGTCCACCCTGCTGTTTCCGGTCATCCTGATCGCGATCATGTACTTCCTGATGATCCGCCCGCAGATGAAGCGGCAAAAAGAGCACAAGAGCATGCTGGACAAGCTGGGCAAGGGTGATGAAGTCATCACCAACGGCGGCATCGCCGGCGTGGTGACCAACATGGGTGAGAGCTTCATCACCGTGGAAGTGGCCAATGGCGTGCAGCTGCGCGTGCAGAAGGGCGCCATCGCCAGTGTCCTGCCCAAGGGCACGCTGAAGTCCGCCTGATCCACCTTTCCGTTTCGTTTGCCATGACCTGACGCCCGCTGGCTGGCGTCGAGCAGGATCCTGCAATGCTTGAATTCCCGCGCTGGAAATATGTCCTCATCCTGGTGATCCTGGCGATCAGCGTGCTGTATTCGCTGCCCAACAAGTACCAGAAGGATCCGTCCGTCCAGATCACCGCCAACCGCGGTTCGCAAGTCGATGATGCGCTGAAGTCGCAGGTTGCCGCAATTCTGGACGCGGCGCACCTTGCGCCCAAGTCGATCGGCAAGGAAGGCGACAACCTGGTCGTGCGCCTTGCTTCGCTGGACGATCAGACCCGCGCCAATGACCTGATCCGCGAAAAAGTGGGCGATGGGTACATCGTTGCGTTGAACCTGGCCTCCACCGTGCCCGATTGGCTCACCAGGCTGCATGGCAAGCCGATGGTGCTGGGTCTGGATCTGGTCGGCGGCGTGCACTTTGCGATGCAGGTGGACAAGCAGGCGGCGGTGGACAAGCGCTTCGAGGCATTTGCCGACGACATCCGCACCACCCTGCGCGAAGCGCGCGTGGGCTATCGCTCGGTCGAGCGCAGCGGCACCAGCACGCTGCGCGTCGTGCTGTCCAACGCAGCCGACGCCGACAAGGCGCGGGCTGCGCTGGTCAAGGCGCAGTCAACCCTGACCTATGCCAGCGATGCATCCGGCATCCTGGTCACCGTGCCGCAGGCGGAAATGCAGCAGATCGCCTCCAGCGCGATCGAGCAGAACCTGACCACGCTGCGCAATCGCGTCAATGAATTGGGCGTGGCCGAGCCGATCATCCAGCGCCAGGGCGAGGATCGCATCGTGGTCGAGTTGCCGGGCGTGCAGGACACCGCCGAAGCCAAGCGCATGATCGGCGCGACCGCGACCCTCGAATATCGCGCGGTGGTGGATGGCAATGCGCAGGAAGCCGCGGACAGCGGCCGCATCCCGCCCGAGGCGCGCCTGTACCGCGACCGTGCCGGGCGCCCGGTGCTGCTCAACAAGCGCGTCATCGCCACCGGCGACCAGATGGTCACTGCCAGCACGGCCACCGACCAGAACGGCATGCCGGCGGTCAGCGTGACCCTCAACGGCGTGGGCGGCCAGCGCATGTTCGACTTCACCAGCGCCAACGTCGGCAAGCCGATGGCGGTGGTGTACACCGAGCGCATCCCGCAGGTGACCATGGTCGATGGCAAGGAAGTGCGCAGCTTCAAGGTCAAGGAAGAAGTGATTTCCGTGGCCAACATCAGCGGCGTGTTCGGCAAGCAGTTCCAGACCACCGGGCTGGAGCGCGAGGAAGCCGACAACCTGTCCAAGCTGCTGCGCGCCGGCTCGCTGGCCGCGCCGATGGACTTCGTCGAGGAGTACGTGATCGGCCCGAGCCTGGGCGCGGAAAACGTGGCCCGCGGCATCAAGGCGGTGACGTTCTCGTTCCTGTTCACGCTGGTGTTCTTCGGCATCTACTACCGCATGTTCGGTTTCATCACGTCGGTGGCGTTGCTGTTCAACCTGCTGATCGTGGTGGCGGTGATGTCGATGTTCGGCGCCACCATGACCCTGCCGGGCTTCGCCGGCCTGGCGCTGTCGGTGGGCCTGTCGGTGGACGCCAACGTGCTGATCAACGAGCGCATCCGCGAGGAGTTGCGGCTGGGAATGCCGGCCAAGTCGGCCATCTCGGAGGGTTATGAGCGTGCGTCGCACACCATCATGGACGCCAACCTGACTGGCCTGATCGTGGGCGTGGCCCTGTATGCATTCGGCACCGGGCCGCTGAAGGGCTTTGCGCTGACCATGATCATCGGCATCTTCGCTTCGATGTTTACCGCGATCACCGTGTCGCGCGCGCTTGCGTCGCTGATTTACGGCCGCCGCAAGAAGCTGCAGTCCGTGGCGATCTGACGGGACAAGGACTATCTGCATGAAACTGTTTCCGCTTCACCTCATCCCGAACGACACCACCATCGACTTCATGCGCCACCGCCGTCCGGTGTTGGCGTTCATGCTGGTGCTGCTGATCGCGTCAATCGCCATCATCGGCCTGAAGGGCTTCAGCTTCGCGCTGGAGTTCACCGGCGGCACCATGGTGCGCACGCATTTCGAACATCCGATCCACGTGGACAAGGTGCGCGAACGCCTGGTCACGGCGGGCATCCACAACGCGCAGGTACAGAGCGTTGGCGGCGGCAACGACGTGATGGTTCGCCTGCAGCCCGAGAAAGAGCACAACAACGCCGCGGATGCAGCGCAGCAGGTGGCCGACAAGGTGCGGGCGGCCGTCACCACGTCGGACAATCCGGCCACGGTGCAGCCGGGCGAGTTCGTGGGCCCGCAGGTGGGCCGCGATCTGGCGATGAATGGCGTGTATGCCACCTTGTTCATGCTGGTCGGCTTCCTGGTGTACATCGCCGCGCGCTTCGAGTTGAAGTTCGCATTGGTGGCCAGCATCACCGCGTTCTTCGACCTGATCCTGACCATCGCCTACATGTCGATGCTGGGGCGCGAGTTCGACCTGACCGTGCTTGCAGGCCTGCTGTCGGTGATGGGGTTCGCGGTCAACGACATCATCGTGGTGTTCGACCGAGTGCGTGAAAATTTCCGCAGCCTGCGCGTCGATTCGCTGGAAGTGCTGAACCGTTCGATCAACCAGACCTTGTCGCGCACGATTATTACGGCGGTGATGTTCTTCCTGTCCGCGATGGCGCTGTACCTGTACGGCGGCCAGTCGATGGAAGGGCTGGCGGAAACCCACATGATCGGCGCGATCATCGTGGTGGTGTCTTCGGTGATCGTGGCGGTGCCGATGCTGACCATCGGGCCGTTCAGGGTCTCCAAGCAGGATCTGATGCCGAAGGCCAAGGATCACGCCGAACTGGCGCGGCGCCCCTGAGCCACAGGCGTTTTTGGATCATCGGAACGGAAAAGGCCGCGCATTGCGCGGCCTTTCCTTTGGTGCTTCCGGGGTGTTGGCGGTTGCCTGGAATGTGCCGGCAACCGCTGCGTAGGTCAGGCAAACACCGCGGCGTAGCCGGATTGGACGATGGTCTTCTGCAACTCGGCGCTGAGCTTCTGGTTGCCGGCCACCAACTGGCGGCCATGAATGCCGCGCGAGTCCAGCGGGCCGGTCTGGGCGCCGCGGAAGTCGCAGACGCGGCCGCCTGCTTCGCGCACCAGCAACACGCCGGCGGCGATGTCCCAGGGCTTCAGGCCGGCTTCGAAAAACCCGTCGCTGCGGGCGCAGGCCACGTAGGCCAGGTCCAGCGCGGCCGAGCCGGTGCGGCGGATGTCCTCGGCGCTGCGCAGCACTTCGCGCAGGCACTCGAGCTGTGCGGGCGCACGCTCTCGCTCGCGCGGCGGGAAGCCGGTGGCCAGCATTGCGCCATTCAGGTCCTTGCGTTCGGACACGCGGATGCGGCGGTCATTGAGCACCGCGCCGCTGCCGCGGCTGGCGGTGAACAGCTCGTTGCGCAGCGGATCGAAGATCACGCCGTGCTGCACTTCGCCGCCTTCGACCAGGGCAATCGAGACGCACCAATGCGGGAAGCCGTGCAGGAAGTTGCTGGTGCCGTCCAGTGGATCGATCACGAAAACGGAATGTCCCCTGCCTTGCACGCCACCTTCTTCGCCGAGAAAGGCGGCGTCCGGATAGGCGCGGCGCAGTTCCTTGATGACCGTCTTTTCGGCTTGCTCGTCGACTTCGGTGGCGTAATCCATCCGATCCTTCTCGATCACGTTGATCGCATCCAGTCGGTGCATGCTGCGCAACAGCACATTGCCGGCCGCGCGGGCCGCCTTGACCATGACAGTGACAACGGGTTTTTGCATGGCAATGCGTCTCGACGGAGAGGTGGGTGGCGACGGCGGGAAAGAACGGCCCGGCGCACGGGCCGGACTGCAAAGTTTACCATTTGCGCATGAACATACCCTCGAACGCGGCCGCGACTCCTGCCGATTGCTTGCGCATCGTGCTGGTCGGTACCCAGCATCCTGGCAATATTGGCGCTGCGGCGCGTGCGATGAAGACCATGGGCCTGTCGCGGCTGGTGCTGGTGGCGCCCGAAAAGGTGCCAGATGGCGACACCCGCGCAATGGCGGCTGGCGCGGATGACCTGGTCGACGCCGCGCCGGTGTTGCCCACGCTGGCCGAGGCGGTGGCCGATTGCCACTGGGTGCTGGGCGCGACCGCACGCAGCCGGCGCGTTCAGTTGGAAGAGCTGCATCCGCGCGCTGCCGCGCAGCGTGCGGTGGCCGCAGCCACCAATGCCCCGGTGGCGCTGGTTTTCGGGCGTGAACGCACCGGGCTGACCAATGAAGAGCTGCAGCTTTGCCACGCGGCGGTGCATATCCCGTCCGATCCTGCATTCAGTTCGCTCAACCTGGCGGCGGCAGTGCAGGTGCTGAGCTACGAGCTGCGCTGTGCGCTGCTGGGCGGAGCGGTGGCGGACAGCGGCACGCGCACGCCACCGCCGGGCGAGGGAGTGGCGGCGCATGCCGAGCTGGAGGGTTTTTTCGGCCAATTGGCGGAAACCCTGGAGCAGATCGACTTCCACAAGGGGCGTGCGCCGGAGTCTGCGATGCGCAAATTGCGCCGGCTCTACCTGCGCGCCAATCTGGACAGTGCCGAGGTCAGGTTGTTGCGCGGGGTGCTGGCCGATGCCCAGCGGATGGCGCGCTTGGCCGGAGAGGCCACCGGGAACGGAAAAATCGGGTAGCCTCCTCCAGATTGGAGACGGGGGATTGATCGGCATCATGCAGCGGTTGTCGCCAGTGCTGGCCTGTGCCCTGTGCTTGCTGTTTGCATGGTGGCCGCAGGCACGCGCACAGCAGGTGGCCACCGCGCAGGGCGATTCCGGCGTGCTGGTGCTGGGCAGGGTCAGCGATGATCCGCAGGCACACTACGACCAGCTCAAGCCGTTGCTGGACTACGTCATTCCGCGCATGGCGTCGGTGGGCATCCACAGTGGCCGCATCCTGATGGCCAAGGATCCCCAGCAGATGGCCAGCTACCTGCGCCGTGGCCGGGTGGACTGGATCAATGAAACCGCCGGCAATGCCGCCATGCTGGAGCGCCGAGACGTGGCGCATGCGTTCCTGATCACCCAGCGCGAGGGTGCGGAGCGCTATCACACGATTTTTTTCGTGCGCCGCGACAGTCCCATCCAGTCGCTGCATGATTTGGCCGGCCACAGCGTGGCGTTCCAGAGTCCGTATTCCACCAGTGCCTATTACTTGCCGGCGGCACAGTTGCTGAGCGAGGGGCAATCGCTGGAGTTGCTGCTTTCGCCGATGGACAAGCCGGCGCCGGATCGGGTGGGCTATGTGTTCGCCCGCACCGAGCTGAACATCACGACCTGGGTGCACAAGCGGCTGGTGGACGCCGGCGTGTTGAGCAACCTGGATTGGATCAACCCGTCACGGGTGCCGCCGGCGTTCGCCCAGGATTTTCGCGTGATCGGGCGTACCGAGGACGTGCCGCGTGCGTTGATGCTGGCGCGCAACGGACTGGCCCCGAACGTGGAAGCGCGCCTGCGTGAAGTCCTGCTGGATGCCGCGAAAGATCCGGATGCCGGCGAAGCGCTGCGCCGCTTCATGGAAACCGGATACTTCGCGCCGATCAGCGCAGAGGATCAGCGCGCACTGGAACGCCTGGCGCAGGGCGTGCAGCGCGTGCGCATGGAGGTTGAGTGAAGCGCCCCTGGTTCAGCCTGCAAACCCGCTTTCAGGCGGCCATCCTGGCCGGGCTCATGCTCATGCTGCTGCTGATGGCCCTGGTGTGGAAGCGCCAGCAGCACAATCAGGAAGAGGCGATCAACATCGCGCGCCAGAGCACGCACGTGCTGCTGGGCGAGCAGATGCGCGCCAGCGGCGAGGCGCAGGTCAGGCAGCTGACGGAAGCGCTGGCCAATCCGCTGTACTACTTCGACCTCGACGCCGTCGGCAGCCTGGCGCGGAGCGCGTTGCGCACGCCGGACGTGGACTACGTGCTGGTGTACGACGCGCAGGGGCGCATCCTGCACGATGGATCCGGCGACATCGCGGCCTATGGCCGGCCGATGAACGATGCGCTGGCGCCCGGCATCATCGCCGCCAATGCCCCGCATACGCGCCAGGCCGGTGATCTTCTGGATATTTCCAGCCCGATCAAGATTGGCGAGGATCGCCTGGGCGGCGTTCGCATCGGTTATTCGATGGCGGCGCTGACACGAGCCGAGGCGCAGGCGCTGTCCGCGCTGCGCGCCCGTAACGACGAACTCAACCAGCGCAGCCTGACCTGGATGCTGCTGATATGCGCGGGGCTGGCAAGTGGTGCATTGCTGGGCGCCATGTTCCTGCAGCGGCTGCTGGTCCGGCCCATCCGGCAGTTGAGCGATGCGGCGCGACAGATCGAGGAAGGGGATTTCACCACGCCGGTGCCGGTCAGCATGCGTACCGATGAACTGGGCGAACTGATCCGCGCCTTCGCGCGCATGCGCGACAGCGTGGCGCGGCACGATCGTGATATCCGCCGGGTGGCCTACAGCGATGCGCTGACGGGCCTGGCCAACCGCCTGGCGTTCCGCGAATCGCTGGAGCACCGCCTGCGTGAGTTGCACGGCGCCAGCTGCCAACTGGCGCTGCTGTTCGCCGATCTGGATGACTTCAAGCGGGTCAACGACACGCTGGGCCATGAGGCGGGCGACGAAGTGCTGCTGCAGGTGGCGACGCGCATCGAGCAGGCAGTGCAGTCCATCGAGGGCGGGGAAGCATTGGTGGCCCGATTCGGCGGCGACGAATTCGTGATCCTGCTGCAGGCACGGGATGGCGCGCCGGATGGCAGCGTGCGCGGCAATGCGATCCGGCTGGCCGAGGCGCTGGTGCTGGCGTTGAGCCAACCGCTGCTGCTGCACGGCCGGCAGGTGCTGTTGGGCACGTCGGTGGGCGTGGCGATCTTTCCCGACGATGCGGGCAGTGCGTCCTTGCTGATGAAGAACGGCGACATCGCGATGTACCAGGCGAAAGTGGCGGGCAAGAACTGCTATCGGTTCTACAGCCGGGCCATGGATCAGGCGCTGGAGCGGCGCGTGCGCATGGAAAACGATCTGCGCGGCGCGTGGGAGCGTGGCGAACTCAGCCTTTCCTACCAACCGATTTTCCGTACCCAGGATCGGGTGCTGGTCGGCGCGGAGGCATTGCTGCGCTGGAATCATCCGGAGGACGGCGCGATTGCCCCGTCGGTGTTCATCGACGTGGCCGAGCAAAGTGGCCTGATCGAAACGATCGGAAAGCTGACGCTGCGGGCGGCATGCATGGAGGCGGCGGCTTGGCCGGTGCCGCCGGATGCCGGCGAGCCGCCGTTCGTGTCGGTCAATGTTTCGGCGCGGCAACTGCGTGGCGGCGACCTGCTGCCGCTGGTGGCGGATGCGCTCCAGCAAAGCGGACTGGCGCCCGAGCGGCTGCATCTGGAGCTGACCGAAACCGCGGTGATCAGCGACGAGGCGTACGCAACCGAGCTGCTGGGCCGGCTCCGCCAGCTAGGCGTGCGCGTGTGGCTGGACGATTTCGGTACCGGTTATTCCAGCCTCAGCCACCTGCGCCGGGTGCAGGTGGATGGGTTGAAGATCGACCGCAGCTTCATCACCGACCTGTTGCGCGACCCGGATGATCTGGCGCTGACCAGCGCGATCGTGGCGATGGCGCACTCGATGGGGGTCATCGTGGTGGCCGAAGGGGTGGAGCGGCAGGGGCAATTCGAACTGCTGCGGGAGCGCGAATGCGATCTGGTACAGGGCTACTGGCTGGGTTATCCGCTGGAGCCGCAACAGTTCCAGGACCTGTTGCGCTGAGCGCGCGCGCCGGTCTCAGGCATCGTCGCGCGCGGGCTGGGCGTCCCGTTGCAGCAGCAGCTTGTCGATGCGCGGGCCGTCCAGGTCCACCACTTCGATTTTCCAGGCACCGATGCGGAAATGCTCGCCCACGTGCGGAATGCGGCCGAAGTGCGCAATCACCAGGCCGGCGGCGGTGCGGTAGTCCAGTTCCTCGGCATCGGCGAGGCGTTCACCGGTCAACTCGCGCAATTCTTCCACGTGCAGGCCACCATCCACCAGCAGCGAGCCGTCGTCGCGGGTGACGACCAGCGCCTCGCCGGCATCGGCATCGGTGCCGGTTTGCAGCCGGCCGATCACCGCATCGACGATGTCGCTGACGGTCACCAGGCCCTGGATGTCGCCGTACTCGTCCACCACCAGTGCCATCGACTGCTGTTCTTCGCGCAGGATTTCCAGCAGCTTCATCGCATGGGTCGACTCGGACACGAACAGCGCCGGGCGCACGTCGCGGAACAGATCGGGTTGCGGCTTGCCCAGCTCGTCCAGCAGGGTTTTCACCTCCAGCAGGCCGACCACGTCGCTGTCATTGCCGCGATACACCGGGTAGCGCGAAAACGCGTCTTCCTGCATCAGGGCCAGGTTTTCGGCAAGCGAGGCGGAGGCATCCAGCCAGCTGATGCGGGTGCGCGGGGTCATCAGGCTGTCGGCCGTGCGGTCGCCCAGCCGCATCACCCGGTTCACCATGTTGCGTTCATCGAGATCGATCACGCCTTGCTCATGGCCTTCGCTCACCAGCATCTGGATCTCTTCTTCGGTCACCGCCTGGGCGTTGCCGCTGGAGAGTCGCAGCATGCGCAGTACCAGTCGCGTGCAGGTCGAGAGCATGACCACGAACGGCTTGGCTGCGATCGCGAAAAAATGCATCGGATACGCCACCAGGCTGGCGATCCGCTCGGGTTGCAGGGTGCCGATGCGCTTGGGCACCAATTCGCCGATTAGGCCGAACAGGAACAGCATCACCAGGAAGCCGCCAATGAAGCCGATGCGGTCGGCGTATGGCGCGAACATCGGGATGCCGGCCAGTGGATCGGCGATCTTGCTGCCCATCGACTCGCCGCCGAAATAGCCGGTCAGCAGGCTCAGCAAGGTGATCCACAGCTGCACCGCAGACAAGAAACTTTCCGGATGCTCGGCCAGTTCCAATGCCTTGTGCGCGCGCCGGCTGCCCTGTGCCAACTGGCGCAGGCGCGACTTGCGCGAGGTCATCACCGCCATCTCCGACATCGCGAAGAAGGCATTCAGCAGGATCAGGGCAAGGACGATCAACAGTTCCAGCACGGGGAATCACCGGGTGCAGGCAGGAGGGATGCACGGCGCAGGACAGGTCGCAGAGCCGCCGCAAGCATGGCGGGCAAAGGGTGTCGAGGTGGCGGCAGGCGGCTATTCATGGGCTGCGCCTGGGCGCGTTTGAATGATAACAGGCACTTGGGCGGGCAGGGCCTGTCATCGAACCGTCATAATCATCACTTATCATTGCGTGTTCCCACCCCGCCCGGCTGGATCTTCTCATGTTCTCCCTGCAAACCATCTTCGGCTCCGGCAAGCAGTTTTACGCGCTCCTGGATGATGCCGCGGCCGCCGCCTACGACAGCGCCAAGGCGCTGCACGCGATGATGAAGGAGGCTGACCGCCAGCCCGCGCTGGATGCCTTCAAGCTGGCGCGCCTGCGCGAGCGCACCGCAGCCGAGAAAATCAGCCAGGCGCTGGTGGACAGCTACATCACGCCGATCGAGCGCGAAGACATCGAGGCGCTGGGCTCGGCGCTGCACAAGATCCCCAAGCAGATCGAGAAATTCGCCGACCGCTATGCGCTTGCGCTCCAGCATCTTGGCAATATCGATTTCGCCCCGCGCGCCGCGATGCTGGAGCAGGCCGCCGCCGTGGTGGTGCAGATGGTGGATGAACTGGAACGGATGAACCTTGACCGGATGACCACGCTCAACGAAAAGCTGCGGTCGCTGGAAAACGAGGCCGACCGGCTGATGCTGGAGCTCTATCGCGAAATCTACTCCGGCAAGCTGGACAGCCTGCAGATGTTCCTGCTCAAGGAGTTCTTCGAGATCTTGGAAAAGGCCATCGACCGCTGCCGCGAGGCGGGCGTGGTGGCGTACCAGATCGTGCTGAAGAATTCGTGACGGGGCCGATGCCATGCTGACGCTTGTTCTGGTGGTGGTCGTCGTCGCGCTGGCGTTCGAGTTCATCAACGGTTTCCACGACACCGCCAATTCCATCGCCGCGTCGGTGGCGACCAAGGTACTCACGCCCGGGCAGGCGGTCAGCGTGGCGGCCGTGACCAACATGCTGGGCGCGCTGACGGGTACCGCGGTGGCGGCCACCATCGCCACCGGCATCGTCAATACCGAGGTGGTGGCGGCGTCGTCGCAGCTGGTGCTGTGCGCGCTGCTGGGCGCGATCGTGTGGAACCTGGTGACCTGGTGGTTCGGGCTGCCGTCCTCGTCCTCGCATGCGCTGATTGGCGGTTTGTGTGGCGCGGCGCTGTCGGCCTCGCACATGAACTGGAATTCGCTGATCTGGATTCAAGGTGCCGCCGACTGGACCAAGAGCAAGGGCCTGGTGTGGAAGGTGATCGTGCCGATGGTGACCTCGCCGGTGGTTGGCTTCCTGCTGGGGTTGGTCCTGATGGTGCTGCTGTGGGCGCTGATCTCGGGGCTGGAGCGCACCGGCGGCTGGATGCGGCGGTTGGCGCGTCCGCGCTGGATCAACGCATCATTCGGCAAGCTGCAGATCGCCTCGGCCGCCTACATGGGCTATGCGCACGGGCACAACGATGCGCAGAAGACCATGGGCGTCATCGCCATGACGCTGGTGGGTGCGGAAGCGTCAGGCGTGCTGGACGGCTTGCCGCGCTGGCTGGCGTTCATGCATCCGGCACGTTCGGCGGGCAATGACGTGGCCATCTGGATCGTGGTGACCTGCGCGCTGGTCATGGCCGCCGGCACGGCCTCCGGCGGCTGGCGGATCATCAAGACCCTGGGCCACAAGATGGTCAAGCTGCATCCGCTGGACGGCTTTGCGGTGGATACCAGTTCGGCCACGGTCTTGATGGCGGCGGCCCATTTCGGCATGCCGGTCTCGACCACGCACACCGTGTCCACCGCGATCATGGGCGTGGGCTTCGCCAAGAACCCGCGAAAGCTCAAGCTGGGCACCATCGAACGGATCGTATGGGCGTGGATCCTGACCATTCCCGCCTCGGGGACGGTGGCCTTCTGCCTGTATCGGCTGATGGTGCTGGCGGGCCTGGCCTGATCAATCCGGTCGCGGGCGTGCGGCGAATCCCTCAGAGCAGATCGCCGCCCGCCGACATGCGATGTTCCATCTCGTCACCGGTGCCGCCGATGTCCAGCACCAAGCGGTCGATTTCCGCAGCCGTCAGGCAATCGTAGGGGCGGTTTTCGCACAGCTGCAGGTAAGGCACGCCGTCCAGTTCGCCGATGGCCAGATAGCCGACCCGGCTTTGCCAGTTGAACGCAAGCGCACGGCGCGCGTCCATCCCGGTAATGGGGCCAACGGCGGTGCTGACCCTGAGATAGTCGCGGCCGTCCTCGTCCTGCAGCTCGGCCAGGAAGATCGATTGGTGGCGCTTGCCCTGCGCCAGCGACAGCTCGACGCAGGTCATGTACGGATCCTGCAGGCTCAGCTTGTAGCCGGCGTTGACCAGATGACTGCGGATCTGTTCGAAATTGTCCATGGGCGGTGTCTGCGCGGGGGAAAGCCTGCGGCTATGCTAACCCGGATATGACCTCGCCCCCGCCTTCCCTGGTTGCCGAGCAGCGCATCCTCGATGCGATTCGCGCGGTCCCGCGCGGCGAGGTGGCCAGCTATGGCGGCATTGCCCGCCGGGCCGGCTTGCCGGGGCGGGCCCGGTTGGTGGCGCGCATCCTGGGCCGCAATGAAGACGCGGCATTGCCGTGGCACCGCATCCTGCGCGCGGACGGACGCATTGCATTTGCGGCTGAGTCCCCGGAGTTCCTTGAGCAGTGCCGGCGCCTGCGGGCGGAAGGGGTGCCGCTGCACAAGGGCCGGGTTCGCCTGCCAAAGGCTGAAGACGCGCTGGATGCCGCGCTCTGGGCGCCGCGCTGAACGGCTATGATGCACTGCAACGAAACCGGGACTTCGCACGGATGCCGTTCAATCTTCCGAAAATCACCAAAGCGTTGCTGATCGCCAATCTGCTGGGCTTTGTCCTGCAGTACGCGCTGGGCAATCAGGCGATGACGCCGTTGATGCTGTGGCCGTGGGCGGATGCCGGCTTCGATGCCGCCGGCATGGCGCCGGCATTCATGCCGTGGCAGCTGCTCAGCTACAGCTTCCTGCATGGCGGGCTGATGCATCTGGCCTTCAACATGCTGGCGCTGGCGATGTTCGGTGCGCCGCTGGAATACATCTGGGGCCAGCGCCGCTTCCTGACGTTCTACCTGGTGTGCGTGGTGGGCGCAGGGCTTTGCCAGCTGCTGGTGGGCTCGTATGCGGTGGCGCAGGGCGCCGACCCGTATCCCACCATCGGCGCGTCCGGCGGCGTGTTTGGCCTGTTGCTGGCCTACGGCATGCTGTTCCCGCACCAGCGGGTGATGCTGCTGTTCCCGCCGATCCCGATGAAGGCGCGCACGTTGGTGATCGTGTACGGCTTGTTCGAATTGGGCGTGGGCATCACCGGCCTGCAACCGGGCGTGGCGCACTTCGCCCATCTGGGCGGGATGCTGTTCGGCTGGTTGCTGATCCGCCATTGGCGCGGGCAGCCGCCGTTCGGCAAACCCAAGCCCAGGATCCGGATCGTGCGCTGAGCGAAGGCTCGGGTTCTCGAGTGGACGGGCACGCCCGCCCGCACCCGCATCAGGGGAACATGCCGATGCGTGCGTCCGGCTTGGGCTGCATGGGCGCCCCGAGCTTGCAGCCGTAGGCCGAGCCAAACGCCGGTTGCTGCATCAGCGGCACATTGGCGCGAAGTTGCCCGGGTGCACGCACGTCCTGCAGGACGCGAACCTGGGCTTCGTCGGGCGTGACGCGCTGCGCCCACAGTTGCGCCCAGCCGAGGTAGAACGGCTTTTCGGTCTCCGTGCCCGCATTCGGCTGGGCGGCAAGCAGGGCGGCGTGGGCCAACTCCAGCCCCGCCAGGTCGGCCATGTTTTCATCGCGCGTCAGCTCGCCGTTGACCTTTACGCCGGCCACGCCGGGATAGGGCAGCTGGCCGTACAGGGTGGTGACCTGTTTCGCCTTGGTGTCCCACGCCGCAGCATCGGGCGCCGACCACCAGTCGCGCACATCGCCGTCGGCATCCACGTGGCGGCCGCGGTTGTCCACGGCGTGGCTGAGTTCGTGGCCCACCAGCGCGCCGAATGCGCCGTACTGGTTGGCCAACGGCATTGCCGCGTCCAGCACCGGCGCCTGCAGCATGGCGGCAGTGACGATCAGGCGGTTGTGCGCCAGGTCATAGGCCAGCGCCGGCTGCTGTGGCAGCACGTCCCACCTGCGGTCGGCGTTGCCTTTGCCGATCCGCTTCATTTCCTGCCGATGCCGCCAGGTGGAGGCGATCAGCATGTTGCCGCCGAAACTGCCGCGCCCCATCGGCTGCATGCTGAAGTCGAGGTCGCGGCGCGGGAGGCCGATCTCGATCTGCAGGTGCTCCAGTTTCTTCTTCGCCTCCGCTTTGGCTGCATCGCTCAGCTGGCTGCTGCCGGAAACCTTCTGAAGCAGTGCTGCCTGCACTTGGCCGGCAATCAATTGCGCCTGCGTGCGGGTTGCGTCAGGCAGGTAGCTTGCGGCGTATTCGCGGCCAAGCATCGGGCCGGCCGCAAGATTGATGGCATCCAGCACCTGCTGCCAACGGGGTGGAGCGGCAGCCTGCCCCAGCAGCACCTGGCCGCGGAAGTTGAAGGACGCATCGCGCCACGGCTTCGACAGGTAGGGCGCCATCGCGTCGCCCACCCGCCAGCGCAGGTAGGCCTGCCACTGCGCGGGCTTGAGCGAGCCGGCCAGCGCGTCGATCTGGGCAAACATCGCCGGGTTGACCAGCGACACGGTGTCATCGCTGACCCCCTGCGCCTTCAGGAACGCATCCAGCTGCAGGTTCTTGTATTGCTTGCCAAGACCTGCGGTGGCCACTGGCGCGAAATTGTTGCGCGGATCGCGCAGTTCCGGCAGCGGGCGCGCAACGGCGGCGATGCGCTTTTCCAGATCCAGCACCAGCGCAGTCTGGGTTTCGATGTCCTTGGCTGCCACGCCGGTGAGGGCGAGGATTTTCCGGATGTAATCGGCGTAGCGCGCCACCAACGCCTTGGTGTCGGCGTCATCGCGGGTGTAGTAAGCGGGGTCGGGCAGGCCGATGCCGCCCTGGCTGAAATAGCCGAGGTGGCGGTTGAGGTCGCGCAGGTCGATGTCGGCGCCGAACTGGAAGGCCACCGGAATGCCGACCTGGTGCAGCGCGGCGATGGCGGGGGCGATATCGCCGTTGCGGCGAATGGCGTCGATGCGCTTGAGCAGCGGCGCCACCGGTGCCGCACCGTCGCGCTCCACCGCTTGTTCGTCAAGCCCGCTGGCCCAGAAGTCGCCCAGCAATTTCTGCACCTTGTTTTGCGGCGAGGCCATCGACGCATCCAGCAGCTCGCGTTGCTGCTGTTGCGCGCGCGCGGTGAGTTGGCCCAGTGCCGACAGTGCCCCCGAAGACGGCATCGCATTGGCGGCCAGCCAGCCTTTGTTCGCCTCCGCGTAGAAGTCGCTGCACGCCAGCGCCACGGCCGCGCTCTTCTTTTTCGGCGCCGCTTTCCTGGCGGCAGTGGCATCGGGAGTGGCGATGCCGGCAGTGAGGGCAAGAATCAGGGCGATGGCAAGCGGGCGCTGTGTCAGCATGCGGCAGGACTCGTTGCGATGGAGCAGCCGAGTGTAGCAGCGCCCCGGCATGCGGGATTCAGCGTCACTTCACGCCATGCATCATCCGCCTGAGCAGCGGGGCAAGCAGCAGGAACAGCAGCGCGGAGCCCAGCCCGATCCACAGCAACAGTTGGAACAGGTCGCCATATTTCATCGCAGCCTGGGCCATGTCGATGGTGCCGCCTTCCGGGATGTCGAGCGAGGCCAGCTTGCCGAATTGCGCGGCCAGCACTTCCGAGTACGCCGTGGCCAGCCAGAACCCGCCCATCATCAGCCCGACCACCTTCGCCACCGACAGTTGGGTGACCGCCGACAACCCGATCGGCGACAGGCACATCTCGCCGACTTCCAGCACCAGGTAGGCCAGCACCAGCCACCACACGCTGGCCATCGCGCCGCCTGCCGCGGTGTGCGCGGCCGCCATCAACGGCAGGAACGAGAGCGCGGCGAACAGCAGGCCGATTGCGCTTTTCATCGGCTTGCCCGGGTTGCGCCCACGCGCCTCCAGCCAAGGCCACAGCCAGGCAAACAGCGGCGACAGCGCGACGATGAAGAACGAGCCGAGGAAGGTCAGCGAGCCTGCGGTCTGCGGCACCAGCACCACGTCGCGGAAACAGGCCACGCCCATCGCGGCGACCAGCAGCGTGACCAGCCAGCCGGCGCGCGCGCCATGGCCGCGATCACTTGCGCGCAGCGCCAGCACCATCAGCGGCACGCTCGCCGCCATGACATACAGCGACCAGGGCAGGGTGCCGCTGCTGTCGCTGACCATCGAGGGGAACATGTCCTTGGTCATCAGGCGGTCGGTGAAGGTCAGCCACGAGCCATAGGTCTGCTCGTACAGGGTGAAGAACACCAGTACGCCGATAATCGTCACCAGCAACGCGATCATCTGCTCGCGCTCGACGCGATTGCAGCGCCGCGCCACGAACCACACGAACCATCCGCCGAAGCCCAGTGCCACCAGGTGCATTGCGCCATGCACGGTCCAGGTGCGCTGGATCAACTGCCAGACCACCGCAACGCCGGCGATCGCGCCGAGATAGATCCACGCCTCGCGCGGCAGTGGCCCGACCCGTTCGCGCAGCGCCATCGGAACCGGCGGCTCGGCGTGCCCGTGCAGGTATTTCTGCCCCCACAGGAACATGCACAGGCCGGTGATCATGCCGATGCCGGCGGCGCCGAAGCCGTACTTCCAGCCGTAGGTTTCGCCGAGGAAGGCGCAGATCAGGCCGGCGAACAGGCCACCCACGTTGATCCCGGCGTAGAACAGGGTGAAGCCGGAGTCGCGGCGCGGATCGTCTTGTGCATACAGCTTCCCGACGATCGTCGAGATATTCGGCTTGAGGAAGCCGACGCCCATGATGATCAGCGCCAGTGACAGGTAGAACACCTGCAACGCGCCTTCGTCGCGCACCACCACGCCATTGACCACGCGTGCGTCCGCGCCCTCGAACGCCATGCCCAAGTGCCCCAGGCACAGCAGCACGCCGCCAAAGACAACCGCCTTGCGCATGCCCAGCCAGCGGTCGGCCAGCAGCCCGCCGATCACCGGCACCGCGTAGACCAGGCCGCCATAGGCACCGATCAGGTCGTAGCCCATGTCATCGCTGAAGCGGTGGTGCTTCAGCAAATACAGCAGCAGCAGCGCCTTCATTCCGTAGAAGGAGAAACGCTCCCACATCTCGGTGAAGAAGCAGACATAGACGCCCTTGGGGTGGCCGAGGAAGTCGCCGTGTGCGGGAATGCCGCCGGAGGGTTTGCTGATCGCGGTTGCAGCCATGCGCGGGGCCTGGGCGGAATTGGCGAAGTATAGCCAGCTGCCCGATGGCGATGGCGGCGCACTGGACTTGCCCGGCAGCAGCGCTTAGGTTGTCGCGATTGCCTTGCCCTGGGAGGGGTGACGATGTCGAATCCTGGTACCGCCGTACCGCAGCTGACCGTGCGCGCGATTGTTCTTGCCGTTGTGCTGGCGATGATCCTGTCGGCGGCCAATGCCTATCTTGGCCTGTTCGCCGGATTGACCATCGCCACCGCGATTCCCGCGGCAGTGGTATCGATGGGCGTGCTGCGTCTGCTCGGGGGAGGCACGATCCTGGAAAACAACATCGTGCAGACCGGCGCGTCCGCCGGTTCTTCCATTGCAGCGGGCGTGATTTTCACCATTCCCGCGCTGATCATCCTCGGCTATTGGCAGGACTTCCGCTATTCGTGGGTGCTCGCCATCGCCGGCCTCGGCGGCTTGCTCGGCGTGTTGTTCTCCGTGCCGCTGCGGCGCAGCATGATCGTCGAGGAGCCGTTGCCGTTCCCGGAAGGGAAAGCGGCCGCCGAAGTGCTGAAGGCCGGTGAAAATCCCGGCCCCGGCCTGAAAATCCTGGCCTTTTCCGCCGCGCTCGGCGCGGTCATCAAGGCGGCGGCCGCCAGCGGCATGAAGATGATCCCGGACACCGCCGCAGGTGCTGGCTTCTTCGGCAAGTACCTCGGCTACATCGGCACCAATTTGTCGCCGGCATTGCTGGGCGTGGGCTACATCGTCGGCCTGAACATCGGCATCGTGGTGGTCAGCGGCAGCGTTCTCTCGTGGCATGTCGCGATTCCGCTTTACCACATGTTTTTCCTTGATTCCGACCCGGCGCTGGCGGCGAAGATCGCAGGGTCCGGCGCGGAGGACATCGCTGGCGCGATCTGGTCGGCGAAGATCCGCTACCTCGGCGTTGGCGCGATGTTGATCGGTGGCGTGTGGACCCTGTTTTCGCTGCGCAACTCGCTGCTGTCCGGCGTGCGCAGCGGCATTGCCGCGGCGCGCAAGGGCAGCGATGCCAACATCGCCGAAACCGAGCGCGACCTGCCGATGAAATGGATGCTGGTGGCGCTGGTCCTGTTCGTGATCCCGCTGTTGCTGCTCTACCAGGCCATCGTCGACAACTGGGCGGTCAGCATCCCGATGGCGGTCATCATGATCGTGGCCGGCTTCCTGTTCGTCTCGGTGTCGGCCTACCTTGCCGGCCTGGTGGGCTCGTCGAACAACCCGGTGTCAGGCATCACCATCGCCACCATCCTGTTCGCCTCGGTTGTATTGATGCTGCTGCTTGGGCGCGACTCGCCGATCGGCGCGGTGGCCGCGATCATGATCGGCGCAGTGGTGTGCTGCGCGGCAGCGGTGGGCGGCGACAACCTGCAGGATTTGAAAGCCGGGTACATCGTTGGCGCGACGCCGTGGAAACAGCAGTTGATGCTGGGCATCGGCGCGTTCTCGTGCGCCTTGATCATGGCGCCGGTATTGAATTTGCTGGCGCAGGCCTACGGCATCGGCGCGCCCACTGCGGCGCATCCCAATCCCCTGTCGGCGCCACAGGCAACCCTGATGGCATCAGTGGCCAAGGGCATGTTCGGTGGCGAGTTGCCGTGGAACGTGATCGCCATCGGCGCCGGTGTGGGTGCCGCGATCATCGCGTTCGACGAGTGGCTGAAGGCGCGCAAGTCGAGCTTCCGGGTGCCGGTGCTGGCGGCGGCCATCGGCATCTACCTGCCATTGGAATTGATGGTGCCGATCTTCCTCGGTGGCTTGCTGGCGTATCTGGTGGAGCGTCGCCACGGCATGGTGGGCACCCGGGACGAGGCCGCGCGCGACCGCCTGCATCGCCCCGGAACGCTGTTTGCGGCCGGGTTGATCACCGGCGAGGCGCTGATGGGTATTTTGATCGCGATCCCGATCGTGGCGTCCGGCCGAGCTGATGTCATCGCGGTGCCGGCAAGCCTGCAATTCGGCAAATACGTCGGTCTTGCCGTGCTGGTGGTGGTGGCCTGGCTGCTGTATCGCACGGGCGCCAAGGCCAAACCGGCACTGGGCGATGTCGAGCCCGGCCCGATGTGACGCACAGCCTGCGTCTGTTTTGAAATTCCCGTCATCTACATGTCACGGAAAACTGTCATGAAACTGCACTACGCCATTCTTCCGCTTGCCCTTGCGCTGTCGCTGCCGTCGCTTGCTGCCATGCCCTCCAAAGCAGGTTCGCGCGGTTTCACCGTGCAGGACATGGCCTACATGGATCGCTATTCCTCGCCGACGCTGTCGCCGGACGGGCGCGTGCTGGTGTTCGCCAGGCGCACGGTGAACAAGGACAGCAACAAGTCCGCCACCACCCTGTGGATGCGCAACCTGGTCACGCGCGACAACGCGCCGCCGAAGCAGGTGTCGCCGGAGGGCTGGAGCGTCAATTCGCCGGCGTTCTCGGCCGACGGCGCCACGCTGTACTTCCTCAGCGCCAAGTCCGGTTCCATGCAGTTGTATTCGATGCCGGCAGCAGGCGGCGAGCCGGTGCAGCGCAGCGAGTTCGCGCTGGATGTCGATGGCTACAAGCTCTCGCCGGACGGCAAGCAGGTTGCGCTGGCGTTCGCGGTGTTTCCCGGATGCAAGGCAGACCTGGCCTGCACCAAGAAAATGCTGGACGATGTGGCCGCGAGCAAGGCCACTGGCGTGGTGTTCGACCGCATGTTCATCCGCCACTGGGACACGTGGGCCGATGGTCGCCTGAATCGCGTCTTCGCGGCGCCGCTCGGCAGCGCAGGCAAGCTCACGTCGGCGACCTTGCTGAGCGGCGAGATCGAAGGTGACATCCCCTCCAAGCCGTTCGGCGACCTGTCCGATTTCGCCTGGTCGCCCGACGGCAAATCGGTGGCGATGAGCGTGCGCCAGTCCAATCGCGAAGAGCCGTGGAGCACCAATTTCGACATCTGGCTGGTGAATGCCGATGGCAGTGGCGCGCGCAACCTGACCGACGCCAACAAGGCGTGGGATGCAGGGCCGGTGTTTTCGGCCGATGGCAAGACGCTCTATTACCGCGCGATGGCGCGGCCCGGCTTCGAAGCGGATCGTTTCGCGTTGATGGCGATGGACCTGGCCTCCGGCAAGTCCCGTGAAATCGCGCCGCGCTGGGATGCCTCCGCCGACGGCATCACCCTGTCGGCCGATGGCAAGTGGATCTACACCACCGCCCAGGAGCTGGGCCGGCACCCGCTGTTCCGCGTTTCGCTGGGCAATGGCGAGGTGGAAAACGTGGTCAAGGACGGTAGCGTTTCGTCCTTCGACCTGGCTGGACCGACGCTGGCGTTCTCGCGCAATTCGATGAAGACCGGCGACGTGATCGCAATTGCCGATGCCGATGGCAAGGCGCCAATCCGTGCCATCACCCCCAGCGCCGGCGACATGCTTCCCGACGTGGCCTGGGGTGCCTACGAGCAGTTCAGCTTCGTTGGCTGGAACAACGACACCGTGCACGGCTACGTGGTCAAGCCGTGGAACTATCAGCCGGGCAAGAAGTATCCGGTGGCCTTCCTGATCCACGGCGGCCCGCAGGGCAGTTTCGGTGATGGCTGGAGCTACCGCTGGAACCCGCAGACCTATGCCGGGCAGGGCTATGCGGTGGTGATGATCGACTTCCACGGCAGCACCGGTTATGGCCAGAAGTTCACCGATGCAATCAGCCGGCATTGGGGCGATCGCCCGCTGGAAGACCTGCAGAAGGGTTGGGCCGCGGCGCAGCAGAAGTACGCCTTCCTCGACGGCGACAAGGCGTGCGCGCTGGGTGCCAGCTACGGCGGTTACATGGTCAACTGGATCGAGGGCAACTGGTACGACAAGGACGGCAAGTCGCCGTGGAAGTGCCTGGTCAGCCACGACGGCGTGTTCGAAAACAACGCCATGGGCTACGCCACCGAGGAGCTGTGGTTCAGCGAATGGGAGAATGGCGGCACGCCATACGACAACCCGCAGGGCTACCAGACGTTCAACCCGGCCAACCATGTGGCGAACTTCAAGGTGCCGATGCTGGTTGTCCACGGGCAGCAGGATTTCCGCATTCCGGTGGAGCAGGGCATCGGGCTGTTCTCCGCCTTGCAGCGCAAGGGTGTCGAGTCCAAGTTCCTGTATTTCCCGGACGAGAACCACTGGGTGCTCAAGCCGCAAAACAGCGTGCTGTGGCATGACACCGTCAATGCCTGGTTGAAGCAGCATATCGGGCAGTGATGGGTGACCGGGCGTTTGGCAGGGTATCTGGTGGCTGTTCCCAAGCAGATGAAAAGGGCGATGACATGAAACTGGTTTTTCCAGCGGGCGAACATGCCCAAGTGCTGCTCAACTCCGGTATCAACCGGGTGGGGTCAGATCCGCAAAGCACGGTCGTCCTTGATCGCCCCGGCGTGCAGCCGCAGCATTGCGAACTGCACGTTGGCAACAACCGGGTGATGCTGCAGGTGCCGCCGGGTGGCGCGGTGAGCGTCAATGGGCGCGCGGTGGACGGACTGATTGCGCTGCGCCTTGGCGACTGCATCGGCATCGATGGCATCCAGGCGCGTTTGGCCAGCGTGGGTGCCGTGCCACAGCCGGCCAGCGGGGATTCCCGGCCGCTGCCGGCGGCAGCCAACGAAGACTCGGGGATGACCACCGTGCGCCCGGCGCTGCCCAGGTATGTGTTGCGCTGCGTGTCGGGTGCCGGGCTGGGGCGGAGCTATCCGCTGCTCGGGGCGACCACGGTGGGGCGGGCGGTTGAGTGCGCGCTGCAGGTGGAGGCGCCCGGCCTCTCACGCCAACATGCGCGGCTGATGCCGCTGGAAGATGGCGTCCGGGTTGAGGACCTGGGCTCGACCAATGGCACCTTCGTCAATGACCGCCGCATCGACAGCGCCCTGGCGCGCAGCGGCGACGAAATCGGATTCGACAACGTGCGCTTCCGCCTGCTGGATTCGACGCGATCCGAGCTCCAGCAGGTTGCCGGGCGTCCCGCGCCCCCCCGTTTCCGGATGCCGCTGTGGTGGTGGGTCGGGGTGCTCGCCGTGGCGGCAGTGGTTGCCTGGGTGGTGCTGGCGCTGCGCTGACCGCCGGCTTACAGCCAGTCGATCCGGCGCAGGTAGCGGTACAGCCCCACGCAAACCAGGGTGACCAGGCCGATCAGCATCGCGTAGCTGTAGCGGCCGTGCAGTTCCGGCATGTTCTGGAAGTTCATGCCGTACCAGCTGGTGATCAGCGTTGGCGCAGCCAGCAGGCCGGCCCAACCGGCCAGTTTCTTGACGATCTCGCCCTGTGCCACGGTCACCAGCGACAGGTTCACGTTCATCGCCGCCGACACCATTTCGCGCAGGGTATCGATGGTGTCGCCCACGCGTGCAACGTGATCGAGCACGTCGCGGAAATAGGGCTTCCCTTCCTCCGGAATGGCAAGCGCCGGGGTACGCATCAGCTGCGAGAGGATGTCCTGCATCGGCGCCACCGCCATCCGCATCTGGGTCAGTTCCTTGCGCAATTCATACAGGCGACGGATGGTGCCGCGCTTGTAGCTTTCCGCAAACACATCCTGTTCCAGCATGTCCAGCTCGCGTTCGAACTCGGCGGCGATCAACTGGTAGTTGTCGGCGATGAAATCCAGGACGGCGTGCAGGGCGCTGCTTGGCCCCTGTGCCAGCAGCGCGGGTTCGCGTTCCAGCCGCTCGCGCACGCTGGTGAAGCTGAGCGAGGCGCCGTGCCGGACCGTGACCAGGAAGCGCGCGCCAATGAACATATGGGTTTCGCCAAAACGCACGTGGCCATCGACCTGCTGGGCGGTATGCGCGGCGATGAACAGCGCGTTTTCGTAGATTTCCAGCTTGGGGCGCTGGTGCGCATGCTGGGCGTCTTCGATGGCCAGTGAATGCAGGCCGAACTCTTCCTGCAGCTTGTCCAGCAGCGAGGCCGCCGGTTCGTACAGGCCGACCCAGACAAAGCTGCCATCGTCCGTTGCCAGCACGTCGCTGATGGCATCGATGGAAATGTTCCGGCGGCATCCGTTGCTGTCGTAGGCGGCGCAATTGACCACGCAGCCGGGCACGGGAGGGGTGGCGTTCATCGCTGCATCCTGCCCCTGCGCGCCGGTTGCTTCAAGCATGCTTGCGGGCCGCCCAGAGCTTGGCAAACGCCGCGTGCAGCGGAAGCAGCAGGACCACCCAGTGACCGTTGCGCTGCGGTTGGAGTTGCAGCCACAGCGGCAGGCAGGCCAGCGCGGCCAGCGCGGCCACCACGATCAGCAGTGTGCGGAAACGTGCCGACGGCGCCCGCCCGCGCAGCAGCGACCATGCGCCGGGCAGCAACAGCAGGCAGAGGGGGTCGAACAACAGCAGGTTGCGGTTGGCCCAGAGCGCACGGTGGTCGGTGAACCCCCAGGCCAGCGCCAACACCAGCCCCAGCGTGCCGCACAGCACCCAGGCCATGCCGGCGAAGCTGGCCAGCGCGCGCGGGTGGCGCTCGGCGAAGGCAAGCGTCAGCGAGGCCAGCAACACACCGGCCAACAACCAGGGCCACAGTGCGCCGGGATGCCCGTCGGGTTCGGCGGCCTGCCGCTGCGGCAGCAGTTCGGTTTCCGCCACGACCAGCGGCCGGCCATCGGCACGCTGCACCTTGCGCAGGTCATCCGCCAGCCGGCGCGGCAGGAAATCCTGCTGCCAGCGGTTCAGTGCGATATCGGCCGATGGTCCCAGCGCGATGTCGAAGCCCAGCCACATCCACGGCGCGGGTGCGGCCAGGCGCAGCGATTCGGTGCGCCACGTGTCGCCGCTGGAGCGACCTTCCAGTTGTCGCCTTAGCTGCCCGCCCAGCGCGCGATCCAGCGCATCGCGCACGCGCGTGGCGCAGTTGTCGGTGTAGTAGTCGTAGCGATAACGCGCATGTTCGGGCTTCGCGTTCTCCGCCAGCGCAGCGGCAAGCTGGCGCGCTTGCGCCGGGTCGAAGTCGAGCCATTGCAGGCGCGCGCCGCGTCCCACGTCACGGTAGTACTGCAGGTCATCCCCCAGTGGCAGGGCGACCAGCATGTATTGCATCCGGCCTC